>NZ_BAAAQA010000004.1:0-47465 GCF_039531425.1 Kocuria atrinae
CACAGGCCAGCACTTTTAGGTGTTTGGGTCTGGTCGGGTTGGTTTGGTAATTGAATAATGGTCCACAACACCCGTGGTCTTGTTCCCCCCTTTTTTTTGAGTGGGGGTTCGGGTTGCGGGGTACTGGAACCCACCAAGACTGCAGGGGCTGGTCTCTTGTTAGGTGTTGGGATGTATAGGTTTCCCACTACGCGACGTTCTCGTGTTGATGGGGTTGGGTTTTCGGTGGTTATAGCGTGGGGGAAACGCCCGGTCCCATCTCGAACCCGGAAGCTAAGGCCCACAGCGCTGATGGTACTGCACTCGGGAGGGTGTGGGAGAGTAAGTCACCGCCGGAATTAATTTAGTAGCGAGGAGGGGTATCACTTGAGGGTGGTACCCCTCCTTTGCGTTTAACACTCATAGCTGAAGCCATGAGCAGACACCCCTCGAAAGCGGGGTGGCTGCCCACGGCTTTTTCGCGTTTACGGGTCGTGCTGGCGGCTCATTGCCTGGTCAGGAACGCGGGCGGATACTGGGACGCAACGCTGCTGGCCTCTCAGCTAAGCGGGCTACGGAGTCCAAGGAGGATCCCATGCAGAAGATCGTGCCCAACCTTTGGTTCCAAGGGAACGCGGCCGAGGGCGTTGAGTTCTACGAACACGCTCTCCCGAACACACGCGTTGGAGATACGTCCCATTACCCGACGGAAGGGCTCCTCGACTTCCAGAAGGACTTTGCCGGCGAACTTCTGACGGCTGTCCTCGAGATCGACGGTTACCAAGTCCTCCTGATCAATGCGGGGGAAGAGTTCAAGCCGAACTCCGCGATTTCATTCCTGCTCAACTTTGACCCGTCACGCGACGACAACGTCAAGGCGACTTTGAAAGGCGTGTGGGATCGGCTGTCCTAGGGTGGCACCGGACTGATGCCGCTCGATGAGTACCCCTTCAGCAAGTACTACGGATGGGTGCAGGACCGCTACGGGGTGAGCTGGCAGCTCATGTTGACGAATCCCGACGGGGAGCCTCGTCCGTTCCTGACGCCGTCGCTGATGTTCGGTGGCCAGGCACAGAACCGCGCCCACGAGGCGGCGAATTACTACATCGCGACCTTCAATGACTCGGCCCTCGGTCACTTGGTTCCCTACGGGGACCAAACCGGCCCGGCGACCGCCGGCAGTGTCATGTACTCGGACTTCACGCTGGAGGGCCAATGGTTCTCGGCAATGGATTCCGGGGTGGAACAGGACTTCAGCTTCACTCCCGGTGTATCTCTGATGGTCAATTGCAAGGACCAGGAAGAGATTGACCGATTGTGGGAGGCGCTTTCGGTAGTGCCCGGAGCTGAACAATGCGGCTGGTGCATGGATCAGTTCGGAGTGAGCTGGCAGATCGCGCCGGCTGACATGGACGAGCTGATGAAACAGCCGGGGGCTTTCGAGCGAATGCTGGAGATGAAGAAGCTCGACATCGCTGGCCTGCGGGGTTCGTAGCCGCTCCCCTCTAGCGTCACCCCCGCAGCATGCTTGAGGCCCGCCCACCCGATGATGTTCAGGTGGGCGGGCCTCATGTTGTCCGGGACGCTTAGATGCTGGCCCCGGTCAACTGCCCTTGCGGGTCACGTTCCGAGTTCGCGAACGCGCCACGGTACTTGGCCGCGGGATGCGTATCAGGCAACCGGTCGTGGCCAAAAAGTTTCTTCCGCAGTGTGCCCGGGGCGTACTCGGACTGAGCCAGGCCTCGATCACGCAGCACCGGCATCACGTGATCCGCGAAGTCCTGGAACGAGTCAGGGATGACCCAGTTCATGACGTTGATGCCATCCACCCCGATGTCCTGCCAGCGTTCGAGCTCATCCGCGATCTGCTCCGGCGTGCCCACCACGCGGTTGGCCTTAGCTCGGTTCCACGCCAGATCCGCAACCAGAGGCTCGCGATCCGTGATTTCTTTCTTCGCGAGTTCCAGGAATCCACGCACGGTATTGGTCTCCACCTCGGAGAGGGGAGTTTCCGGCGGATATACACGGCCGTCCCGGTCCACGACGGCAGCGTGAGCGGCGTAGCCCTCGAGCGAGACGTTCTCGTCGATGATCTTCTCTTTTGCCCGAGCCTCTTCCTCGGTGGAACCAATGACAAAGCTCATGCCTTGGAAGAAGGCGATGTCGTGAGCATCCCTTCCGTGACGGACAGCCCGTTCGCGGGTGTCCTTGATGAGGCCCTCGGCGGTGCGGATGGACGGGGCGATGATGAAGGTGGCTTCCGCATTTCGAGCGGCGAAGTCGCGACCGGACGCTGACGAACCGGCCTGGTACAACACCGGTGTCCGCTGGGGCGAGGGCGCGGATAGCAATGGCCCTTCGACCTGGTACCGCTGACCTTCGTGGTAGATCTTGTGCACCTTGGAGTAGTCCGAGTACCGGAAGCCCTCGCGATCCTTGAGAATCGCATCATCATCCCAGGATCCCTCCAGCAGTTTGTAGAGAACATCCACGTACTCGTCCGCCCACGCGTACCGTTCCGCGTGATCGGTGAGTTGCGGCAGTCCAAAGTTGCGGGCGCCATTGTCCTGCGTGCCGGTCACGATGTTCCACGCGATACGCCCGTTGGACATGTGATCGAGGGTGGCCATTTGACGAGCGAATTGGAACGGATGCGATTGAAAAACATTGGACGTCGTGGCCAGGCCGATGTGTTCGGTCACCACTGCTAGTGCTCCCAGCAGCACGGTGGGATCGTTGGACGGGATCTGCAGGCCCTGTTTCACGTACTCCTCGTAGGAGGAATCAGCGTCACCGTAATGGCCGACCACGTCCGCGAAGAACATGGCGTCGAACTTGGCATCCTCCACAAGTCGGGCCACATTGATCCAAGTGTTCACGTCGGTGAACTCGGTTTGTTGTGCTTCGGGGCGCTGCCATTGGCCGTGGTGGATGTGGCTGTTGGTGTTCATGACAAAGGCGTTGAAACGCAGGGGTTTACGGGTCATGGGGAAGTTCCTCTCGAACGCGGTCAGCGGGTTGGATCGGCAGGGGCGGACAGCCGGTTGGTGGTCTAAGCGGTGCTGCCCACTCGGTAATGACGCCCCGGGCCGGTTCCGTTCACGAACCAGTCACCGATGTAGCGGGCGCGATAAATCAACGGATTATGGTTGGCCAGGACGCGTGCGTTGCGCCAGTGCCGGTCGAGTCTTTTGGCCTCGCTCGTCGCAGAAGCTCCGCCTACTTCGAACAGGTGGGTGGCGGCATCGAGCACGTTCTTGGCGATCACCTGCTGGGCCGAGTACACGGCGACGTAAAGTTCATCGGATTCCGCTTCGGTGATTTCTTGCCCGGCTTGGTCCTTCGCGAGTAAACCGCCCAATAGCGGAACCACGGCATCGAACGCCGCCTGGGCCGCAAAGACTGAACTCGCGACCTCTCCCACGGTCTGCAGAACCTGGGGGTCCTCGCGCGGAAGTTCCGCGCCGCCGTGGCTGAAGGAACGACGCCGCCCGCGCACGTACTCGGCCACGTCCCGTTGGATCGCCCTGCCGATTCCCGTCAACGTGGCCAAATGAAGATACTGCCAGGACGCCTGCCCGGTGGCCAGTCGACCACCGTTGTCCAAGCCTGGCCCCACTTCAGCGGGGTCGACCAGAACGTTGTCGAACGTGGTGGTACCCGAGGCCGTGAGTTTCTGGCCGAAGCCGTCCCAATCATCGACCATCGTGACGCCGTCGGCGTCAGAGGGGACCGCGAGCCCCAGGTCATTACCGTCCTCATCCACAGCTGCCACGAGAACCCAGTCCGCATACAGTGATCCGGTGGAGTAGAACTTGGTGCCGTTGAGCCGCAGTTCCCCGCTAGGCAGGGAGGTGAGCACCGTGGTTGAAGCACCAACCGCGTTGTTGATTTCCGTGACGGCGTTGCCCACCACGGCGCCGGAACCGATGCGGTTCAACCACAGTGACCGGTACTCGGGATCCGGATGGCTCAGCACACCTTCGATAAAGATCGTGTGTGCCCGCAGCGCTTGAGCCAGGTTGGAATCGGCTTCACCCAACCCCACGATGAACGGGGCAGTTTCTGCAAAGCTCAGCCCGAGTCCCCCGAATTCTTCGGGCACGCGCAATCGGGTGTACCCGGCATTCCTCAGAGCCTCCACCGAATGGTGGTCGATGAGGCGGTTGGCTTCGCGCTGGGCGGCCCCATCGGCAATCTGCGTGAAGACGGGCGCCAACTGGGAGCGTACGTCGGCCAGGCGAGAGGTCTCGTCAAGGGTCACGGTCATTTGGTTTCCCCTTCCGAGGACGTGGAGGCGGTATCGGAATTGCGCACGCGCGCGGACAGCGGCGGCACGGTGCCGTTGATGCGAAAATCGCCAATGGACTTGAGCCGGTAGCTACCCGGGGTGTGGCTAGCCAGCACGCGAGCGTTACGCCAGTGCCGGTCCAATTGCTTGTCGGTCAGCAATGACGACGCTCCGCCCGTTTCGAACAGCAGGTTGGCCGCCTCGAGAGAGAGCTCCGCAGCTGCGACGGAAGCTTCGGAAGCCGATACGGAAGCAGCCGCATAGGCATCCAGGAACGCGGGGTCCTCCAGCGAATCCACGTCACGGGTGGCCAGCAAGGCCTCCTCCAATTCGCGGGCCGCGCCCAAGACAACGTGTCGCGCGGCAGAGGCCTTGGCGGAGATGGACCCCACGACGTTTTGAACCAACGGATCCTCAGATGGCAGTTCACCCGAGCCGTGAACGTAGGTGCGTCGTCGCCCGGCAACGTATGCGGCGGCGTCGTTCAGCGCCCCGCGAGCGATACCGGCGTGTGTCGCGGCCAGGATCAACCACAGGAACGGGAAACCGAGGGGCCCGGTCGGAACGGCAAGTGTCATGGCGCGTTCCGCATCCACGGCAGCGTCGTGAAATTTGGTGGTGCCGGAGGCCGTGAGCTTCTGTCCGATACCGTTCCAGTCATCAATCAATTCCACGCCGGGATCGCGGGTATTCACCACCACGTATGTATCGTTCTCGGAGCCCGGCTGCTTGCCGAGCACCAGGATGTAATCCGCAAACAACGAACCGGTGGAGTAGAACTTGTCACCGGAAACAACCGCGCCACGAGACACATTGCCGTCGCGAGGTGTGATCACCACCGGACGCGCTCCCGTGGCAGGCGGCAGCTCGACCAGGGCGTTCGCGAACACCTTGCCCGCGGCCACCTCGGACAACCACCAGTCCGAAACCTCACCCTGAGGCTGGTGCTGATGGACTTCAGTGAACATGTAGTGCCCGTGCAGGGCCTGCGGCAGGTTGGAGTCTGCAGCGGCCAGATCGATCAACAGATCCAGGAGCTGATCAAGGCTCGCTCCGAATCCACCCAGTTCGCGGGGCAGCCGTACCTTGGTGAACCCCGACTCTCTCAGCAGCTCGACGGCGCCATGGCCCAGTTCACGGTTCCGCTCACGTTCCAGCGCGTCCTGCGCAATCTGTTCGAAGACCGGGGCGAAATGCGACCGGAGCTCCTGAATGGTGGGTGGAACTGAAAAACGGTCTTCGTCGGTGTCAGCGGTGTCAGGGGCCGTGCCCGTGCGTGCCGTGGAATCTTTTCCGGCAGCCGCATCGGAGCGGACATTCGCGGTGATAGTCATGACTGCCTCTCCCGCGCAGCCGCAGCCAACGCCTGATCCAGGTCCGCCAAATGATCCTGCAGGTCCTCGATGCCCACGGACAGGCGCACCAGGTCCTTGGGAACTTCGTGCGGGGTACCCACACGGGAACCGTGGGTCATGTTGTGTGGCACGCACGTCAGCGACTCCACACCCCCCAGGCTCACGGACAGGTTGTACAGCTGCGTGTTCTTCACGAACGCGTGGGCCGCTGCCTCCCCACCGCGGGGCCGGAACGAGATGATCCCGCCGTAGCCACCGTTCAGGGTCAACGTGGCCAGATCGTGGCCGGGGTGTTCTTCGAGCCCGGGGTAGAAGACGTCCACCACGTCCTCGCGGGAACGCAACCAGCGAGCGATCTCCAACGCATTGGAGCAGTGACGCTCCATGCGCAACGGCAGGGTCTTCAGACCGCGGGCCGCCAGGAAAGAGTCGAAAGGCCCGGCCACGGCGCCACCGGCGAACTGTTGGAAACCAATCAATTCGCTCAACGGCTGGCCGTTCCACTCGGTGTTCCCCACCACCACGGCGCCACCCAACACGTCCGAGTGGCCACCGATGTACTTGGTGGTCGAATGCACCACCGCATGAGCCCCCAGGGTCAGCGGGTTTTGCAGAGCGGGGGAGGCAAAGGTGTTGTCGACAACCAAAAGTGCTCCGGCGGCGTCGGCGACCTGCGCCCACGCGGCGATGTCCGCAATCCGAAGCAGTGGGTTGGACGGAGTTTCCAACCACAGCACCTTGGTCTCGCCGGCGCGAACGGTCGCGGCGGCGTCGTCGGCGGAAGCGGAGGGCACAAAGCTGTGCGTGACGCCCCACTTGGAGAGCACCTGATCGACCAAGCGGAACGTACCGCCGTAGACGTCTGCGGCCAACACGATGTGATCGCCGGGCTGGAGGACCGAGCGCAGCAGGGCATCCTCGGCGGCCATTCCGGAGGCGAACGCGAAGGCACGGGTGCCGCGCTCCACGGCCGCGAGCTGCTCCTCGAAACCGCTACGCGTGGGGTTGGAACCGCGGCTGTACTCGTAGCCGCCGGTGCGGAACTCGTTGACGCCGTCCTGCACGAACGTGGAGGTCTGGTAGATCGGCGGGACCACCGCGCCGGTGGTCGCGTCGGGCTCCTGGCCGGCGTGAATGGCGCGGGTGGCCAGGCCGGGCAGGGAGAAATCAGTGATGGTCATGAACGGAATCCTTCGGCTGGTAGTGGGAATCGCGGTGTGCCTCACGGGCATGTAGCGGGGCGGGATCGGCAGCGGTTTCCCGCGCGGACGGTGCTTCGGGGGCGTCCGCAATCACGGACAGGGCCTGGAACAGGTCAGCGGTGATATCCGCGACGTCCTCGAGACCCACGGTGAAGCGCAGGGTCTGCTCGGTGATCCCGCTGGCCTCGAACTGCTCGGGTGTCAGGCGGCAGTGCGTCATGCTCGCGGGGTGGGCCACCAGGGTGCGCACGTCACCGATGTTGGCGGCGAGCTTGATGAGGCGTAGCGAGTTCACAACAGCTTCGACCTGCTCGGGCGTGCCGTTGAGGTCCACGGAGAACACGCCGCCGGCACCTCGATAGCCGCCCCGCTCGTAGAGTTCTTCCTGCCGCGCGCCACCGAACTGCGGGTGATGCACGCGGGCCACAGCGGGGTGCCGGTTGAGGGTCGTGGCCAACGACGCCGCCGTGGCCGACTGCCGCTCCACCCGCACACCCAACGTGGAGATTCCCTGCAGGATCTCGTGTGCGGTAATGGCGGTCATGCACGGGCCCAGATCGTTGAGGTACTTGCAACGGGCCACACCCAACAGCGCTCGCTTTGCGCCGTAGACCTCCACGGGGGAGCGGTCGCCCCAGCGGGGATGCGGAGTGGTCAACCAGGGCCAACGCTTCGGATCCTGGGTGGGGTCGAAATTGCCGGTGTCCACCAACAGCCCGCCCAGGGGACCCCCGTGACCCGAGAGGTACTTGGTGGCCGAGTGGATGACCAGGTCCGCACCGTGCTCACCGGGGGTGAACAGATGCGGGGTGGCCACGGTGTTGTCCACGACCACTACGGCACCGTTGCGGTGGGCGATTTCCGCGATGGCGTCCAGCTCCGGGAGGTCTGCGAGCGGGTTGGCAATCGACTCCAGGAAGAACACCCGGGTCTCCGGGCGCACGGCGGCTTCCCATTCCTCTGGGTACCGCGGGTCCGCAAAGGTCACGGTCAACCCGGTTTCCGCCAGGGTGTCCGTGAGCAGATCCACGGTGCCTCCGTACAGGTGCGATGACGCCACCACGTGCCCATTGACCGGTCCGGTCAGCGCGAGCAGCGCGAGGGTCACCGCGGCCTGACCGGACGAGGTGGCCACGGCGCACTCGGCACGTTCCAGCTTGGTCACTGCGCTCTCCAACGCCGTGACGTTCGGGTTCCCCGTGCGGGCGTACGTGTATCCGGCTGCACGCTGTGCGAAAACCTCGCGCGCATCGGCCAGCGTGTTGAAGGCATATGCCGCGCTGTGGTGAATGGGCGCCACGATGGGGGTACCCAAGGGGGCGGGTTTCGGTTGCTCGGTCACAGGAGGCTCCCTTCGGCTTCACGAGCGGTGGTGTCTGCGGTGGCGACGGCGGGTACGGATGCGGCGTCGTTGTGGGGGGTGTTACCGGCCAGCTCCGCACGTACGGTGACGGCGGCGGCCACCAGACGATCGAGGGCTGCCTCGGTCTCCGGCCAGCCGCGGGTTTTCAGGCCGCAGTCGGGGTTGACCCACACACGGTCAGCGCCGATCTGGGTGGCGGCGTGGCGCACGCGCTGGGCGACCTCGTCGAAGGTGGGTACGCGCGGGGAGTGGATATCCCACACGCCGGGGCCCACATCGCGCGGGAAGTCACCGGCGGCCAGGCCGTCCACAATGCCCGATCCGGAACGCGAGGCCTCTAGCGTGGTGACGTCGGCGTCTAGGCCGTCGATGGCGTCCAGCACGGTCTCGAACTCGGAGTAGCACAGGTGCGTGTGGATCTGGGTCGCAGTCCGGGCACCGCCGGTGGCCAACCGGAAGGAGCCCACGGACCAGTCCAGGTAGTCCGGGCGGTCGGCCAACTTGAGTGGCAACAGCTCGCGCAGCGCGGGCTCGTCCACCTGGATGACGGCGGTTCCCGCGGCCTCAAGATCCGTGATTTCATCGCGCAGAGCCAGAGCGACCTGGTCGGCGACCTCGCGGGCCGGGGCGTCGTCGCGCACGAAGGACCACGCCAGGATGGTGACCGGGCCGGTCAACATGCCCTTGACCGGGCGGTCCGTCAGCGATGCCGCGTAACCAGTCCAGTCCACCGTGATGGGGGCCGGGCGGGAGACGTCGCCGAACAGGATCGATGGACGCGTGCAGCGCGAACCGTAGGACTGCACCCAACCGTGCTGA
Source organism: Kocuria atrinae (assembly GCF_039531425.1). Classification (NCBI taxonomy): domain Bacteria; kingdom Bacillati; phylum Actinomycetota; class Actinomycetes; order Micrococcales; family Micrococcaceae; genus Kocuria; species Kocuria atrinae. The sequence goes on from NZ_BAAAQA010000004.1 coordinate 9,010, forward strand.
GTGGTGACAAAGCCATCCAGCCCTTCGGCGAAGTACTGCACCATGTCATTGCGCTCGGGTTCGCCGTGCACCAACACGTCCAGTCCGAGCTCCTCCTGCTTGCGCACGGCCTGGGCAATTTCGGCCCGGATCTTCTCGGTGTACTCGGCCTGGTCGATGCGGCCGGCGCGGACAGCAGCGCGCGTGGTGCGGATACCGGGAGTCTGCGGGAACGAACCAATGGTCGTGGTCGGCAGCGGCGGCAGGTTCAGGCGCTGAGCCTGCGCGGTGCGGCGCTCGTCCGCGGCTGCGCGCTCGCGGTCCTGCTGCTTGACGGCCGCGGTGCGGGCGCGCACTTCCTGGCGGTTCGTGGCCGGGTGGGCTGCACGGCGGGAACGAATCTGTGCGTCCTTGCCGAGTTCGGCGGCCACGGTGGACCAGCCTTCGGTCAGTCCGCGGGACAGCGTCACGACCTCGGCGACCTTCTGGTCCGCGAACGCGACCCATTCCTTGACGTCCGGGTCGAGGGCGGTTTCACGCTGCACATCGTGCGGGACGTGCAGCAACGGGGTCGCCGTGCCCACGGTAATGCGGCCCGCGGCTGCCTCTTTGAGGCGGTCCAGTGTTTCCGAGGCTTTCTCCAGATCAGTGCGCCACACAGTACGACCGCCGACGACGCCGCCCACCAGCGGTCGCTCGCCCCACGCCTCGAGTGCGGCCCCACCGGGTTCACTGCCGCGGTCCAGGTCGATGGCGAGGGCCTCGATGTCGGTCGCGGCAAGGGCGAGTTGGGCGTCCTCACCCGCATCCCCGTAACCGACAGCAACCAGAATGTCGGGGCGGTTGGAGGGGAAGCTCAGACGGGTGTAGGCCTTGGCCAGCGCCTCGATGATGGTTTCGCGGGGAACGTCCCAGCCTTCGGCGGCCAGGGCGTGATCGTCCAATTCGACCCATGGGATGCCCGCATCCTTGAGCGCGGTGAGCAACTGGATGTAGAGGTCGACCACGTCATTGAGACGGTCAAACGGCTGGGTGCCCGGTGCATCCGTGGTTTCCGGGCGGGCCAGCAGCAAGAGGGTCACGGGTCCCACGAGTACCGGGCGAGTGATGGCGCCGGTGGTCTCACGGGCGGTCACGAACCGTTCGATCAGGCTTTCCGGGTGCGCGGACAGCGGGGTGTCCGGGCCGATCTCGGGAACGTAGTAGTGGTAGTTGGTGTCGAACCATTTGGTCATCTCCAACGGTTCCAGGTGATCGGTTCCGCGGGACAGCGCGGTGGTCAGCTCAATGCCCTGCGGGGTGTCCGGGGCTGCGGGGCGGAAACCGTCCGCGCGGAACCGGGCCGGAACCGCGCCCAGGGCCAGGGCGGTGTCCAGGGTCTGGTCCACCGCGAACGTGTCGGAGGGGATCGAAGCGTCGTCGGTGAGACCGAGGCCGCTGAGGTGGCGAACGGTGCGCTCGCGCAGTTTGGCCAGAGTGTCCAGAACGGAGTGGGCGGGGTTCTCGGCGGGCTTGGACCAGTAGGCCTCAAGTGCCCTCTTGAGTTCACGATCGGGGCCGATCCGGGGGTAGCCCAGGATGGTCGCGGCGGGGAACGAAGTCTTGGAAACGGCAGTCATTCGGGGTGCTCCTGAGGATAAAAGGGTGTGTTGTGGGAAGCCACGGTCACTGAGACCGTTGCCAAAAGGTTCTGTCGGAAGGGAAGTGCGGGCGCTGTCGTGACCGTGGTACGGCCACTGACGTGCGGCGGTCAGGCCGCGGTGATACCCCCGCGAAATTGTCGGGCGGCATCGCGCACCCGGAGATGATCGAGGATGGCCAAAGGCGCATCCGGGCGGTTGAAAGTGAACAAATGCAGACCGGGGCAGCCGAAATCCAATAGCTCGTCGATCAGCGTGAGCGTTGCCGCGATGCCCCTGCGGCGTAGCTCGGCTGGGCTCTCGGTGTTCAGGAAGCTGGTGATCCGTTCGGGGATCGGAACTCCGGTCAGCTCGGTCATGCGGCCCAAACGCTTGATGTCAGTCAGTGGAACCAGGCCGGCAATGATGGGCAGGTGGATGCCTTCCGAGCGCGCACGCTCCAGGAACCTCACATAGTCCTGAGCGTCGTAGAGCACCTGGGTGATCGCGTAATCCGCCCCGGCTTCTTGCTTGTCCCACAGCGCAGCGAGGTCCGCTTCGAAATCGCGGCCCTTCGCGGCCACCGGATAGCAGGCCACCGAAACCGAGACCGGACGCTTGCCGGGGCGCTCGCAGGCACCGAACTTTCGTTCCTCGACCTCGCGGATCAACTCGACCAGTTGCGATGCGCGATCGAAGCCACCCGGATGAGTCACCCACTCACCGCCGCCCACGGGCGGATCGCCACGCAAGGCGAGAAGGTCGCGGACGCCGTCGTCGAGCAAATCTTCGACGGCGCGATCCAGACCCGCGCGATCGGTGCCACCGCACGTGAGGTGGGCCACCGCAGGGGTCTTGGTCTGCTTGAGCAAGTGCCGCAGCGTCTCGCGGGAGACACCGTTGGTGCCGGAGTGACCGTGGGTGACCGAGAAGAAATCGGGACCGGCGGCGGCCATCGCGTCGATGTTGCGCCACACGGCTTCCGGATCGCGCGTGGGGTGCGGCGGGAACACCTCGAACGAGATCAAAGACTCGCGGCGCGGCCTGCGCACCAACCACGACGTTCCCGTGGGTGGCCCCGTGGCGACGGTCTGCTCCGAGACCTGGGGTGTGGACAGGGCGGGCATAAAAATACCTCCGGCGGTTCGGGACGCCGGAGGTTTCTCCGTGCGCCGTACTTGCTCGCCGTGCGGGTGCGCGGCGGCCGGATCGTCATCTGGGGCACCCCGCTACGTGCTGGAGGGTTGCCGCCCGGTTAGCCAGAGCTTTACACCGGGACTCATGATCCTTGTTGCGAGAGACATTAGCACAGAGTTTTGGCGGTGCAAGTCACATCCCGGAAACGGAACGGGTCAGTCCGTGCTGTTTCTCCGCGCCATGTTGGCGCGTTCAAGACTCGTCTCCCAGACGTCTTTTCGCAGGTCAGGGGGAGTAACTCAAAGGTGAGCTCTTGCGTGGTTTTCGGGCTGCGACGTAACAACCCATGAGCGGTTCCGCCTCCGGTGAGGTGGCCAGCCACGCGAGATTCTCGGCCGAGATCTTGACCGAATTGGCACCCGGAAGTCGAGCAATCAGTGGCGCGGCCACTGCATAAATCCTCTGCACAATGTTCGGGTAATTGCAGGCCAAGCCGGTGGCCGGCATGAGGCCGGGGTCAAAACTCGCGGCCCGGATACCACGAGCGGCCCAGGACTCGTCGACCTCGTAGGCCATGGCGATGCACGCCAGTTTGGAGGTCGAGTAGCGCACCCGGAAAGCCGAAGGCTCGGAGGCCACCGCGATGAGTTTCGCTGCCCAGCGTGATGACCCTGGAACCGGGAGCCATGTGGCTCAGTAGAGGGTCGAGCAGAGCGACGTGGCCCAGCACATTGGTGGCCATGGTCAGCTCGAACTGATCCGCGGAGCGCTGCAACCGATCGAATGTCTGAACCCCCGCGTTGCAAATGATGGCGCGGGGGATCACACCGTCCTCGATGAGCCCGTCCGTGAAAGATTTCACGGTGGCAAGGTTCGCGAGGTCCAGTCGCCGGACGGCTACGCGGACGCCGCTCCGCAAAAGAGCTGCCGCCACTTCTTGACCTTTAGCCATGTTCCGAACTGCCAGAATCAGAGGGATTCCCTGCTTCGCCATGGCCCGGGCTGTTGCGAGGCCTAGCCCCGACGTAGCCCCGGTGATCACCACGGGAGCGGTATGGGTTGCAGGCAGATCGACAGAGGCAGGGGGCTGCTCGGGGGACATGTATCGAGTATCTCCGGTCAGAACCTACGCATCAGCCTCGTGACAGATGTTTCTTGAACATCATCGGTGGCGATCCGGAGACGAGCCGCCACCGATGGCATTCATCGAAGCCAGGAAGGCTTAGTAGAGCTTGGTGGCCCCGCCATCCACGGCGATCGCCTGGCCCGTGATGAAGCGGGCGTCGTCGGAGGCCAGGAAGGCTACCAGCGGGGCGACATCCTCCTCGGGGTTGCCGAACCGTCCCAATGGGATGTTGCCCAGCGACTTCTGGTACATGTCCGGGAAGGCTTCCTTCCACTGGGCCACGCCTTCGGTCAGCGCAATGGGCATTACGGCGTTGACGCGGATGCTGTCCCCGGCCCACTCGTTGGCGACCACACGGGTGAGACCGCGGATCGCTTCCTTCGCAGAGGCGTACGCGGCCTGCGTCGGTTGACCACTCACTGCGGAACCGGATCCGAAGTTGATGACCGAACCGCCCTGCTTGGCCAGTTCCGAGTGTGCGGCCTTCATGAACTGGCGCGTGGCGCGCAGGCCGGTGTTGAAGGACAGTGCCCAGGCATCCTCGTCCAGGTCCAGGTCCAGGAACATGGCTTGCTTGGATGCGTGCGCGTTGTTGACCAGGGCATCCAGACGCCCGAAGCGTTCGACGGCGGTCCGCACCGCAGCCTGCGCGGTCTCCTCGAGCGAGACGTCACCCGCCACGAAGACCAGACTCTCGCCCACATCCGACTCGAGCTTTTGGCCGGCTTGTTCATTGATGTCGACAGCCACGACGCTCGCGCCCCGGCGCACCAACACTCGACTCAAGGCGCCTCCGATACCGGAGGCGCCACCCGTCACAATGATCACTTTGTCCTGTAGCTGCACGAATTAAGCCTAGGGAAAGAGCCTGTGAGCACTGTCCGAAATGGTGTAGAGAAGAAATATGGATCAGTTGCCAGAAGACCTCACTGCCGGCCTCGATGTCACCCGTGTGGATTCGCTGAGCGGTGGTGACACCGCGGCGGCCTACCGGCTGGAGACTTCCGACGGGCCGGTGTTCGCTAAGACCATGCTCGATGCGCCCGCCGGGGTGCTGGAGTTAGAGGCTGCCGGGCTCGAAGCGCTCCGAGCAGCGGCGCCGTCCGAGTTATCGGTACCCCGCGTGATCCGTGTGACTGAGCACGGGCTGGTCCTGGAGTGGATTGACGAGTCGTACGGGGCGGGTGGAGCCGCGACCGAGGCGGAATGCGGCAGCGGTCTGGCGCAAATTCACCGAGCGGAGGCGCCGCATTTCGGTGGGCTGGACCCTGACCTGCCGCAGCGCATCGGCTCGTTCCCCGTGGACCTCTCACCCACGGCTGACTGGGCTGATTTCCTGCTGCACCGCCGGATCGAACCGTTGTTGCGCACGGCTATCGATTCGAGGCGTTTGGACCCGGGAGCCCAGGATCTGTTGGACGAACTTGCGCCGCGTGCTGCTGAACTGGCCGGGCCGGTCGAGCCGCCCAGCCTGCTTCACGGTGACCTGTGGGCGGGTAACCGTGTGGTCGATTCCAACGGCCACAATTGGTTGATCGACCCGTCCTCGTTCTATGGCCACCGCGAGTACGACCTGGCCATGATGCTGCTCTTCGGTGGTTTTGGGGAGGACTGTTTCAGCGCCTATGACGACGTTTATCCCTTGGGGGACGGCTGGCGTGAGCGCGTCCCGTGGTACCAGTTACCGCCGTTGCTTGTGCACGCGATCCGTTTCGGAGGGGGCTATGGCAACTCGGTGATGCGAGCGCTCAAGCAGCTGCGCTGACGCCGCGAGTTGGACAGTTCACCGTTTCCTAAAGCATGATGGGTATCAACTTTTCTAACTACTAGAAATTCGAGGTTGTTGATGGCTGAATCGCGGTCTAGGCCCGATTTTGTCAGCCCTCACAGCCGTGAATTGCGCCGCGTGGTGCGGCTCAACGAGGAAATTGGCTATCAGGTCCGCCGGATCATGGGTCTCAAAGAAACTGATTACGCCGCAATGTCCATCTTGATGCGCGAACCCATGGGGCCCTCCGAGCTGGCCCGGGCGCTCCACATCACGAGTGCAGCCGCAACCGCTGTGGTGGACCGACTGGTCCGAGCGGGTCACGCTGTCCGAGAACCGCATCCCGATGACCGCCGTCGAATGGTTGTCAGAGCCGCTGATGCCTCCCGCGCCAAAACCATGGAGCACGTCTACCCTATGATGAGCATGGTCGAAGGTGAGCTGGAGAAGCTGGATAGCGCGGGCCGAGACGCGGTCCTGCAGTTTCTCACGGGGACCGCGTCCCGCCTCGAGTCCTACCGGGATGAACTCAATGATCGTCCGGTCGAGGAACAGGACACCCTGGGCATCTGGGATACCCAAGGAGCAGGTGATCAGCACTCATGACTTCCTCACGGCTCACGCATTCTCACCACAGCGACCCCGCATCCCTCCGGAGGGACGGCGCGGTTTCAGATGACCACTCCTGGGATGCTTTCCGGACCGCGGTCATCGAAGAACTGGATGCCTACTTCGACGGGCTCAAGGACGCGGTCACGCAGAGTCCCGGTTTTCCCGTGCTGCGCTCACGCGTTCGCGATCAGGTCACGGGCGGCAAACTGCTGCGCCCGCGTCTGACGCACTTGGCCTGGCGTGCATTCGCGGGGCACACCGAACCTATCATGCGGGGCGAGACACGCAATATCCCGGATCCGGACTGTGTTCGCCTGGCGGCCTCGTTCGAGCTGCTGCACGCGGCACTTCTGGTCCACGATGACGTAGTGGACCGCGATCCGGTGCGGCGCGGGCGCCCCACCGTGGGGGAGCTCTACCGCAGGGATGCGCAGAACGCGGGAGCGCCGTCGAACGAGGCGCAGCATCTGGGCGAGGCCGCGGCAATCATCGGCGGAGACCTGTTGCTGTCGGGCGCCTTGCAGCTGGCCACCACGTGCACCGCTGATCCGGCACGCCTACAGCCGGTAGCGGCCGTGGTGTTCGATGCCGTGACCGCCTCGGCAGCCGGCGAGCTGGACGATGTGCTGCTGTCGATGCACCGCTACGGCCGCGCTCATCCCGCCGTCCAGGACATCCTCAGCATGGAACGGCTCAAGACCGCGACCTATTCGTTCGAGGCCCCGCTCAAGGCCGGTGCGTTGCTGGCCGGGGCGGATCAGGACGACGCCGCTCGGCTCGCCCAAGCGGGCTCGCGGATCGGAGTCGCGTATCAAGTGGTTGACGACATCTTGGGGACCTTCGGTGATGCGCAGATCACGGGCAAATCCACCGAAGCGGACCTGCGCGAAGGTAAGGCCACCGTGCTCACCGCTCACGGAATGAAAGACCAGCAGGCGCGCCAGGTACTGACTGATTTCGCGGCAGGACGTGTCTCAGTGGGCCAGGTGAAGACGGCTCTTGCGGAGGCCGGTGCGGAAACCAGTGCGGTGGAACTCGCGACCGATCTGGTTGCCCAGGCCCGGGAAGCTCTGGAGGATCTGCCCTTACCGGACGAGGAGCGAGCCGAACTTGATGCCATTTGCCACTACGTACTGCACAGGAGGAAGTAAATGACTCGACTCGTGACGCCTCCCAGTACCCCACTCCCGCTGTACACCCGCACCGCCGCCGCTGCCGCCGGGCAGGTTATCGGGCGCTACTCCACGTCCTTCTCGTGGGCTTGCCGCACCCTGCCGCGTCACTGCCGTCGGGACATTGCCAGCATTTACGCCTTGGTGCGCGTGGCCGACGAAGTGGTGGACGGCACCGCTTCCGCCGCCGGGCTCGCCACGGGTCCCGTGCGGGCGGCCCTCGACGAACTCGAAGCCGAGGTCGAGCAGGCCCTGGCCAGCGGATTCTCTACTAATTTGGTGGTGCACGCGTTCGCGGACGTCGCGCGCCGTCACGGGTTCGGCAGTGAACTGACCGCGCCCTTCTTTGCATCGATGCGCGCGGACCTTGAGGTGGCAGAGCACGACCCGGCCTCGTTGGAGACCTACATTTACGGCTCCGCCGAGGTTGTAGGTCTGATGTGCCTGGAAGTCTTCATGGATCTCCCCGGAACGCAGGCTGAGACCCCCGAGCAGCGCGAGATGCTGCGCGCCACCGCACGTCGACTGGGTGCGGCGTTCCAGAAGGTCAACTTCCTGCGCGATCTGGGCGCCGACCATGACCAGTTGGGCCGCACCTACTTCCCGGACACGGACCCCGAGGACTTCGGGGAGACCGAGAAGAACATGTTGCTGGCCGACCTGCACGCTGATCTCGACGCCGCAGTGCCCGGCATCCTTGCCCTCGACCGGCGCGCTCGCCGCGCGGTGCTGTTGGCCCACGGACTGTTCCATGAACTGGCCCGCAGGATTGCCGCCGTTCCCGCGGCTGAGCTGACGCAGCAGCGCATCAGCGTACCCACCGCGGTCAAGGCGCGCATTGCTGCGCGCGTCCTCACAGGATCGCGCAGTGCACCCCGTTTCGAGACCGACAGTGAGTCGCACGCCGGGTCCCGTGGTGACCGGAACGCGAGCGAAGACTCGGTTCCGGAAACCGGATCGCGAGGTGCCTCATGAGCCGCACGGTAGTGATCGGCGGCGGGTTCGCGGGCCTGGCCACGGCCGGCCTGCTGGCCAAGGACGGCCGTGACGTCCTGCTGCTCGAACAACAGCACACCCTGGGTGGACGATCAGGGCGTTGGTCCGCGCAGGGCTTTCGGTTCGACACTGGCCCCAGCTGGTACCTCATGCCAGAGGTCATCGACCGCTGGTTCCGCCTCATGGGCTCCAGCGCGGACGAAGAACTCGACCTGCGCCGGCTGACGCCCGGTTACCGCACGTTCTTCGAACAGCACCTGGACTCCCAGCCCGTGGACGTGGTGTCCGGGGAAGCGGGTGAGCTCTTCGAGCAGTTGGACCCGGGCTCCAGCGCTGCCCTGAAGCACTATCTCGATTCCGGTGCCGAGGTCTACGAGCTGGCCAAGAAGTACTTCCTGTACACGAACTTCACCAAGCCCCTCGAGCTGATGACCCCCGAGGTGCTCAAGAACCTGCCCCGGCTGGGGGCACTGCTGAGCGACTCGATGGAAGGCTACATCGCCAAGCGGTTCCCAGACCCACGGGAACGCCAGATCCTGGGTTATCCCGCGGTCTTCCTGGGTGCTGCGCCGGACTCTGCTCCGGCCATGTACCACTTGATGAGTCACCTGGATCTCACGGACGGCGTGCAGTACCCGCAGGGCGGTTTCGCCGCGCTCGTGGATGCGATGGAACGACTCGTGCGAGAGGCCGGTGTGGAGATCGTCACCGGCGCCACGGTCACCGGCATCGACGTGAGCTCCTCCGGCCGATTTCCGCTCCGAGTGGGCCGACGCCGCGGTGCGGTCACCGGCGTTCGATACCAGCGCGAGGACGGGACGCCGCAGCGCGAAGCGGCGAGCGTCGTCGTCGGTGCGACCGATCTGCACCACCTACAAACTGAATTGCTCCCGCAGCCGTTCCGCGCGCCCGAATCGCGCTGGAAGCGTCGCGACCCGGGACCCTCCGGGGTGCTCGTGTGCCTGGGCGTGCGCGGAAAGCTGCCCGAACTGGTCCACCACAATCTGCTGTTCACAGCGGACTGGCCGGACAACTTCGCGCGCATCGCGGAGGGCAAAGAACTTGCGGACGAGACATCCATGTACGTGTGCATGACGTCCGCGACCGATCCGGGGTCCGCCCCGGATGGCGACGAGAACCTGTTCATCCTGGTTCCGTCACCCGCCGTGCCCGACTGGGGACGAGGAGGAATCCGCACGGCCGAGGTGAACCAACCCGGTTCACCGCAGGTTGAAAAGGTGGCAGACGCCGCCGTGGCCCAACTCGCCCAATGGGCAGGCATCGAAGACCTGGCAGAGCGGATCGAGGTACGCCGAACCTACGGTCCCGCTGATTTCGTGTCCAACGTGAACGCGTGGCGCGGATCTCTGCTTGGCCCCGGGCATACGCTCACGCAATCGGCTCTTTTCCGGCCGGGCGTGGACGACAGGGGAATAAAGGGGCTGTACTACGCGGGTTCATCCGTGCGGCCGGGAATCGGGGTACCCATGTGCCTCATCTCGTCCGAAGTAGTACGCGACGCAGTTCGGGGGACTGCGCCCGGGGGGAAATCTGCGGTGAACACTGCGGCCGGGTCTGATCCAGACCCGGCCGTGGGCCCACCATCCAGACCCGCTACACGTGCAGTCGATGCCGGGGAGGGCACCGACTGATGTACCTCGTGATGTTGCTCGTGTTCATCGGCTGTTACACCCTGATCGATCGCCGGTGGAACCTCTACTTCTGGTCCGGGGCTCCGCTGCGAGCGTGGCTCGTGTTGATCGTGGGCGTGCTGTTCTTCCTCGCCTGGGACGTGGTGGGCATCATCAACGGACTGTTCTGGCACGGCGAGAATTCGCTCACGCTGGGGATCTTCGTGTCGCCCGAATTGCCACTCGAGGAGGTCTTCTTCCTGGCTTTCCTCTGCTACCAGACCATGATCTACATTCTGGGAGCGCCCGTGCTCTGGCGCTGGTTGCGCTCGCGGTCCGCCACATCGCCCGGTTCCTCGGGCGACGACGCTGCCGCGCGGCAACGACGTCGCTCGCGGCCTTCCGCCCCGGACGGGACTATCGCCGGTGGCGGGCCGCGTGTGCGCAACGGGGGCAAGTCATGACGTACTGGGACGTGAACTTCATCTTCCTCGGCCTGGCGGCACTGGTGCTGCTTGTGGCCGTGGTGCTGCGCAAACCCGGCCGGCTCTTCTGGGGCGCGTTGGGCGCCTCGACCGTGCTGCTGTTCGTGCTCACTGCCGTGTTCGACAACCTGATGATCGCCGCGGGCATCATGACCTACACGGACCAGAACATCTCCGGTGTGCAAGTGGGCTTGGCGCCGCTCGAGGACTTCGCGTACCCCCTGGCCGGGGTGCTCTTGTTGCCGGGTCTGTGGTTACTGTTGGGCGGCTGGGTGGAATCTCGCAGGGCGTCCGGAAACGTGACCGATGGCTCTTCTGATGTTCGGCGGCCGGGCGCTGCCCCGTCCGGCCACACCTCGATCGACAACCCCCCGGGAGACGAGTGATTAGCAAACTGTTCTGGGCATCTCGGCCACTGAGCTGGGTCAACACCGCCTATCCGTTCACCGCGGCGGTGCTGCTGACCGGGGGACTGCCGTGGTGGCTCGTGGTGCTCGGAACCGTGTTCTTCCTGGTGCCCTACAACCTGGCGATGTACGGCATCAACGACGTGTTCGACTACGAATCCGACCTCCGCAATCCCCGTAAGGGAGGCGTGGAAGGCGCGGTCGTGGACAAGTCCGCGCGTCGTTCGGTGTTGTTGGCCTCGTGTCTGGTGCCAGCCCCGTTCGTGCTCGTGTTGGCGGGCTGGGCTGTCGCTACTGGCAACCTGCTGTCGATCGCGGTGCTCGCGGTGTCCCTGTTTGCCGTGGTGGCCTACTCGTGGGCGGGGCTGCGGTTCAAGGAGAAGCCGTTCCTGGATGCGGTGACCTCATCCACGCACTTCGTCTCACCGGCGGTCTATGGACTGGTGCTCGCGGGAGCCGATTTCACGCTGGGGCTGTGGGCGCTGTTGGCTGGGTTCTTCCTATGGGGCATGGCCTCGCAGATGTTCGGTGCCGTGCAGGATGTGGTCCCGGACCGTGATGGCGGCCTGGCCTCCGTGGCTACCGTGCTCGGTGCCCGGCCCACGGTGTGGGTCTCCGCGGCGTTGTACACCGGCGCTGGGCTGCTGATGCTCCTGACCGACTGGCCGGGCCAGCTGGCCGCGCTGCTCGCGGTGCCGTACCTGGTGAACGTGCTGCGCTTCCGCGCCGTGACCGATGCCGATTCCGGCCGGGCCAACGCCGGGTGGAAAACCTTCCTGTGGCTCAACTACCTCACCGGTTTCTTCGTGACCATGCTGCTCATCTGGTCGGTCGCGGTCCGGTAGTCCTCGGCCACCTCGGCCACCTCGGCCACCTTGGCCAGCGCTGAAGCTGCTGGCCCTGGCTTTCGCGCCCGCAAGACGGAGCGCCGCCATTGCGTCCCGCCTGACTGCACGGTAGACCCGCCTACCGTGCAGTCAGGCGGGATTACTTGGTCCTGCCCCATGTCGTTCCCGTGGCCTTTCTCATCTCCCCCTCGAACCCGCCGGCGCCAGCTCTTGACGGCTCATAGGTTAAGTGGTTAATTAGTGAAGTAAGGAAGCAAATAACTAGAGGAGGTGTCATGACACCGAGACAAGATGGTCGCCCGATCTTCATGGTCCTGGCTGACCAGATTGCGGACGACATCCTCCAGGGCAATTACCCGGTGGACTCGGCTGTGCCCTCCACCAACGAGCTAGCGGCGTTCTACCGCATCAACCCCGCAACGGCAGGAAAAGCGCTGGGGCGGTTGGTCGACCAGGGAGTCCTGGTGCGGCGTCGTGGAATAGGAACGTTCGTGGATGCCAACGGTCCTGAAATTTTGCGTGAGGAACGCCGTAAGGCGTTCGACGAAGACTTCATTCGCCCGGCAGTGGCCGAGGCACAGCGACTCGGTTTGTCCCTGGACGACATGGTTGCGCTCATCAGAAAGGACACGCCATGAGTTCCCAAGCTCTACAGGCAGATCATCGAACGGGTGCTCCGTGGGACACGGGTCAGCAGGGCATTCAGATCAGAAACCTCAATAAGTCTTTCGGCAAGAAGCACGTGCTGAAAGACATCACCGTGGATTTCGCACCCAACCGGGTGCACGGGTTGCTCGGTGCGAACGGGGTGGGTAAGACCACGCTGATGGCCGTGATCCTGAATCATAAGTTCCGCAGTTCGGGAGAGGTCCTCATCGACGGTGAAGACCCCAGGGAAAACGCCAAAGTGCTGGAACGCACGTGCTTCATCCACGAGGACCAGAAGTTCCACGACGATGACACACCCACGTCACTACTGCGCATCCTCCCCAGGTTCTACCCCGAGTGGGACGCTGCGCTCGCGGAGCGGCTGGCCTCTCGGTTCCGGCTCCCCATGGGGACTCGGACGGTCAAGCTCTCGCGTGGTCAGCGCAGCGCGTTGGCCATTGTGATCGGGTTGGCCTCCAGGGCGCCGTACACGTTCATGGACGAGCCCTATCTGGGCCTGGATCCCGCGCACCGGAGCCTGTTCTACGAAGAGTTTGCGCGAGAGATCGCCGAACACCCCCGAACCGTGATTCTCTCCACGCACTTGATCGACGAGGTCTCGGATCTGCTGGAGAACGTGGTCATGCTCGAGGACGGGCAGGTCACTCTGAATGCGGACATCGACCATGCCAGGGACAGTGCCTTCGTGCTCCGAGGGCTCGAGCCCGTGGTCCGTGAACTGGTGGGGGAGCGGCAGGTTCTTCGCGAGCACCGACTGGGCAACATCCTTTCCGTCACGGTCGACGGCTCCGCCACCGACGACGATCACCGCCGCGCTGCACAATCCAACGTGTCGGTCGAGCCGGTCACCTTGCAGGAACTCGTAGCCGCTCGCGGAATGCGCGGCATGGACAACGCAGAAATGAGCTTGTGATGCAGTACGCACGCAGAAATCTCGCACTCTACGTCACCAACAGAAGCCAATCGTTCGTGGTTGCTCCGGCCATCCTGCTGATGGTGGCTGTCATCATGATCATCATCGGACTCATCATCGGAATCCGAACCGGTCTGCCGCTGCCGTCCGAGGTCAGCGAGGGATTCAAGTACAACCAGGCCATTTTCTGGGCGATCCCAGGGTTTTTGATCTCGCACGGTGCACTGACTGCCAACAGGGGATTCGCCGGATCGTTGGCATTCGGTAGCACCCGCCGAAACTTCTGGGCCGGAACAGCCATGGGATTCATGGTCACATCCTTGGTGGTCGTGGCAGTAGGCCTCGTCCTTCTGGCCATCGAATCCGCAACAGGGTATGGCGTGGGCGTCAGTTACCTGACCATCACGGCTTTGGATAATGGCAACCCGCTGATCGTGGCCGTCTCACTGTTCCTTCTGTGCCTCATGAGTCTGTTCGCCGGCATGAGCTTCGGCGGTATCTACCGCGCGCTCGGTGTGGTGTGGACCGTGATCTCAGTTGTGACAGTGGTACTCGTGGTCCTCGGGCTGGTTGCGATGATCGTGGCTTGGCCGGACTTCTGGATGGACATGGTGGCGAATCTAGGTCGGTGGACCGTCCCGCTGGGCCTGCTGATCGCCACCGTGATAGCGGCCATCGCGAGCCGGACCGTGGTGCGATTTGCGGAGATCTAGTCGCACCCTGGTAGCTGCGCACCTGCCAACGCCGCTCGCCCCTTCCCGGGGGCGGGTGGCGTCGGCGTCGTTCAAGGGGCCAATGCGTAACGTCTTAATGCACGGTAAAGCGGGCCACCAGGCCGTCAGACGTCATCGCCTGGCGCGTTGTGCAGGCCCTTGACGGGCAGCTGGCATCATGGGAGCCATGAGCCGTTCCGCATTCACCACGCACACCGCACACGTCAACGACGTCGACCTTGCCTATACCGATGAGGGCCAGGGCGCCCCGCTCGTGCTGTTGCACGGCCACGCCTACGACCGCTCCATGTGGGACGGTCAGGTCAAGGCCTTCAGCGAGCAAGGCTGGCGCGTGATCGCGCCGGACCTGCGTGGATTCGGTGAATCGGAGGTCACCCCCGGCATTGTGTACACGGAGGAATTCGTGGCGGACGTGATCGCACTGCTCGACGAGCTGCAGGTGCAGCGGGCGGTGCTGTTGGGCTTCTCGATGGCCGGTCAGGTGGCCATGCAGCTAGTCGAATCCCACCCGGAGCGCGTGAGCGCACTCATCATCAATGACACGGTCCCGCAGGCCGAGGACGCGGCGGGGCGGCGGCGTCGTCATGTGGCCGCGGACGGAATCGTGAGCGGCGGCATGGACGCGTACGGCGAGTCCGCGTTGCCCAAAATGATCTGGGAAGACAACGTCCAGCGGCTGCCCGAGGTCGCCAAGACCGTGCTCGAGATGATCCAGGCCTCGCCGCTCGAGGGCGCCACCGCGGCGATGCGCGGCCGCGCCGAACGCAACGACTTTGTCGAGACACTCAAGAACTTCGACAAGCCCGCCCTGGTCATCGCTGGCGACAACGACGCGTTCGACGGCGGCGCAGCCCAGCGCATGGCCGAGCTGCTGCCTCACGGCGAGTTGGCCGTGATCACCAACTGCGGCCACACCCCGAACATGGAGAATCCCGAGGAGTTCGACGCCGCTCTGGGCACGTTCCTCGGGAAACTCTCCTGACCCTCTCCACGGGGTTTGTTGGCTGGGGCCTTACTTGTTCCAGGCTCCGGCCAGCAGTTCCATGCCCTTGAGGACGTCCGCCTGGCGGGTGGCCACGGGGGAGATCATCAGTTCATCGGCATCCGCATGCTTGGCGAACCCTTCGAGGTAGTCGACCACGGTGTCAGGGGTTCCCACCGCCATGTACTTGAGCATGTGCAGGATCTGCTGCGCGGCGGGGGATGCCATGACCATATCCATCTCATCTTCGGTGAACTCGCGGCCGCGGCCCACCATCATGCGCACTCGGGCCCGCTGGGTGGCTTCGAGTTGACGAGCGGCGTCGTCGGCGTCCTCGGAGGCGATCACGTTGACCGCAGCGATCACGTACGGCTCGGCCAGCTGCTCCGAAGGCTGGAACTGGGTGCGGTAGGTGTTGACCGCGTCCACCAGGGCATCCGGGGCGAAGTGTGAAGCGAACGCATAGGGCAGACCGTAGGACGCGGCCAACTGCGCACCGAACAACGAGGACCCCAGGATGGTCAGCGGCACGTTGGTGTTGGCGCCGGGTGTTGCAGAGACTCCGGGGATGCGCGAGTTGCCGGTCAGGTAGCCCTGCAGCTCCTTGACGTCCTGCGGGAAGTTTTCAGCGGACTGAGGTGAGCGGCGCAGTGCCTGTAGCGTGCGCGGATCCGTACCGGGTGCGCGGCCCAGGCCCAGGTCGATACGCCCCGGGTAGAGCTCGGCCAGGGTGCCGAACTGCTCGGCAATCGTGAGCGGGGAGTGATTGGGCAGCATGACGCCGCCGGAACCCAACCGGATCGATTCCGTCTTGGACGCAATGTGCGAGATCAGCACGGCCGGCGCGGAGGACGCGATGGTGGGCATGTTGTGGTGCTCCGCATACCAAACGCGCGTGTATCCGAGCCGCTCGGCTTCCTGAGCCAGGGTCACGGAATCGGCGAAACTCTCACCCACGGACTGATTCTTGCGGACGGTTGCGAAATCAATGACGGACAGCGGTTGGCGCACGTAATACCTCACTTCTTGATGATGCTTTCTACGGGAAATAACGGCGTGCGAGGTCTACTAATTCCCCGCCGCGCCGCTGTTAGACTCAGCGACGATCCGCCAGTCAACTGCGTCCATGGGGAGGGTGCATGAGGTACACCGTGCGCAGTTCGTCTTCCCGGGTATCGGCGGAAGCCACGACCCGTGGGTAGGCACGCGGATCGCAACCCGCGCTGGAGCGTGTCTCGCGCGGCAGTTCTGGTCACCGGTCTGACCGCCTTTTCCGTGATCCTCGGCTTCGGTCGGGACATCGTGATTGCCGCGGTGTTCGGCGCCGGCGCCGGACTGGATGCCTACCTCGTGGCCCAAGGCCTGATGAACGTGGTGCTCGCCCTCATTGCGGATGCCATGGCCCGCTCGGTGACTCCCGTGACGGCCCGCCAGGCCGCCGAGGAGACGGGCAAGTGCCAAGGGCATCGAAGCTTCAACGTGGCCCTCACGGTCACCATGGTGATCCTGGGGCTCATAGCCGTTCTCGCGGGCATCTTCACCGGCCCGGTGACGGCCGTGATCGCACCCGGGTTCGGCCCGGAGCAGACTGCCATCACGGAACACCTGATGCGGATCGTGCTGCTGGCCACGGTGTTCATTGCCGGCACCAACCTGATCGCCTCGCTCGTGCAGGCTCACGGTCGTTTTGCATGGTCCGCGCTGGAGGGTGTCCCCTTCAACATTGTGATGATCGCGGCTGCGGGGTTGTTCGGGCCCGTGTACGGCATCGAGGCGCTCGCGTGGGGCTTCGTGATCGGCTCCGCGCTGCGGTTGTCCTTCCAGATCCCACCGCTGCGCACGCTGGGGACCAAACTGCGACCGAGCTTTGACCTCAAGGATCCGGGGTTCCGCGAAATCGCCCGGCTGGCCCCGCCCATGCTGGTGGGCACGGCGCTGACCAACGTGAACACCATGGTGGACCGCGCGGTCGCCTCCAGCCTGGACGAGGGCAGCATCACCGCGCTGTCCTACGGATGGCGACTGGTGCACTTGCCCGAGACGTTGCTGATCGCCTCGCTTCTGGTCCCGCTCTACCCGGCGTTGAGTGCATCGGCCAAGAACGCCCCGGAGCTGCGTCGGCTCGTGGGCAGGGGGCTTTGTGTCACGGTCACGGTGTTGACGCCCATCTGCGTGGTGCTCGCCGTGGGTGCCGTCTCGGTGGTCGACCTCGCGTTCGGTTACGGCGCGTTCGACGACACTCAGGTCGCCGTCACCGCCACCGCACTCCTTTGGTACACCCCCGCGTTGCTGGCCCTGGGTTGTCGGCAGGTCATCGTGCGGGCCTCCTACGCCGTGGGGGATTCCCGGTCTCCGGTGACCATTGCCATTATCGCGATGGTCATCAACGTGGTGGGTGACATCGTCCTGGGCCCGCTCATGGGCGTTGCGGGCATTGCCCTGGCCACCACGTTGTCGTTCATCTTCGCCGCGGTGGGTAATGGCTGGTTGCTTTACCGCAGGCATCACGGGCTGGAACCGGGCATGCTGCGCGGGCTCGTTGTCCGTGCGGTCCTGTTGGCCGCAATTGCCACCGTGGGGGCGCTGGCCCTGCAGACATTCGTGGTCGATCTACCGGCGTTCGTCATCCTCGCGACGATCACCGCTGGAGTCTTCGCGATCTACCTTTTGGGGCTGCTGTTCATGCGCGCCCCCGAGCGCACCGTGGTGACGGAGATGATCGGCGCCATGCGGCGCAAGAAGCGCGGCTAGCTCCGGCCAGGAAGCAAGCTCTGCAGCCGCTGGGTCACCAGATAGCCGGCCGGCGCGGGATCCTTGGGGTCCCACACACTGTGCCGTGCCCGCATGCCCCAGCGCAGAGTGTCCACGACGTCGCTCGCGAGCCCGCCGCGGCGCTCGCGGTTGGCGCGCCGAAGATCGCCGGCGAACCACGAGTAACGCACACCGGGGCGACCGTCGGAAAGGTTCGGCATGGGCTCTCCCAGCTCGGTACGGGCCCAAGCGTCGACCAGTCCCGGGCGGGCCTTTTCGGCCAGTGCCATAGAACCGTAGAAGCGGCCGTTGAGGTCGGTGAGGTGGGGAGCGCCGTCGTCACCGGTGAGGAACTGGAGTTCCACCAGGCCGGACCACCCGAGATCGCGCAGGAGGTCCTCGGAACGGGCGACCAGTTCCTCATCCACCGGGACCGTGACGGCTCGGGATGAGGCGCCGTAGGGCGTGGGGAACAGCCGCGGGCTGACCTGTTGAACGCGGGCGCGCAGGCGGCCCTCGTGGAAAATGCCAATGAGCGCACTGAGGCCGCCGTTGACGGGGCGCTGCAGGATGGGCTCGGCCCCGGCGTCCAGGATGCGCTCCACCTGGGACTGAGCGGAAGCGCTGTCCGCGAACAGTCGGGCGTCGATGCGGTGGGGGCGGGTCTGGCCCTGTGACCAGTGGGCACGGCACTTGACCACCACGGGCCCATGCCAGTTGGCGAGTTCCTCGCGCGTTGCGGCCACGGTGTAGGGAGCGGCCAATCCGGCTACTGCGGAAGCTTCCGCGAGGGTCACCTTGTCCAGGCCGGCGTGCACTGCGGACTTGTCGGGGTGGGGCACAACCGCGGGGATCTGGTCCTTGTATGCGGACAACGCGGCCATCCAGTCGTCACCGCCGCCGAAGACGATCTCGTAGGAGCCCTCCTCGATGGCGGCTTGAACTCCGTGCAGGAACGCGGAATCGTCCCCGCGAGGCTTGGGCACAAAATGATGCACGGAACTCGCTCGAGACGCCCCGGGCATTCCGCCGCCGATAGGCGTGCCGATTCCCACGTGCCACCCCGCGCGTCCAAGCGCGCGTGCACCCGTTAGAGCCCCCCGGTCGCGTCCCGTGCTGACGATCAATGCACGACGCTGTCTAACCATGTTTTGACAGTAGCAGTGGAGGTTACCAGTGGGTGAACAACCGGTTAACCATGTCGGGGGTGCTGCGTACGCTGGATGCATGACCAGGTTCGAGGTCAATGAATTGTTCTCCGTGCCCCGTGAACGTCAGGAACCGGCTCCCGGCGCGGTGCACCTTCCTGACTGGTTGAATCCCGAACGGCAGGCCCAGTTGGTCACGCAGTGTCGCGTGTGGGTCAGGGACTCTCCCATGCGCCACCAGGTGATGCCCGGCGGAGGCCGGATGTCCGTGCAGTCCGTAATGCTGGGGCGCAATTGGCGGCCCTACCGGTACGGGGCGAGTGCGGGTCCGGGGATCCAGGAGCTACCGGACTGGCTGGTGCACACGGGTCAGCGTGCCGCAGCGGACGCGTACGGGGAGCTCAGTGAGTTGGCGTTGAACTTCGAACCGGATTCCGCGCTGATCAACTACTACGACTCCCAGGCACACATGGGTATGCACCAGGACAAGGACGAATACTCGGCCGCGCCCATCGTGTCCCTGTCACTGGGGGACACGTGCGTGTTCCGGTTCGGTAATACTGAGACCCGCACCGCGCCCTATCAGGACATCGAACTGCGCTCGGGGGACCTGTTCGTCTTCGGCGGCCCGTCCCGGTACGCGTTCCACGGAGTGCCCAAGGTGTACCCCGGAACCGGTGGTCCGCAGTTGGGCATGAAGCACGGTGGCAGGCTCAACATCACGCTGCGGATGACCGGGGACGGGACTAGCGGAGGGTTTGGGCTTGAGAAGCGGGGCGGGTGAGGCGGGTCCGTTCAGATCCGGTGCGGCGGCCTCGGTGGAAATGCCAGACTGAACCCATGGACGCAGAGGCAGTGGATCGAGAACCCACGGACGAACAAGTGGATCGCTATCGGCTCTTGGCCGGTGACCACGCAGCGGGTGTGGGCGTGGTGTGTTCGCGGCACCGCGGCAAGGATCACGCGGCCACGGTCACCGCGTTCGCGGACGTCTCCTACGATCCGCCCACCATGCTCGTGTGTCTTTACGACATGGGGCGGATCTGCGAGGCCGTGGAAACCTCCGGTGTGTGGACCCTGAGTCTGCTGAACTCGTCCCAGCGTTCCGTGGCCAACTGGTTGGCCAGCCCCGGCAACCCCGTGGATGGGCTGCTCGACTCCGTCCCATTCCACCGCACCGAGGGTTCTGGGACCCCCGTGCTGGACGGCTCCCTGGCCTGGTTCGAGCTCGAAACCGTCTCGAGCCATACCGCTGCCACCCATGAGGTGTTCATCGGCCGCGTAGTGGCCATGGGTCGGGGCGAGGGCGCCGGTAACGCGGACGCGCCGCTCGTGCACTTTGCCAAGGAGTACCGCTCGCTGCGCTAGCCGCGTGGGGTGAAGCGGCCCCGTAAGCGCCGGTCGAAAGACAGTGATTGTGACGGACTGTTGCGCGGCGGGATGAATAAAACCGGTGCGGCCTGGAATTGTGGAGAGTCAGCCCCCGTTACAGCTACCACGTGCCTCACAGCCATCGAGGCCGTTCACCGCGTCCACTCCTCGGAAGGACTTTCCATGACAGATCAGCCCCGCAACGCAACCACCGGAGCGTCGCAGCCCGGCGCGGACACCGCTGATCTCATGTCGCCGGAACGTCATGAGCATGTTCTGGACAGCGTTCCCACCACCGGCAAAGAGGCGGAACATGCGTCCGCCAAGGTCGCGGACTTCGTGGCTCCCACGGAGGACCTGGTGGAAGACGAGAGCCTGATCAACGGTTTCAAGTCCGCCTTCGGGCAGCACCCGGCGGGAATCGCAATCATCACCGTGGCCGGGCCGGAGGGGCCGGTGGGCCTCACTGCGTCCTCGCTGTCGTCGATTTCCGCGCAACCGCCCATCCTGGGTTTCTCCCTGCAGGCCAAGCGGGGCTCGGCCGCGATCGTGGCCGACGCCGAGTCCTTCCTGGTGCACTTCCTGGACGCGGACAACGTGGACCTGGCCCGTGCCTTCTCAATTTCCGGCGCCCCGCGCTTTGGCGACGACATGCCGTGGGAGCAGCTACCCACTGGTGAACCACGCCTGTTGGGCGTGCGCCGTGTGCTGCGCGCAGTGCCGCTGGCGCGAGTCAAGGCGGGCCCCGCTCTGGTCTTCAACGCGGCCGTCGTGGAGAATTTGGGCGACGAGGGCTCGGGCGAACCCCTGGTGTACCACCAACGGCAGTTCCACGGGCTCAGCCAGCAGTCCGTGATCGACTACCAGATCTGAACGCGGGAACATCGCGAACCAGGGAGAACCAAGGGAAGAGGCCCCCAGTGAGCAATATCGAACCGGATCCTTCAGAGCAACTCTGCGGAGAGGATGAGCCCACGCAGGGCCTGGAGATCATCGTTCCCCGTGAGGTTCCGCTGGGTGGGCCGCGTGCCATGCAGGTGCGCAGGACCCTTCCCGCGCGCGGGCGCACCATGATCGGCCCGTGGTGCTTCGTGGACCATTACGGCCCCGATGACGTCAGTGAGACCGGTGGCATGAATGTTCCGCCGCACCCGCACACCGGGCTGCAAACGGTGTCGTGGCTGTTCACCGGCCGCATTGACCACGAGGACTCGGCCGGTCATCAGGCCACCGTGACCCCGGGCAGTATCAACCTGATGACCGCAGGTCGCGGCATCAGCCACACCGAATACTCCACCGCCGACACCACCGTGTTGCACGGTGCCCAGCTGTGGCTGGCGCTACCCGATGAATCCCGCGACACCGATCCTGGTTTCGAGGCCTACACCCCCGAGCCGCTGAGCGGTGACGACTGGGATCTGCGCGTGTTCCTGGGCGAATTCGCGGGGCAGCGCTCGCCGGTGCATTCGTTCCATCCCGTATTGGGCGCCGAGCTCGTGGTGGATGCCACCGAGCACACCGTGGAGGTCGAATTCGACCTCCACGAGGACTTCGAACACGGCGTGCTGCTGGACGAGGGTAAGACCCTGATTCAGGTGGACCCCGATGACGGCGGTCCCAGGGGAGTTCTCAAGACCGCTCAGCTGGCCCACCTCGCGACCGGTGCCCGCAAGTTGAAATTCCAGGTACCCCAGGGCGAGCAGGTCATCCTGTTGATCCTGGGCGGCACCCCGTTCGGCGAACAGATCACCATGTGGTGGAACCTTGTGGGCCGCTCCCACGACGAGATTGTCGCCTATCGCGATGCCTGGCAGTCCGCCATCAATGCCGACGACGCCCCGCCCGCTGCGGAGGCCGATCCGCACGGCAGGTTCCTGAGCGTCGTGGCCGATTCGCACCACGACGGCGCTCTTCCGGCGCCCAAGCTGCCCAACGTGCGGCTCAAGCCCAGGCCGTAGGGCGGCGTCGAAAACACTTAGGAGAACCCGATCCGCATCCGGATCGGGTTCTTCTATGATCTAGATCATATAAATAGTTTCCATGGAATTGGTTGACATCTCAACACAGGGGAGTAAAGTAGTTTCCGAAGCAAGCAGTTGTTCCCCGGGCCAACGGGGAGCGCGATATTTCTAAGGAGATTCCCTATGACTACTTTGAACGGCATGACCACCGGCACCTGGACCCTGGACCCCGCTCACACCGAGATCGGCTTCAGCGTTCGTCACGCAGGCATCTCCAAGGTGCGCGGCCAGTTCTCGGACGTCTCCGGCCAGCTCAACGTGGCTGAGGACGCAGCACAGTCCACCGGCGAGATCGTGGTGGGCATGGCTTCCGTGGACACCAAGAACGAAGCTCGTGACAACCACGTCCGTTCCGAAGAGTTCTTCGACGTGGAAAACCACCCGCAGATGACCTACAAGGTCACCGGCGTGGATCTGACCGACGGCGAAGGCACCGTGTCCGGTGAGTTGACCCTGCGCGGCGTGACCAAGCCGGTCGAGCTGAAGGCAGAGTTCAACGGCGTGGCCGTTGACGCCTTCGGAGTGACCCGTGCGGGCTTCACCGCCTCCACCTCGATCTCCCGCAAGGAGTTCAACGTGACCTGGAACGCGGCTCTCGAGGCCGGCGGCGTGATGGTGTCCGACAAGGTCAACATCGACCTGGACGTCGAGTTCACCGCTCCCGAAGCCAACTGATCCCGCACATGCGGTCACTGCGCGGGCCAGGGAGAGGGTCAGCGCAGTGACTGCACAATGAAGTACAGCAAGGGCACCAGGACAAGACCGAGCAGCGCAATGCGTCGCAACCGCACCTCCATGCGGGCGGCATTGATCTGACGCTTGTTCCCCCCATCGTCCTTGCGGTCTTCAATGAGCGGGGCGGTCCCGGTCGCAGCATCCTGCGGCCGGGACTTTTCCATGTCCGGAGTTGGCGCGGAGTCCTTCGGTGCCTGAGGCGAGTCAGAGGTGGTGTCCCCGGCATTCCCGCTGTTGGCGGGATCTACGGGGTCAGGTTCTGGATCCGGTTGCCGCGATGGCGTGGCCACGGTGTGCCTCCTGGGCTGAGAAATCTACGGTCGCGTGACTGGGGTCAGCGCCATCTGGTGGTCATGATCAGCCCCGTCATCATGAAGACCAGGCCGATGATGAGGTTCCACACGTTGATCCCCGGGATGGGCAGGGTGCCCTGGAACAGGTAATACACGATGATCCACAGCAAGCCCACGATCATCAGGCCGATCATGATCACCTTGTACCACAGGGGAGTCGGCTGGGGGTCGCCGGTGCGATCGCGCTTGGCCGCTTTCCGCAGAGCCTTCTTGCTCTTCTCGACGTCCAGCTCATCGGTGCCGTCTGCCGTGGCCGAGGTGGAGCCGGAAGTGTCGCGGGCGATCGACTTTTCGAAGGCTTCCGCGTGACGATTGCGCGGCAGGTTCTCGGCGGCCAGTTCGGTCAGCTGACGATCCTTGTCCGTGAGCGCGTACTTCTGGTTGGATTCCAGGGAGTCGCGGGACTTACCGAATCGCTTCTTGGGCTGAGACACTACTGATCATTCCTCCTGCTGCGTGGGACGTGCGGGGGCCGGGCCCTCCACGGTACGCATTGCGAGCTTGAGACGCCGTGGGCGTGAAACCGGCGTTCAGTCTATCCGCTCGCGCGGGCGTAGACTTGCGCGATAGTTCCGTCTAATCGCCTTGTACGCGCAGGAGTAGCTTTCGTGTCCGTGAAGATTCTCGTGGTGGATAACTACGACAGCTTTGTCTACACCCTGGTGGGATACCTCCAGCAGTTGGGCGCCGAGACCACGGTGATCCGCAACGACGACCTGGATGTTGCCGCCGTGACCGCCCTGGCCGGCGAGCACCAGGGCGTTCTGCTGTCCCCGGGTCCCGGTGCGCCGGTGGATTCCGGGGTGTGCCCCGACCTGATCCGCTGGGCCGAACAGACCAAGACCCCGTTGCTGGGTGTGTGCCTGGGCCACCAGGCTCTGGGCGAGGTGTACGGCGCCAGCGTGGGTCACGCGGCCCAGCTGATGCACGGCAAAACCTCACAGCTCGTCCACCACGGCACCAGCGTGTTCACATCCGTGCCTTCCCCGTTCACGGCCACGCGGTACCACTCGCTGGCCGTCGACGCCGCCACGGTCCCGGATTGCCTCGAGGTCACCGCGACCACCGAGGACGGGCAAGTGGTCATGGGCCTCAAGCACCGTACGGCCCCCCTGCATGGCGTGCAGTTCCACCCCGAATCCGTCCTGACCGAGGGCGGCTACCTCATGCTGGGTACCTGGCTGGAAGAAGTGGGCCAGGAAGGCGCCGCGGCGGCGGCCGCGGGGCTGTCCCCGCTCATGACTGCCTGAGCTACGCCCTTCAGGGAACCAACCGTTGCGGGCTCGGCAAACGCGGAGCCGCCACAACTCTGAACGGTCACAACGCTAGTCGGCCACAACACGAGGTGGCCACAACCAGAACGCCGGGCTCCCCACGGAAGGGGAGCCCGGCGTTCTCGTGTGTCACCCGATCAGCGAGACCGCGTGGGAGCAGGAGTCGGCCTCTCGCCTTGCTCTTCCGAGTCATTACCGGTCGACTCAGGTTCGGTGGACGGTGTGGGCTCGGCCGAGGTGGGTTCCTCGGTCGGCTCGTCACTGGGCTCCGGCGTGGGAGTGGGTGTGGGTGTGGGTGTGGGAGGCGGTGTGACCTGCCGCGCAATGGTCAGCGTGACGGTGGAGCCTTGGGTCACCGAGGAACCGGCCGGAGCGGACTGCTCGAGCACGGTGTCCGTGGCCTCGTCCTCGGAATCCCGAACTGCCACGTTGAAATTCAACTGCACGTCGTCGGCGCGTAGCGCGTTTTCTGCCTCGGCGCGGGACATGCCCACCACATCCGGCACGGTGACCCGGCCGGTGGAAACCTGCAACTGCACCGGGCTGTCCTTCTCGACAGATGTGCCGCCAGCGGGGTCGGTGGACATGACGACGTTCTCAGGAACGGTGGCGCTGTTCGAGGTGCTGACCACGCCCACGCTCAATCCGGCCTCGCGCAGCGAGTTCCGGGCGTTGTCCAGGCTTTGCCCGACCAAGTCGTTGGGCACGTCCACGTTCCCCGGACCATCGGAGACGGTTACCGCCACGGTGGAACCTGCCTCCACCCTGGTGCCCGAGGAGGGATCCATCTCTATGACGTGCTTCTCCGGAACGGAATCGCTGTTTTCAGTGCTGAATGTGGGCTCGAGGTCGGCATCACGCAGCGTGTTCTCCGCGGTGGTGCGGTCCATTCCCTCGACCTGGGGCACGGACACCATGGTCGGTTGTGCCACTTGTTGGTTCTGCCACCACTGCACGCCCACGACGCCGCCAATGCCCAGTCCCGTGATGAGCAGGACGATCAGAACGGCGGGGAGGATCCAACCGTGGCGGCGTTTCTTGTCGCGCGGGTTTGCTTGCGAGCCCGCAACGCCCGCAGCGCCCGTTCCGGCCGGGACGTCCTCCGTGTCCTCATCCGGGTCGAGTTCATAGTGCACCGGATCCTCGCCCGAGTACGCCGGTTGTTCGGCGGTTTCACTGCGCCCCGCGGCCACCACAGCACCAGCGGCAGCCCCGGCTCCCACCGCGGGCAGGGTCTTGGTACTGGTCTCCGCGGTCTTGGTCGGGTCCATGGCCTGCGTGGCCTCGAGATCGTCCGGCAACTCCACGAGAACTGTACGAAGCGCGCGACGCATCTGAGCGGCGTCCGAATAGCGATGGTCCCGGTCCTTGGCCAGTGCCTTCTCCATGAACCGGTCCACGGACTTGGGCAGCTGGGGATTCAGAGCGGACGGAGCGGGAGGTGCATCTCGCACGTGCTGGGCGGCGATAGCCACCGAGGACTCACCCACGAACGGCGCGCGACCGGTGAGCATTTCGAACAGCACACACGCGGCGGAATAAAGGTCTGACCGTGGATCCACCGCGGCCCCGCGAGCTTGCTCGGGAGACAGGTACTGTGCGGTGCCCAGGACGGCCTGCGACTGTGTGAGGGCGGCCTGGGTGTCCTCCACGGCGCGCGCAATACCGAAGTCCATGACTTTGACCCCGCCGTCCGGGGTCACTTTCACATTGGCGGGCTTGATGTCGCGGTGCACAATGCCCGCGCGGTGGCTGAAAGACAGGGCATCGAGAATTCCGAACATGTACTCGATGGCTTGTTCGGGATCGATGCCCTTGCCATGGATCAGCTCCCGCAGGGTCTGCCCGGGCACGTACTCCATCACAATGTAGGGCCGTGTCACGCCGTCCGGGCCCTGCGGTTTGATCTCACCGGTGTCGTAGATGGACACGATGGTGTGGTGATTGAGCGAAGCCACTGCCTGGGCCTCGCGTTGGAACCGCTCGTGGAACGTATCGTCCGCGGCGAGTTCGGGCCGCAATACCTTGATGGCTACGCGACGCCCTAAACGGGTGTCCTCACCCAGGTGCACGGTGGCCATTCCACCGCG
This sequence comes from Kocuria atrinae, assembly GCF_039531425.1. Classification (NCBI taxonomy): domain Bacteria; kingdom Bacillati; phylum Actinomycetota; class Actinomycetes; order Micrococcales; family Micrococcaceae; genus Kocuria; species Kocuria atrinae. The sequence continues at coordinate 35,831 of NZ_BAAAQA010000004.1, forward strand.
ACCGATGACCTCACCGACCTTGTACCGGTCGTTGATCAGGTCAGGCATTGCGGGCAGTGCCATACCGGGTCACCCCTCGGTTCCGGTGCCGTTACCGGAACCCTGATCGGCGCCAGGGGCACCTTGCTGGCCCTGAGCGGCATCAGATCGCGGAGCCTCGGCCACGCTCTGCAGCTGGCCGTCCGCGGGTGACGACGCCGCGGCCTCGGCCGGATCGGCAGCAGCTTCAGCTGCCGGGGTGGCCGGGGAATCAGCGGCTTCCGGTTCCTGGGGAGCCTGCGTGGGCTCGGCCGGTTGCGGAGCCTGAGTCTGCTCCGGTGCCTGGTTCTCCGTGGCCGGGGAATCCTGCGCCGGGGCATCCGTATTCTGCTGGCTGCCGCCGCCGTTGGTGTCAGCTTCGGGTGACCACGCCACGTACAAGATCACGGTGGAACCGACCTCCACCTCGGTACCGGCCTCCGGGTCCGAAGAGATCACGGTGCCGTCAGGGTTGCCGCTGCCCTGCTGCAGACGTTTGTCCACGTTCACACCGAGCTGAGCGATCTCATTCGCGATCTCATCACCGTCCTCGCCCACAATGCTCGCGGGCAGGGTGACCATTTCGGCGTTCGGGCTCGCGGTGGAGGACGTCACGGTGCCCTGCGGGGTCGAATCGCCGTCGTCACGATTTCCCAGGGCCCAGAGACCGAAAATCAGACCTCCCAGCAGGAGGAGCACCAGGGGCAACGCCCAGGGCCACGCGGACTTGCGGCGACCACTCGATGCGGAACCGCCCTTGCCGGCGCCGTCGGAATGATCGACGGCGTCGAACTGTGCCGTGGAGGGGTGTGCGCTGTACTTGGGATCCGGCCTGTTCGCGGCGGCTACGGAACCAACGACCGCGGGGGCGGCCGCCGAACCCGTGGACCGCGGCATGGGACGAGTGCGGTCGTCCTTGACCGGAGTCATGGCCTCGGTGGGCTGGCCCTCGCCCTCGGGGTCGGTGAGGAACTGAGACATTCCGGGAACCATGGCCACGGCGGACTTCACATCATTGCGCCGCAGTGCATCCACCGCGTTGGCGAGCTTGCCGGCGTTCTCCGGACGATCCTGCGGATCCTTGGCGAGCATGGACATGATCAGGGCACGCACCGGCTCCGGAATGCTGTCCGGAAGCGGCGGCGGCGGATCATTGACCTGCGCCAGGGCAATGGCAATTTGGGACTCGCCGGTGAATGGGCGTTTGCCCGCCAGCAGCTCGTAACCGATGATGCCCAGCGAATAGATGTCGGACGAACCCGTGGCGGTCTGACCCGTGGCCTGCTCGGGAGCCAGGTACTGAGCGGTGCCCATGACCTGCCCGGTAGCCGTCAGGGGTACTTGATCGGCCAAACGAGCAATGCCGAAGTCCGTGACCTTCACCCGGTTGTCCGGGGTGATGATCAAGTTACCGGGCTTCACATCACGGTGCACCAGCCCTTGCGCGTGCGCGGCAGCCAACGCACGGGCTGTCTGGCCGATGTAATTGAGCACCGTGTCCGGTTCGAGGGACTTCTTGCGATCAATCACATTGGACAGCGGATCACCGGGGACCAGCTCCATGACCAGGAACGCTGAGCCCTCGTCCTCGCCGTAGTCGAAGACATTGGCCACGCCGGGGTGGTTCAGCAGGGCGGTGTGTCGCGCCTCGGCACGGAACCGCTGCAGGAACGTGGGATCCCCGTTGTATTCGTCCTTGAGGATCTTGACGGCCACAATGCGGCCCAGGACCTGGTCTTTAGCTTTCCAGACCTCTCCCATGCCGCCAATGGCGATACGTTCTGTGAGCGCATAGCGGCCGCCCAAAATGGTGTTCGACGATGGTCTCACTGGTTCAACACCGCCTCAAAGAGTTGCTTAGCGCTCGGACTGGTCAATTGTGCACCGGTAGTTACGTCAACATCTTCGATAACCACTGCCACCGCAATCTGGGGGTCGTTGGCGGGCGCAAAACCAGTGAACCACGAGTCGTTCAATCCTGCTTCGGTTCCCACCTCTGCGGTACCCGTTTTGCCGCCGACTTCCACGCCGGGAACGGATGCGCCACCGGCGATACCGTCACTCACGACCTGCACCATGAGGTCCTTGACGGTTTGTGCGGTCTCCGGGTCGGTGGACCGGCGCAGCTGTTCGGCCTCGAAGTCCTGGATCACGGACAGGTCCGAGGAACGCACCGTCTTCACCAGCTGGGGCTTCATCATCATCCCGTCGTTGGCGATCGCGGCGGACATCATGGCCACCTGCAGGGGAGTGGCGCGTACGTCGTACTGGCCAATGGAGGACAAAGCGAGCTGGGAATCATTCATGTCCTCCGGGAAGAGTGAAGGGGTTACCTGCAGCGGGATGGACAGGTCTTGCCCGTACCCGAAGTTCTCTGCGGTGTCTCGGATAGCGTCCTGGCCGAGATCCATGGCGATCGAGGCGAACGGCGTATTGCAGGACTGTTCCAGTGCGAATTCCAGATTCACCTCGGTGCGGGCCGCGCAGCCGCCCTGGCGGTAGTTGGGCAACGTGACCGTGGTGCCGGGCAGCGGCAGCTCCGCCGGGTTGGGCAGGGTGGAATCGGTGTCGTACTGACCGGACTCCAGAGCTGCCACGGTGTCGATGATCTTGAACGTGGAACCCGGTGAGTACAGGTCCCCGGCAATTGCGCGGTTCTCGAGCGGCTTGTCCGGATCGCTGTTGAGCTCTTCCGCGGCGGAGACCACCTCGTCCGCGTCGTGGGATGCCAAACGGTTGGCGTCATAACCGGGGCTGGAAGCCATGGCCAGGATTTCACCGGTCTGCGGGTTCACGGCCACGATCGATCCCTTGTGGCCTTCCAACGCGTCGTGCGCGGTGCGCTGCAGTTCGGGATCCAGCGTGAGTTCCACTGAGGCGCCGGTGGGCTGGTTCCCCGAGAACAGGGATACCACGCGGTTGTAGAACTGCTCATCTGAGGCCCCGGAGAGCTGCTCACCCATGGCCGCTTCCAGGCCGGTAGCGCCGTAGACCAGGGAGAAGTACCCGGTCAGGTGCGCGTATAGCGGCGAGGACTCGTACACGCGCTGGTGCTCGAAATCGTCCTGGGAGGGAACCGACTTGGCGATCTCCTCACCGCCCACCAGGATGGATCCGCGATCCGATCCGAACTGCTCGTACAGGGCGCGGTTGTTCCAGGGGTTGGCCTCAAGCGACTTGGCGGCGAAGAACTGCACGTAGGTCAGAGCCAGGAGAAGGACCATCACAATGGCCACGGACGCGAACCACAGTCGTCGGATGGACGTGTTCATTGTGTTCCCCCTTCCGAGGACGAGTTGGATCGGTTGGGCGGCGTGGAGCCGGAGCGGCCACTGATCCGAGAAATGACCTCGGTCGCGGTGCCGGTGTCGTTGCTGGTGTCCCGCGTACCCGCGAGCGAGGAGGACAGCTCGGTGGTGGGCTCGGAATCCCCGAGATCATTCTCCGAGTCCTGCTCGTCACGGCCGGCCTTCACATGAGCCTCGAGCTCCGCGTAGTCCTCGTCAGTGGCCGGCCCGGTCAGGACGGGGCGGCGCGCGGTGTGCGAGATGGCCAGCAGAACCGCGGTAATGATCCAGTTGGACAGCAATGACGAACCACCTGCGGACATGAACGGGGTGGTCAGGCCGGTCAGCGGCAGTAAGCGGGTCACACCGCCGATGACCACGAGCAACTGAATGATCATGAGGGCGGACAATCCCGCGGCCAACAGCTTGCCGAATGCATCGCGGGTACCCAGGGCCGCACGCAGACCGCGAGTGGCGAACAGCAAGAACATGCACAGGATGGCGCCCAGCCCGATCAGACCGAGCTCCTCACCGAAGGCCGTAATGATCATGTCCGAGTTGGCATACGAGACCAGGTCTGGGCGGCCCTGGCCCAAGCCCTGACCGAACAAACCACCGGAGGCCAGGCCGAAAAGCCCCTGCACGATCTGGCCGGAGCCACCTGGAGAGCGGTTGTAGACCTCGGGCTCAAAGGCGTTGAGCCAGGAATCCAGGCGCAGGCTCACGTGGGAGAAGATGCGACTCGCCACGAAACCGCCCACCACCATCAGGCCCACGCCCAGGACGATCCATCCCATGCGGCCGGTGGCCAGATAGATCATGACCAGGAACAGCCCGAAGAAGAGGATCGCGGTGCCCAGGTCACGCTGCAGCACCAGGACACCAATGGCGATCAACCACGCGGCGAACATCGGTGCGATGTCCTTGAAACGCGGCAGTCGTACCGGGCCGATCTTGCGGCCGGCCAGCATGATCAGGTCGCGGTTGGTGGACAGGTAGCCGGCGAAGAAGATGGCCAGCGTGATCTTCGCGATTTCACCGGGCTGGAAAGTGCGCCCGGCCACGGAGATCCACAAACGGGCGCCGTTGATCTCCACGCCCAGGCCCGGGACCATCGGCAGGAGCAGGAGCAACGCGGACAGCAGAAGAGAAATGTAGGTGATCTGGCGGAGACGGCGGTGGTCCTTGAGGAACCAGAGCACCGCGCAGGCAACGACCATGGCCAGACCGGTCCAGACCACCTGGGTGTCGGATGCCGTCTGGCCCGTGGACAGGTCGATGCGGTGGATCATCGCCAGGCCCAGCCCGTTGAGCGTCACGGCGATGGGCAGTAAATAGGGATCCGCGTAGCGAGCTCGGATCCACAGCACCACGTGAATCAGGAGACCGCCACCGGCGAGAACCGCGCCGCTGGTGATGATGCGGGCCGGGTCCTCGGTGAGCTGATCGGGGTCCACCATGATGTTCGCGCCGATTCCGATGGCCAGGGCCACGAGCAACAGAAGTAGCTCGGTGATCCGCCGGGGCTTGGGCTTGACCTGTTCCTCGGGCGCATTGGAGGGAGCGTTCGTTACGGTATTGCTCACGATCCATCACCCTCGGTGGTCTCGGGAGTGGCCGACGGCGAGCGAGGGTCCTCCGGGGTCGGAGTGATCACCGTGACGCGCCCGGTGGGCTGGGGGCTCGGGCTGTCGTCTTCATCGGAGGCAAGCTCGTTCACGATGCGTTCGGCCTCTTGGTGGCTACCCGCGGGAATGGTTCCGCGCACCCGCTCCTGGACGTAATTGGGTAGGTTGTCCACCTCTATGGTCGTGGTGCTGTCCAGATCGCTCAGGCTGATGGGGCCCAGGCTCTGGGAGACGCCGTTGTAGATGGCCACCTTGCCCTCGTTCTCACCCACGTAGTACTGCGAGGAGGTCCAGGATTTGGCGGCCCATCCGCCGAGTAGCAGCGCCAGTGCTGCGAGCCCCACGATTCCGATGAGTAATGCACGACGCCGCTTGCCACCCTTGCGCTGGCTCCGCTCACCGAACAGGGCGTTGCGGACTTCATCAGGGTCCGAGGGGACGTCCAAGGTGGAGGTGCGCAACAGGGTGGCCCGGCGCTGGGCCACGGAGTCCGTGACCGTGGGGATCCTGCCGGTCTGGGTGGCATTGGCCGCCGCGCCCACCAGCAGGTGGGGTCGTTCTGAAAGGTCCCTGCGCAGCGCAGCCGCCGAGGACTCCTTGGTTTCCTCAGGGGTGCGGTGATTGTCCGAATAACCTGCACCGGCCACGGGCGAGTCGAGACTGGAGTTCCACAGCTCTTCATCGGCCAGTTGTTCGTCCGAGGTGCGGCTGTCATCGGGGATGGCACCCACGGTCTCCCCGGTGGTGGGGGCCGGTTCGCTTCCCTGGGGGATCTCCTGGATTTCTGCCACGACCACGGTCACGTTGTCCGGCGCGCCTCGGTCCAGGGTGAGTTCCACCAGGGAGTTCGCAATCTGGTTGAGGTCCCCGGTGGAACGCATGATCGATTCAATGGTTTGGGAGTTGACCACCGCGTTGAGGCCGTCCGAGCACAGCAACCACCGTTCGCCCACCTCGGGGGTCAGGGTTTGCACTTCGAGTTCAGGGGAGGCATCCACGTCACCCAAAACGCGCATGAGCACGTTCTTGTGGGGGTGGCTCTCGGCTTCTTCAGGGCGCAACCGGCCCTCGTCGATGAGCCGCTGGACAAACGTGTGGTCCGTAGTGACCTGGCTGAAACCCTGGGTCTCGGACCAGCGGTAAGCGCGGGAGTCCCCGATGTGGGCCACGGAGATCGTGTCGCCGTCGATCAGCAGGGACGTCACGGTGGTTCCCATGCCGCCCAGACGGGGATTGGTCTGGACCAGCTTGGCCAGGTTCTGGTTGGCGTTCTGGATCTCATCCGCCAGGACTGTTTCGGCCTCGCCATCGTGGCCCGCGTGATCCAGGTGGGTCAGGTCGATCACGGCGGACGCCGATGCGACGTCGCCGCCCACGTGACCACCCATACCGTCAGCGACCACGGCCAGGTATCGACCCGCGTACGCGGAATCGTCGTTCTTGGAACGGATCCGGCCGACGTCGGAGCGTGCGGCAAAACGGAAAGCAATGGGCATGGGTTAGTGCCTCAGTTCCATGACGGTACGCCCCACCTTGAACTGAACGCCCGGTTCAACAGCTGCCGCTCGCGTGAGTTGCTGGCCTTGAACGAACGTACCGTTGGTGGAACCCAGGTCCTCGAGGAACCAGCGAGATCCCTGGGGGAAAAGTCGGGCGTGGCGGCCAGAAGCGTAGTCGTCCTCGAGGGGAACCGTGGCCTCGTTGGAACGGCCCAGAAGAACGGGTGCGGAGCCGAGCTGAAAGCTGCTTCCGGCAAGGGGCCCGTCGATGATCATCAGATTCTGGGGGCGGTGCCGAGTGCCACCGGTGGTGGTGGGGGCGGGTCCGCTGCCCGCCGGTTGTTTGGCCGGGCGATCCTTGCGGGCCCCGCGCTTTTTACGGGCGCTGTCCACTGCCGCGCGGGCCCTGTTGCCGACAGCCAGGTCGCGGGCCTGGGAAGCGATCACGGCGAAAATAAAGATCCACAGTAACGCCAAGAACCCAAAGCGTAACAGCGTGATGGTCAGTTCAGACACGTCAGCGCCCTTCCTTGGGGACTAGCAACCGGAACACCAAACGGGTTCGACCCATGGTAATCACGGATCCGTTGACCAACTCGGCGCGACCCTGCACGCGTTCACCGTCAACGTAGGAACCGTTGGTCGAACCGAGATCCACGGCTACGTAGTGCTGGCCTTGTTGACGGATTTCCAAGTGCTTGCGGGATACGCCGGTGTCTTCCACCGTGATGTCCGCCTCCGTGGAGCGGCCCACGCTCACGCTCGGGGCGTTCAATGAGAAACGCTCGCCGCTGACCTCGATCACGGGAACATAGCCCACCGGGGATTGAGGCTCGGGGCGCGGCGCGGGGGATGCTGCGGCGTCGAACGGGGCAGAGTGAGGCTCCTGGCGAGGTGCGGGCGGCGGTTCCGGCGCCTGCACGGAGGCCGACGCCGCTCCGGCGGAGCTGCCCGCCCCGGGTCCGGTATCCGTGCGTTCGGACGAGGACACGATCTGGAATTCCCCGGCCTCGAGGTCAGGGTTGCGAATGAAGCTGACCCGAACCGCGCCCTGCAACGTATACGCCTGTGACCTGGCATGACGAATGATTACATCGCACAATTCTTCGGCCAATTGGGTGCCCCATTCTTGGGCACGAGGGAAATCGTCGTCGGAGAACTGCACGGTGAAAACGTTGGGAGCCATGGTGCGGCCCCCGGAGATGGTGAACGATTCCTGATCAAGTTCACGGCGCAGGGCGCTTGCGATCTCCACTGCTTCTACCCGCTTACGGGAACCCGCGGTGAAAGCGGTGCGTACGGCCTTTTCGATACCGCTTTCCAAACCGGTCCAAAAACCCACTGCCGCCTCCTTCCGCGCCAATCCGTGGCGTTGTCGTGTGCGCGCCAACCGGAGAAAGGCAGGCGTGTGACGCTGAGTAGTCCCCAGAATAGTAGACACCGTGGCTGAGTGGCCGGTGAAAAGCCGCGAGGGGGAAGATGGCTTTCATTCGGAGCGAAGTCGCGTGTGAAATCTTCCGCCACATAGCGGGCAAGGAGGATAATTGAATCATGAAGCACACTGAGAAAATTCTGACCCTGAGTTCCTCCGCTGTGATCGGTGCGCTCCTGCTCACCGGCTGCGGAGGGGATAACAACGAACCCGCTGCCGAGGCACCCGCCGAGACCACGGCCGCGGTTCCCGAGAACGAGTCCACCGCGGAGATCACCGACGATCCCAGCGACGGTCAGGCTTCCACACCCACCGAGGACTCTTCGGGCTCCGCAGCGGCAAGCGACGAGAACGGTGGGCAGGCTGCATCGCTGGCCGCCGTTGACACCCTGCTCGCCAAGTACGAAGGCGGTGACGTGGTGGAACTCGATTATGACCGCCGCGAAGACGTGTTCGAGGCTGACGTGATCCAGGATGACACCAAGCACGAGGTCACTCTGGACGGCGCGGGTGAGAACATCACCGAAGAGCGGGAAGACGGTACGCCGGACCAGGAGGATACGGACGAGCTGGGCAAGGCATCCATTTCGATCAAGGAAGCCATCGAGAGTGTCTTCGATGAAGCGTCATCGCAGGATGGCACCGTGTTGTTTGATGACGCCTCCCTCGATGAGGACAACGGAACCCTCAACTGGGAGGTCGAGCTGGACATCAACGACAACGACGCCACTTACTACGTGGACGCCAACACCGGCACGGTGAACAGCAACAACTAGTTCTCACCGCTCACCGGAGCGTTGAGAGCCGCGGCTCTGCCCTGATTTGTCGATCGACATCGACTCAGGGCAGGGCCGCTGCCAGTTCCACTGCCTGTTTGATGGCTCGCTTGGCGTCCAATTCGGCAGCTACGTCCGCTCCGCCGATCACGTGCACGGGCCGAGAGTCATCCGCCAGCTCCACGGCCAGCTCATTGCGGGATTCCTGTCCCGCGCACAGCACTACCGTGTCCACCTCAACCAGGGTTTCCGTTCGTGGGGTTTCCAGGGCCACGCCGCCGCCTTCCGCCCCGGCACGGCCACTCGGTTCCGGGGTGGGTACGGTGATACGAACGCCCCGGTCGGTGATTTCCTGGTATTCCACTCCGGTGATGAACTCCACGTTGGCCATGCGTAGTTCCAAACGGTGGATCCAACCCGTGGTGGGGCCCAAGCGTGAACCCGGTTTGGTGATACTGCGCTGCAGCACGGTGACCTGCCGCAACGGGGGCTCGGGTGCCGGTGCCAAGAGACCGCCGGGGGCTTCCAGCGAGCGGTCAATGCCCCATTCGGAATAGAAGTCCGCGGAAGGGTTGTGCGTGAGGAAGTGCGCGACGTCGTACCCGATGCCACCCGCACCGATCACCGCCACGCGCTGGCCCACGGGGGCACCATCCAGGACGTCCTTGTAGCCGAGTACCGTGGGGCCGGTGTCGCCGAGGATGCCGGGCTGACGGGGGTGGACCCCGGCGGCAACGACCACCCGGTCCGCAAAAGCGAGGTCCTGGGTGGTGGCCCGGTGACCGGTGCGGACCGTGACACCCAGCTCGGTGAGCCGGGTGCTGAAGTAACGAATCGTGTGCCCGTAGTCCTCCTTACCCGGAATGCGTCGGGCCAGCTGGAACTGACCACCGAGTTCTGCCTGCTCCTCGAACAACGTGACGCGATGACCGCGCTCCGCGGCGGCCTCTGCGAACGCCAAGCCCGCGGGGCCCGCACCCACCACGGCAATCTGTTCGGCCGTGCGCGTGGGGCCGAGAATCAGCTCTGTTTCGCGCATGGCCTGCGGGTTGACCAAACAGGACATGCGCTGGCCCGTGAAGGTGTGGTCCAAGCACGCCTGGTTGCAGGCAATGCACGTGTTGATCCGATCCGGCTGCGCCTCGCGCGCCTTAGCGACGAACGCGGCGTCGGCCAGGAATGGACGCGCCATGCACACGAGGTCTGCATCCCCGCGGGACAGTACCTCTTCGGCAAGCTCGGGGGTGTTGATGCGGTTGACGGTGGAGATCGGGATGCTCAGGTTCTCACGCAGGGCGTGGCTGACCCACGTGAACCCCGCTCCGGGCACGCTCGTGGCAATGGTCGGAATGCGGGCTTCGTGCCAGCCGATGCCCGTGTTGATGATGGAGGCACCGGCTTCTTCCACCTCACGGCCCAGGGCCAGTACGTCCTCGAACTCTTGGGCATCGGGCACCAGATCGAGGGCGGACAGCCGGTACATGATCAGGAAATCCGGGCTGGTGCGCTCGCGGACGCGTCGCACGATCTCGGTGGCGAAGCGGCGTCGGGCCTGGGGTGAGCCACCCCAGCGGTCGGTGCGCTGATTCGTGTGCTCGACCAGGAACTCATTGATCAGGTAGCCCTCGGAACCCATGATCTCCACGCCGTCGTAGCCGGCCTGCTGGGCCAGCTGTGCCGCGTGCGCGAAGTCCTCGATGGTGCGTTCCACCTCACTGTCGGACAGCTCTCGCGGCGTCACCTTATTGATGGGGGCGCGGATGGGCGAGGGTGCAACGGCGTGCTCGTGCATGCCGTAGCGGCCGGAGTGCATGAGCTGCAGGGCGATCAGGCCGCCCGCCTCGTGGACGGCCTGGGTCACCACATGGTGACGAGGGAGTTGATCCTCGGAACTGAGGTGGGCGCCGTTCTTGCGTGTGGCTCCCTCGGCATTGGGGGACACACCGCCGGTGACGATGAGACCCGCGCCGCCGCGGACGCGCTCCACGTAGAAAGCCGCAAGTTCATGTTCACCGCCGTCCTTTTCTTCCAGGCCGGTGTGCATCGATCCCATGATCACGCGGTGCGGGAGGGTTGTGGAACCCACGGTGAGGGGGGACAGTAAGTGGGGATAGGGCGCAGTCATCCGATACTCCAAGTCTCAGGTACTTACCCCAAGACTATGCGATGAGTGACCGGCGTCACTAATTACTCCGCGGGCGAACCCTTGTTCCTGGTGGAGTGTTCGCGAACTTGTTATTATGAATACATCAAAATAAACCGCACCACGAGGCGGCACGTTTCATACGCCGGGTGCACAAGGAGGTTCACATGGCTAAGAAGTCCAACAAGAACGCCAGCTACACCGTTCCGGGTCTGACCACCACCGAGGGCCACGCTCTCGCTGACACGTTGCAGCAGCGTCTGAACGCTTTGAACGACCTGCAGCTCACGCTCAAGCACGCTCACTGGAACGTGGTGGGCCCCAACTTCATCTCCGTCCACGAAATGCTGGACCCGCAGATCGAAACCGTTCGCGGCTTCGTGGACGAGGTTGCCGAGCGGATGGCCACCATGGGCGTCTCGCCCAACGGCCTGCCGGGCGCCATCGTTTCCTCGCGGAAGTGGGACGACTACGACGTGATGCGCGCTACCGGTGTGGAGCACCTTGCCGCACTGGATCTGGTCTACTCCGGCGTGATCAAGGACCACCGCAAGGCCATTGAGAAGGCCGGCAAGGTGGACCCGATCACCGAGGACATGCTGATCGGCCAGGTCAAGGAACTCGAATTGTTCCAGTGGTTCATGCGCTCGCACATCGAGTCCGTGACCGGAACCCTGGAGAACTCCAGCGCCAGCACCGAGAAGGGCGCGGCCAAGTCGGTTGCAGCGGACAAGTCGGGTAAGTCGACCAAGTCCACTAAGGCCGCCAAGTCCAGCAAGTCGGACAAGAAGAGCGACAAGAAGTCTGACAAGAAGAAGTAACGTTCTTCCCGTCTAACGCTGAGGGCCCGGA
>NZ_BAAAQA010000004.1:47498-230350 GCF_039531425.1 Kocuria atrinae
CCCTGGCGGGCCGACAGCGGGTGAACGCTAGAAGGTGAGTCCGAAGACCCATACGGCCAGCGTCATGGTCACCAGGGTGATGAGGACCATGGCGATCAGATTCAGGAAAACGCCGCCCCGAATCATTTGCGAGATGGTCACATACCCGGAGCCGAAGGCAATGGCGTTGGGCGGGGTGGCCACCGGGAGCATGAACGCGCAGGTAGCGGCAAGCGCCACCGGGATGGCCAGCAGCATCGGGTCGATTCCCAGGCCCATGGCCACGCCACCGGCAACCGGCAAGAACGTGGCGGCGGTTGCGGTGTTGGAGGTCAACTCGGTCAGGAACAGGATGCCGGCCGCGAAGACCAACACCATCAGGATCATGGGAACGCCACCCAGACCCTGGGCCTGCTCGCCGATCCACTCGGTCAGGCCGGAACCCGAGAACTGCGAGGACAGCGCCAAACCGCCGCCGAACAGCAACAGAACACCCCAGGGCAGCTTGACGGCAGAATCCCAGTCCAGCAGACGCACGCCGCGTGCGGCACCGGCGGGGCAGAAGAACAGCAGCAAACCAATGGTCATGGCGATTCCCGCGTCGGAGATCGGCGGGGTGTCGAAAATCATCGGAATGAACACCCAAGAGACGGCAGCCAGGATGAAGATGGCCAGCACACGCTTCTCACCGGAGGACATGGGGCCGAGTTTGTGAAGTTCGTCCTGGATGAGTTCCTTGCCGCCCGGGATTTCGGTGATTTCGGGCTTGAACAACACCTTGGTGAGCAAGAACCAGCAGATCGCCAGCATCACGACCGCCAGCGGGACTCCCACCAGCATCCACTGGCCGAAGCCGATCTGGATGTCATGGGTGTCGGACAGGTAACCGGCCATCAGGGTGTTCGGCGGGGTGCCGATGATGGTGCCCAGCGAACCGATCGAGGCGGCATACGCGATACCCAACATCAACGCCGTACCGAAGTTGGACTTGATGATCTCCTGCTTCACCGAGCTGTCCTCGGGGTCAACTTCGGTGTCGGGGCCGGCCTGGGAGGTGGCCGGAGCGGCGTCGTCGGTTGCCTGGCGAGCGTCGGATGCGGCGCCCTCAGGTGTGGCGTCGGCACCGGTGTCGGTCCCGTCGCCGATCTTGGTGACCAACAGCAGCACGGACACGCCGATCGGGAGCATCATCACGGCGGTTGCGGTGTTGGAGACCCACATGGAGAGGAAGCCGGTCGCGACCATGAAGCCCGCAACCATCTGGGTGGGCTTGGTGCCGATGACCTTGACGGTCAGCAGGGCGATGCGGCGGTGCAGGTTCCAGCGCTGCATGGCCAGGGCCAACAGGAAGCCGCCCATGAACAGGAAGATCACGTTGTTGCCGTAGGAAGCTCCCACGTCGTCGAACTTGACGTCGTCACCGAGGACCGGGAAGACCACCAGCGGAACCAGGGCGGTGGCCGGGAGCGGGAGGGCTTCGGTCATCCACCATGCACCCATGAGAACGGCCGTGGCCGCGGTGAGGCGGGCGCCCTGGGCTACGTCGCCGGGCATCAAGAAATACACGAGGAGTGCCAGCGCAAGACCTGCGATCAGGCCGAGCCACTTGATGCGGTGGGTTTTGGGGTCCTCGGCCTCTGCACGTTCGCCGGGGGATTGGAAGTTGACCTCTTCACCGCGGTGCGGATCTGGATCAAGGTTCTTGAGGTGCGCGCCGGGCACCGCTGGGTGGCTCATGGGGATCTCCACGTCATTGTGATGGGGATTACGTGGTATTTATTCTATGAAGTTACTGAGTATTTCGCGCGTAACCTTGACGCGCGGCGGGTCACGAGCGCCAATGGCCCGCCCCGGTGAATGGGGGCGGGCCATTGGTTCGGATTCTCGCCGGGTCGGTCGCGTTTGAAGACGTGCCAGCGGGGGAGTGGCGCTAGCTGACGGTGGCCACCCGAATGGTTTCGGGCAGTGCCTCGATGGCTGCCACGACCTCCGGGGTCACGCCGTTGCCGCAATCGGTGACCAGGTAGCCGGTCTGGCCCTTGGTGACCAGCTGCTGCCGGTCCACGTTGATGCCGTGCTCGCCCAGCACCGAGTTCACGCGAGCCAGCACGCCGGGCAGGTTGCTGTGGATGTGCAGCAGACGGGTGCCGACGATCTCCGGATCCAGCTGAACCTCCGGGAAGTTCACGGACAGGCTCGTGGAACCGTAGCGGCTGTAGTCGACCAGCTTGCCGGCCACGAACTGTCCGATGTTCTCCTGTGCCTCCGCAGTGGAGCCGCCCACGTGCGGGGTGAGGATCACGTTGGGCAGCCCCTGCAGCGGCGAGGTGAACGGATCGCCGGCGACCTTGGGCTCGGTGGGGAACACGTCCACCGCGGCACCCGCCACGTGGCCGGAGACCAGGGCCTCGCGCAGCGCCTCGTGGTCAACCACGTGACCGCGGGACAGGTTCAGGAACAGTGAGCGCGGGCGCATCTTGCGGAACTGCTCGCGGCCAAACATGTTGGCGTTGTTGGGGCGACCGTCCACGTGCAGGGTTACGGTTTCGACCGACTCCAGCAGCTCGTCCAGGGAGTCGCACTTGGTGGCGTTACCCATGGCCAGGCGGTCCACGGTGTCGTAGTAGTAGACCTTCATGCCGAATGCCTCGGCCAGCACGGACAGCTGCTTGCCGATGTTGCCGTAACCCACGATGCCCAGCGTGCGGCCGCGCACCTCGTGTGAGCCCTTGGCGGACTTGTCCCACACACCCTCGTGCATCGCCTTGTTCTTGTCGGTGAGGTGACGGGCCATCACGATGATCTCGCCCATCGCCAGCTCCACCACGGATCGGGTGTTGGAGTACGGGGCGTTGAACACCACGGTGGCGGTGTCCGTGGCGGCGGTCAGATCGATCTGGTTGGTGCCGATACAGAACGCGCCAATGGTCTGCAGCTGCGGGTGCGCTTCCAGCACCTCGCGCGTGACCTGGGTCTTCGAGCGGATCCCCAGCAAGTCGACGCCGTGCAGCGCTTCCTTCAGCTCGGCGGGGTCCAGCGCGCCCTTGCGGGTCTCGACCTCAACTCCGCGGCTGCGCAGGAGGTCAACGGCGTCGGTATGGATGTTCTCAAGCAGTAAGGCCTTCACCCGTCCATCCTATGGGGTGGGGCGCGGGCGCCCCGTTTCACGACGTAGCATTCCGGGTCACCCCCGAACGCGGCGCTCGCGCGCGGGATGACCCGGCGGCGTCGTCCTCCGGGACCGCGCCGTCCGCTCAGTCCCGGTACGCGCCCAGCAGCTTCTCGACGACGGCGCGCATCCCGTACTCGCGCGCGATCGTGTCCGCGGCCGCCCGACCCGCTCGCCGTCGCCGCTCGGGATCGGCGATCAGCTGCGCGAGGGCATCTTCGAGGGGTGGCTGGGTGTCGTCCACGACCGCGCCGGACCCCGTTCGCGCGACCGTGGGCGCGAGCCCGCACGTGTCCGTCACGACCACGGGCAGTCCCGCGGACATGGCCTCGAGAACCGACATGGGGTACGGCTCGTGGACGGAGGGTAGGACGTACACGTCCGATTCCGCCATCCACCGCGCCGCGCCCGCGGAGTCCACCGGGCCGGCCCACGTGAGGCGCTCGCCGAGGCCCGCGGCCGCGATCGCCGCGCGCACCGCGTCCCCCTGGCCCTCATCCGGGCCCACGAGCGTGAACGTGGCGCGCGGGAACCGCTCGGCCAGGGATCGCGCGGCGGCCACGAACGCGAGCGGACGCTTGCGATCCTGCAGACGCGCGAGGAACAGCACGCGACACTCGTCGTCTTCCCGCGGCACGCGGGGGCGCGAGGATACGGGCATCCCATTGTGCAGTTCCATGAGGTTCACGGGCCCGCGGGCGACCTCGGTGAGGTCCTGTTCCTCCTGAGGGGTGAGATAGCAGACCCGGTGCGCGTCCCGCAGCACCCGTCGGGTCAGCAGGGCGTCCAGGGGCCCCGCGAGGGGATTCTCGGACGGGTCGATCATCCCGTGGGTTTGCAGGATGGTTCGGGTGCCCGCGCGCTCCGCGAGCCACGCGGCCGGCAGGGTCAGCAGGTCACGCGCCGTGTGCACGTGCACCACGTCCGCGGTCGGCGCGACCCGGCGCAGCCACGACAGCATGGCCGGCGATGTGAGACCCGCGAAACCCGCACCCGGCAGGGCCTGGACGGGACGGAAGAGCTGCGTGCGCACGCCGTCGCGTTCGGTGGGCAGGGGCGCGCCCAGATCGGAGCCGGTCGCGGCGAGGATCACGTCGTGTCCGGCGTCGGCAAGCGCACGACACTGGTTGAGGGCCACCGTGGTGGGCCCGCCGTACGCGTTGGTGCCCGAGACCAGGGCGACGACCTGCAGGATCCGCACGCCGTTCACGCCTTCGTGGCCACGGGGGCGAGCACGCGCGCCCCGGCCGGGACGTCCCGCGTGACGAGCGCGGTGGCTCCCACGACGGCGCCCTCGCCCACCGTGACGCCGCGCAGGACGGTGGCTCGCAGGGCGATCCATGCGCCGTCGGCCACGGTGATGGGGGCGTTGTCGAACTCGAAGGCCGGGTCGTCCGCGCGGTGGCTGCCCGTGCACAGCATGGTGCCCTGCGACACGCACACGTCCGAGCCGATCGTGATGGGCTCCAGGTTGAGCAACCATGCGCCCACGCCAATCCACGAGTTCTCGCCCACGGCCAGTTTCCACGGCCAGTGGATCCGCACGTCGTGGCGGATCAGTGTGCCCTCCCCGATCTGCGCGCCGAAGGCCCGCAGGATGCGGGTGCGTACACTCGGCGGGCACAGGACGGACCGCTGCAGCGGTTCCGCCACGAGGGCCCACGCGGCGCACTGCAGCGTTCCCCGGCCCTTGTCGTAGCCGCGGCCGGTGAAGGTGGCCAGGCGTCTCGTCGTGTGTGTCATGGTCTCCCCCTGTCGTCGAGCCGCAAATAGGGCTGCGCGCTGCGCGCAACCGGTCCGCTCTCCCCGCGGGCGCGCGGCTACGGGATCCAAGCTTGGCACACTGCGCTCGTCGATCCGCCTGCTTCTGACCCCATAAGTGGAGACACCGGGGGTAATGCCGTCGCTTCGTCCTCGATATCTCCTCGACGCCGACGGGCGCCTGGGGCGGGGTCCTTGCCCACATGCGTACGGGAAGACTTTCCGCAACGGCGCAGGTCGCGCACTGTCTCGTTGCTGAGGGCAACGTACTTGTCGTGGGAATGTTTCTGCTTCTGCGAACAGTTTTGCAGCCCTCATTTCCTGCGGGTTCCAATTGCTGTCGAGATCTGCCGATGAAGGTTTATCCCCCAATTCGGGTACAAAATAATTCCACAGAAACTATCTGCGTGTTCATCGACATGATTTCGCGCGTTAGACTGAGGCCCATTACAGGGGAGCGATGAAAAGACTGGTGGGACGTGCTCGGGGGCTGGGCAGCGTCCGAGACGAACCGTCTTTCATTGTGATCAGGGGCTGGGAGGGCACATGACGCTGCATGATTACGTCGATATTTTGAAGAAATGGTGGAAAACCGTCACCACACTGACCGTGGTGGGCTTGTTGGCCGGGGGGATCTACGCCTTGGTGTCTCCGGACACGTACAAGGCCACGTCATCCCTCTACGTCTCCATTCCCGCGAGTGACTCCGCCACGGAGTTGAACCAGGCAGCCACGTACCTTTCGCGAGAGCTGAAGTCGTACGCGACCGTGGCGACGTCTCCCTACATCCTCAAACCCGTCGTCGAGGACACGGGTGTGGATAAGACGGTCGCGCAATTGCAGGACATGTTGGACGTCACCAATCCGACGGCCACCTCCATCATCCAGGTCGATGCCACCGCGGACTCGCCTCAGGAGGCCCAGACGGTTGCCAACGGGGTCGCGGATCAATTGATCAGAGGGGTCGGGTCACTGTCCCCCGAGGTCGCCAACCGGGGAGGCACCGTTCAGGCCACGGTTCTTAGCCGGGCGCAGCTCCCGGATGAAACCAGTGGCCTGCCGTCGTGGCTCTATCCGTTGTTCGGTGTGGTCGGCGGCGCGCTGTTGGGCGTGATCCTCGCCTTCGTGTTGGAGAGTCTGGTTCGGCGACCGCGGACCACGACGGAGCTGCGTCGTGTGCCGGGTGCGTCGCTGGTCGCGTCCGTTCCGCGACTGAAGCACAGGACTGACGCGCGCAGCTTCTTTCCCGCGGGTGGCGAATCCGCGCCGGCGCGGGAGGTGTCACCTCACGTCACTTCGCTGCGCTCGCGCATCCAACAGGGTCATGCCGAGGTCCTGCCCCATGTGGCCGGCTGCGCGGTACTGGTGGTGACCGGTCAGCGTTCGGGCGACGGTGCCACCACGGTCGCCGTGGAACTCGCGCGTAGCTTTGCCGGTCTGGGCAGCCGCGTGGCTCTCGTGGATGCCAACCTCTCCGACCGCGGGGCAACTGTTTTGCTGGCCCAGCACAATCACCTCGGTGTCTCGGATCTCGTGGAACGTCGGGCCGGGGCAGACCAGAGCACTGTTCGCCTCGAGATGGGGCTGACCTTCCTACCCGCGGGTACGCCGACGCCGCGCCCGAGTGACCTGGTGTGCTCGGAACCGATGGCTGCGTTGGTGGGTGAGTTGCGTTCGGAATTCGACGTGGTCGTCCTCGATTGTTCCCCGTTGCAGGACTCCGTGGACGCGGCGGTGCTGGGCGAACTGGCGGATGAGGTCCTGCTGGTCACGGTGCCCGGGAAGACCTCGACCGATCAGCTGCAGTTCTCGGTTCAGGGATTCCGCGAAACGCCCGTGGCATTGGTGGCCAACCAGGTGCGCCCTTCGCGCGCACACTCCGGCGTTCTCTGAAGCCCACGATGAACACGATGACTCCTTTCGGCTGGGCCGTGTTCCTCCTGGGGGCCACGACCGCCGTGGGTGCGCTCGCGCTCATCCACATCTGGACCAGGGACCGGGTGGACGGGCTGAACCTGCGGATGTGGCTCGTGATCAACTTCCTCGTGGCCAACGTCCTGTCCGGATTCGCCCATGTATTGGGGTGGTCCAGGGACCGCGGATTCTACGAGGCCATGTCCGGTACTCCCGCAGGTGCTACATCCGGCTTGACCACGGCCGCCTGGTCGACCTTCTTGGGCATGTGTGCCCTCTGGGCGGGGCTGACGATCCCGCGGCCGCGGATCCTGGCCGCACACCGTGGTCCCCGACAGGTTCCCCGGCGCCCTCTGATACCCGAACAGTTGTATTCCTTCGTATCCCATCACCGGGTCAGCATGGGGGGCCTGGCTCTCGTACTCGTAGCAGCGGGCGCCGTGGGACTCGTGCGAGTGATGGGCGCCACGACCGACCAGACCGGCGGGCGGATCATTTCCGTGGACGGCGGCAATGCCCGCTACGCATTCCTGGCGGGTTGGCTGCCGTGGGGCATTACGATCCTGGTCTTGGCGCTCGCGAGCCGGAAGCGTGTGCCCGGCCCAGCGGTGTGGAACACCATCATCCTGGTGGCCGGGTTGGCCGCATTGGGCGTCAGCGCCACGTGGAACGGTGGGCGTTCCGAGATCGCCTACGTGGCATTTCCTCTGCTGGCTCTGATGCTGCCCCGGATCAACGTCCTGCGGTGGCCGCTGATCGTGGTGGGCGTGACCGTGTTCGTGGGGTTTATCATCGCGACCACGGCCCGGCGCGTAGGTGCCACCACGGACCCGTGGTCGTTCGTGGATTGGCAATGGGGGCGGTTCTCCATGGCCGCCTGGGCCGAGAACCACGTCCAGTTCCACGGGGCGCTCCACGGTGAGACCCTGTTGAGCGCCCTGCTCAACGTCCCGCTTGCGCTTCTGCATTTCGCGGGTATCCCGGCGGAGAATCCTTTCCGGTCCATGGTGCAGGTCTCGGGATACGACTTGTTGGGTGGGGAAGACCAGATTTACGTGGTTCCGGGGCTCAGCGCAGAAATGATCCTGAATTTCGGCCTGCTCGGTGCGATCGTCGGCTACTTCGTGTTGGGGCTGGTGTCTGCCATGGTCTCCGATGCCTACAGTCGCAGCCGGAGTGAAACCAATCGGTTGTTGTTGGCCACCGTAGGATCCACGCTCGTCTTCCAAGGCATCGTGGGGCAGCTGGAGTCCCTCGAGGTGTTCTTGACGTTGTCGATCCTGCCACTGTGGGGGTTGTGGATCGTTGAACGCATCTTCGGCCGTGGTGATACGAAATCACCGCCCGCGGGAATAAGATCTTCACCGGCCACGGAGCTTTCACCGCGGACACCGGCAGTTCACAAATAAATCAGCTCAACGGGTGTGGAGGGGCGACCTCCGCGTTCCCGGGGCTTCATCAACGGGGAGTGGACCACTTTGCCCAGGCTTACTGTCATCATGCCCGCCTATCGGTCGGGTGCCACCGTGGAGAGCGCCATGCGTTCCACGCTGCGGGCCATGCCGCGGGACGCGGAGTTGGTGGTGTCCGTGGACGGCCCGGACGCCGAGACCGAACGTGCGGCCCGCCGGGTGACGGACCGCCGCGTCGTCGTCCGGACCGATGCCGTCAACCGGGGGACCGTGGCATGCATGCGCCGGGCCCTGGAGTCCACGGACAGCGAGCTCGTGGCCCGCATGGACTCGGACGACATCTCCCTGCCGTGGCGTTTCCGGGTGGGCTTCCGGGCCGTGCGCCACGCGGACATCGTGTGCGGCACGGGGATCCGCTTCGGGCGGGGGATGCTCCTGCGCCCCGGGTACCCGGGCAGTCTCACGACCCGCGAGATCGGACTGCTGCTGCCGTTCGTCAACCCCCTGTTCCACTCGAGCATGCTCGCCACACGGGAGGCGCTCGTGGCCGCGGACGCCTACGCGCGGCCCAACACCGCGGAGGACTACGTCCTGTGGCTCGACGCCCTGCGCGCCGGGGCCCGGATCGTGAAACTGGCCACCCCCGTGGTGGCCTACCGGTTGAGTGAGAGCCAGCTGTCGAGTTCGGACACCTACCTGGAGCGCATCGTCTCCGACCCCGAGATCCGGCGCGCGTGGACCGCGTGGGCCCGCGCCTCCGGGCGGCCGTGGCTCGAGGCCAACGGCGGGGTCCCCGGATCCATCCGGGGCACGCGGGAACAGCTCGAGGCCATCGTGGCCGGGGTGCGCCCCGGGACGCGGCACTACGCGCGGCGTCAGTTGGCGAGAGCCGCCACCCTCATCCCGGCACCGGCATGCTGAACCAGATCAAGTCGCTCATCGAGCGCGCGATCCCGCGGATGTCCTCCGCGATCGTGATCCTCACGCTCGCCGCGTTCACGTCCCCGCATTACGTGGGTATTTACAACGTGGTGACCCTGCTCTACACGGCCATCCAGGTCACGATCGACTCCGGGGCCCGGTTCGCGGTGATCCGCGTGCTGACCGAACCCGGGGGCATGAAGATCATGAACCGCTACCGGGTGATCATGCCCGTCCTGGCCTTCGTGATCCTTACCGGGCTCATGCTGTTCCTGCTGCACAACGGGACGCTCGAGAACTGGGGCGAGTTCTTCCAAGTGCTGCCCGTGGCGCTCGCGCCCGGTTTCGGGGCCCTGGGTCTGCTGTACGTGGGCACACTGCAGGCCACCAACCAGTGGGGGACCCTGGCCCGGATGCAGTTGCGGGCCTCCCTCGTGGGTCTGCTCGTGGGCGGGACCATTCTGGTACTGACCCACTCGCTGCTGGGCCCGGCCCTGCAGCTGGCCGTCACGGAGGGCATGTTCGCCCTGCTGTGCTGGCGCCGTGCGCGCCGTAACACCCAGCCCCTGCCGCACTCCACTCCGGGCGAGCGTTCGATCCTCTCCGACATGGGCACGATGTCCGGCTACGCGCTGGTGTCCTGGTTCCAGGGCCAGGCCGAGCGACTGTTCATGGCCGTGTTCGCCGGCACCGCTGTCCTCGGTACCTACACCGCGGGCAGCGCCGTGGGTCGCGCCCCGGGGGACGCCCTGGCCGCGTCCACCGCGAACGTGGTGCGTGTGGGGATCGCGGACAAGGAGACCCCGGAGGAGATCCGGAGCGCGAGTGACCATTTGTTGCTGCGCGCGCTCATGCTCGCGTTCGCGTGCGTGCTGATCGCCCTCACGGCGAGCGTGGTCCTCACGCCCCTGCTGGGTGGCGACTGGAAACCCGCGATGTCCATGGTGCCGTTCATCGCCATGGTGTCCTTCCCCGTAGTGCTGTCCTGGGCGGCCTCCGTGCTGCTCGTGCGCACCGGTGCGGCCTGGAAGACGTTCGTGGGTCCGGTGATCGGCGTGGTCTTCGGTGCGCTGATCGCATGGGTCGCGTCGTTCGACCTGCACCTCGCGGCCACGCTGCTGGTCATCCGTGAGTTCGCCGTGGTCCTCGTCGCATACGTCCTGGTGGGACGCAGTGCGCCGTGGCGGTCGTTCCTGGTGGCTGCGGTCCTCTCGACCATCGGGCTGGCGGGCTGCTGGCTCCTGGTGGCGTAGGGCCAACGCACAACCCGTTCCCGGTTTGCGGACGCAGCATGACGCCATGACGACCTCGACCCCGGCGACCGGCCGGTCCACCTCGACCCCGGCGACCGGCCGGTCCACCTCGACCCCGGCGACCGGCCGGTCCACCTTCCTGCGCGGGCGCCTCGACGAGCCCGCGGTCACCGGCGGCGGGTCCCGCGGCGGCGTCGTCCTTTGAGGCCGCAACGGGTACGACGACCCCGCGCCCCTCCCGCTCCCCGCTCACCCGATGGTGGGTGGCCGCGGCGGGGGTGGTGCTGATCGGGGTGGTCGCGTTCAGTCGGCTCTACCTGGGGTACCACTGGCCCACGGACTTGACGGCTCGCTGCTGCTCGCGATCGCGATCCTGGGCGTGGACGCGTGGCGTCCCGCGGCGCGGCGGGCGGTGCTCACTCGAGCGTGAGCACCGCCTTGATGACCTCCCCGGAGCGGGTGTCCCGGATGGCCTGTTCGATCTCGGCCATGGGGTAGGTCCGCACGAGCTCGTCGAAGGGGAACCGCCCGACCTTCCACAGGGCGAGCAGTGCGGGGATCATCTCCTGGGAGGTCCGTGAACCGCCCAGGGTGTCCACGATCCGCTTGCCGAATAGCGTGCGCATGTGGTCCGTGGAGAACCGGGCGTCCGTGGGTGCGCCGCCGATCAGGAGGCACGTGCCGAGCATGCCGATCGCCTCGATGGCCTCGTCGAGCACGGCGATCACGCCGGTGCATTCGATGGCGTAGTCCGCTGCCCCTCCGGTGATCTCCCGGATCCGTTCCAGCGAGTCCTCCTTCTCGGAATTGATCACGTGCGTGGCCCCGTAGCGCTGGGCGAGCTCCAGGCGGGAGTCATGCAGGTCCACCGCGATGATCGTGGCCGCGGCCGAATTGCGGGCAGCCCTGATGGCCCCGAGCCCCACGGCACCCACACCGTAGACCACCACGGATTCACCCGGGCCGGGATTCGCGGTGTTGAGCACGGCTCCCGCCCCGGTGGTGATACCGCACGCGAGGGGGCCCGCGAGTTCCAGGGGAACGGACTCGTCCACGGCCACGTTCTCCACGCCCGCGCCGATCCTCGTGACGATCCCGGCACCCTCGTAGCCCAGCACTCCGGGCAGGGGCAGCGGTATGTTGCCCGCTTAGGTGTTCAGGTCCGTGTGGCACATGCCCGTGGCCACGATCTTAACCACCGCCTCACCGGGACCCGGCTCGTCCACGGTGAGTTCTTCCCACCGGAACGGTGCATCGACGTGATCGACCACGTAGGCGTGGATGTCCATGGCTGCCTTCTCGAGCAGGGCGCTCGGCTCTGAACGCCGGGCTCCCATGCTATTTGCGGTCGGCACGCCGCGGCCATCCCCGCGGGGCAGCGGAGACGACCCGCATCGCTCGGGTCGTCACAGCATCATGCGGAGAGTTCGCCCATGACACGGAGTGTCCCTTCATCACACGGAGTGTCCCCGCATCAAGTGGGGCATCCGGTCGCTCAGGCGCCCCGCGCCTGCTCGCGGTGCGCGCGGTACCAGGCCACGGCGTCGTCGAGCCCGGTGGGCAGGTCGATCGAGGCGGACCAGCCCAGCGAGCGCAACAGGGAGACGTCCATAAGCTTGCGGGGCGTCCCGTCCGGCTTGGAGGTGTCCCACGAGGTGGTGCCCTCGTACCCGGTGGCCGAGGCCACGAGGCCGGCGAGTTCCTTGATGGTCACGTCCTCGCCGGTGCCCACGTTGACCTGCTGGGGCCCGTCGTAATGCTCCATGAGGTACAGGCACGCCGTGGCCAGGTCCGACACGTGCAGGAACTCGCGCCGCGGTGAACCCGAACCCCAGTTGGTGATCTCGGTGTCACCGGCACGCACGGCCTCGTCGTAGCGGCGGATCATGGCGGGCAGCACGTGGGAGCCGGACGGGGAGAAGTTGTCCCCGGGGCCGTAGAGGTTGGTGGGCATCGCGGAGATCCACGGCAGCCCGTACTGGCGTCGCATCGACTGCACGTGCAGGATGCCGGCGATCTTGGCGATCGCGTAGGCGTCGTTGGTGGGCTCCAGGTACCCCGTGAGCAGCGAGTCCTCGCGCAGCGGTTGTTCCGCGAGTTTGGGGTAGATGCAGGAGGAACCCAGGAACAGCACGCGTTCCACGCCGGCGGTGCGCGCGGCGTCCAGGATGTTGAGCTGGATCCGCAGGTTGTCGGACAGGAAGTCCACGGGCTGGGAATTGTTCGCGCCGATCCCGCCCACCTTGGCCGCCGCGAGCACGAGGTAGCGCGGCCTGTGCTCGGCTATGAACGCCTCCACGGCCGCACGGTCCCGCAGGTCCAGCTCACGGGAGCTCGCACCGATCAGGTTCTCGAAACCCTCGTCCTGGAGGTGACGCCAGATGGCGGAACCCACGAGACCGCGGTGACCGGCCACGTAGAACGGCGCGGAGCGGTCCAGCGCGCCGGGGGTGTAGGCGACGTCGTCGGTCGTGCGGGCATCGGCCGGGTCGCTCACCGTGTGCGGCCAGTGCTCCTGGCCGGCAGCGGTGTCCCGGCGGTTCGCCACGTCCGCGCTCACGCCGCGTGCTCCGGCGTCCAGATGCGCTCGGACACGGTGTCGATCCACGGGGAACCGGCGCACTCCAGGGCAGCGCGGTCCGCGTCCACCATGATCCGCGCGAGCTCCGGGGCGTGCACCGTGGCCTTCCACCCGAGCTTCTGCTCGGCCTTGGACGGGTCACCGATGAGCGCGTCCACCTCGGTGGGGCGCAGGTAACGGTCGTCGAAGCGGACGTGCTTCTCCCAGTCCAGCCCAGCGTGCTCGAACGCGGTCTCCAGGAACTCGCGCACCGTGGACGGGCGGCCCGTGGCTAGCACGAAGTCCTCCGGTTCGTCCACCTGGAGCATGCGCCACATGCCCTCCACGTACTCCGCCGCGTAGCCCCAGTCGCGCACGGCGTCCAGGTTGCCCATGTAGAGCAGGTCCTGCTTGCCCGCCGCGATCGCGGCCACGGCACGCGTGATCTTGCGCGTCACGAACGTCTCGCCGCGGCGCGGGGACTCGTGGTTGAAGAGGATCCCGTTCACGGCGAACATGTCGTACGCCTCGCGGTAGTTCTTGGTGATCCAGTAGGAGTAGATCTTGGCCGCGCCGTACGGGGAGCGCGGGTAGAACGGGGTGTCCTCGTTCTGCGGCGGGGGAGTGGCCCCGAACAGCTCGGACGTCGAGGCCTGGTAGAAGCGGCACTTCACCCCGGCGCGGCGCACGGCCTCGAGCAGACGCACGGTGCCGAGGCCCGTGGTGTCACCCGTGTGCTCGGGCTCGTCGAAGGACACGCGCACGTGCGACTGGGCCGCGAGGTTGTAGACCTCGTCCGGGTCTATCTCGCCCAGCAGCGTGACCAGACGGGCGGCGTCGGAAAGATCGCCGTAGTGCAGGAACAGCCGCGCCTGCGGGTCGTGCGGGTCCTGGTACAGGTGGTCGATGCGGGACGTGTTGAACGTGGACGCGCGGCGGATCAGGCCGTGGACCTCGTAGCCCTTGGCGAGCAACAGCTCCGCGAGGTAGGAACCGTCCTGCCCGGTGATGCCGGTGATGAGTGCTTTCTTGGTCATGAGTGGTCTCCCCTGTGTGACGTGGTACGTCGGGACGGGTGTCCCGGCCGATCAGGAATGCAGTGCCGCCGCAGGTGCGGTGGTCTCGGTGGGTAGCAGCGCGCGCAGCGCGGTGCTGAAGGCGCGGACCGCGGCGCCGGCGCTGAGCACGTCGCGCACGTAGCGGCGTCCGCCGCGGTGCGTGGCGCCGCCGGTCGCGATCCACTCCTCGTGCAGTTGCAGGGCGCCCGCCACGAGTGCCTCGGGATCCCCGGGCGCCACACGGATGCCCGCGTCCGCGGCGTCGAGCTCGGCGGCGGACGGGCTCTCGGCCTCGACGGCCGCGAGCACGGGACGGCCAGCGGTGAAGTAGCTCGTGAGCTTGCTCGGGACGCACATCTCCTTGAGCCCCGGTCGTTCGTTGACCAGCAGGACGTCCGCGGCGCGCAGCAGTCCGGCGTAGGTCTCGTCGTCGACCCCGGGCAGGACCTCGAAGCGCGGCGTGCGCCGGGCCAGCTCCTCGAGCTGCGGGCGCTGGTGCCCGCCGCCCACGAGCACGAATCGCAGCGGCGCTCCCGTGCGCTCGGCAACGTCCGCGGCCGCGGCGACGTTCGCGAGGTTCTGTTTGGCACCCATGTTGCCCGTGTGCAGGACGACGACGTCGCCCGCGCCCCACCCGAAACGACGCCGTAGTTCGTCGGTGTCCACCGAGGGGGTCTGGGAGATGTGGGTCCAGTTGCGCACGGTGCTGATCCGGCGCGCGGGCACGGCCATCTCGCGGCGCAGGTAGTCCGAGAAGCGGTCGTGGATCACGGCCACCCCCTGGCACGAGCGCAGGAAGGTGCTCTCGATACCGCGCATGACGCGCGCCACGGGTCCGCTCGCCGCGCCAGTCTCGGTGAGCCCGGCGGTGTAGATGTCCTGCACCCACGCGATCACCGGCGTGCGGCTCAGCGCGGCGCGCACCCGCACGATCGCCGACGAGAACAGGGCGGGGCTCACGACCACGACGGCGTCGGGATCGCCCCACGCGGCGGTCGCGGCACGCAGGCCGAAGACGATCTCCATCCCCAGCCGGCGCAGCTGTCCGGCGTCGTGGGGAACGGGGTGCGGCACGCGCAGGACGGGCACGCCGTCGATCTCCTCGTGCGCGGCGCGGCGGTGCGAATACCCTTCGTGGACGCGCCACTGCGGGTAGTGCGGGAGACCCGTGATGACCCGGGCGTCCCATCCCTCCTCGCGCAGCGCGCGAGCCATGCCGGCGGTGTACGGCGCGATGCCCGTGTGTTCCGGTGAATAGTTGAGTCCGATGATCAGGACGCGTGCTGCCACGCTATCTCCTCCCCCATGAAAAGCGGAGCAACTCAGCCGCTGCCGCTTTTCCCGAATGGGCGGACTTCCCCAGTCCGCCTCCGCGCCACGTGGTGCAGCAATGCCTCATGGCTGTCCCACCGGGAGCGGTGAATGTCGCCGAAACACGAATCTCGCGTGTGCCGACGTTTGCCATCATAATCGTGTGCACAAGCACCTAACACCACAGTGATGACAATTCTGTGTGGGCTCATATAGGTACACGTGGGTATCACCTCAGGTGGGAGCGCGAAAAACAGTGATCTTGATGTAAAACCACACATTAGGGGACGGTAATCTCGGTCACGACCGGTGTCTCCCTGGCTATGCTTTATGAGTGCAAACATGCACGACTCCCGCGGGGGAACGCGAAAGTGACGCGGAGTTCGGGGCATCGATCCGCACTTCGGGGTGGGGCCCGGTCTTCGAGAGGGCACCCATCACCACGGGGGACGTGCGAAGGGGCGCGGCTGAGGCGCACCGGAGCAGAACTGGGGGAGATTTCATGCGTATTGCCGGGCAGGCAACTTTCTTGACGGACCACGACCACACCATCCACGCGTGGGTCCACGGCCCCGCGGACGATCGTGTGCGCGGCGCCGTGATCGTGGCGCCGGCCTTGGCGCGCGAGGAGGTCGTGAGTCACCGCAGCATGCGCCTCGTGGCCGCGCGCGCCGCGGAATCCGGGTGGCTCGTGATCCGCCTGGCGTGGAGCGGGACCTCCGAATCCGGTGCGCGTCCGGCCCTGAGCAACCCGCTCGAGGTGTGGCACGAGGACCTCGCGGTGGCCCACCGTGCCGCGCGGGAGCTCGTAGGACCTGATCTGCCCGTGCACGGGATCGGGCTGCGCATCGGTGCGGGTGTGCTCGCGACCTCACCCCTGCCGTTCGATCGGCGCGTGCTGTGGGAACCGGTCTCGGGCGCCGTCTACATGCGCCAGTACACGGGCCTGCGGCGCACGAGCGGGTTGATCCTGCCGCCCGAGGTCCCCGACGGCGTGGAGATCGGCGGCGCACACTTCACCGACGCCGAAGCCGCGGCCATCCGCGCCCTACCGGATCCCCGCAAGATGAAGACCCCGGGTCTGATCACGGTGCGCGAGGAGGACCGGCGCATCGCCAAGAAGTTATACGGCGTGGCCGCGATCTACGCGAAGGCGAGCCCGGAGGCGATCGCCGCCCTCGTGGGTCGACTGGACGATTCCGTCCCCACCACGTCCCACAGGGAGGATTGGGTGGACGTGAGCGGCTGGCGTCCCACGACGACCGCGTGCTTCCATGTGGCGGAGTTCGGCGCGGAGGTCCAGGAGGACCTGCTGGAGCTGGGCCCGGACCACTTGCCGGCCTCCTACACCCATCCCGTGGGCCGCGACGGCACCGGGGCCGGCGCGGTGGTGCTCGCACCGCCGTCCGCGGACCCCAAGGACGGGCCCACGGGACTGTGGACCGTGCAGGCACGCCGACTCGCCGCGCGCGGTGTCCCCGCGCTGCGCATCGAGCGTCACCACTGCGGTGACGCCGCTGGCCTGGACGAGGTCAAGGACATCAACCCTTACACGGGGCAGGGCGTGGCGGACCTGGACCTGGGTGCCGCGTGGCTGGCCGAGCGCACCGGGGAGAAGGTCACCGGGGTGGGGCTGTGCGTGGGCGGCTGGCTGGTCGCCATGGCCCCGCCCACGAGCGCCATGACCACCCGCGTGGTGCTCAACAACGTGGCGTGGCGCGCGGCGGAGAGCTACTACGACAAGCTCTATCGCAACTGGGACGTGGACGCCGTGCTGGAACAGCTGCGCACCATGAGCGACGTGGAGGTCACCACGAGCTGGCGCACGCGCGCCAAGGACCGGGTGCGCCGCCGCATGCCGTATATCGTGTGGCTCGTGCTGGGCCGGCGCAACATCCCCAACGTTCCCGAGGTGGTCATGGAGTACGCGTCCCGGGGCGCCGAGGTCACGTTCTACTTCGGGCCGGAGGACGGTCTGCTTTTCCAGCAGGAACGCGGGGAGGAGGGTCTGGCCCGGTTGCAGCGCCAGGGTCGCCGGATCAGGGTGGCCCACGTGCCCGCCCTGGACCACTCCCTCCAGGCCCACGCCTCACGCCTCACGGCCCTCGAGATCGTGGACGCCGCCCTGGGCCTGAGCCCCTCACCCGCCGAGGTGGTCGTCCCGTGCGCCGTCTGAGAACACGCAGCGCCCGCGCGCTCGCCGGGTGCGCCCTCACGGCCGTACTGCTGAGCGGCTGCGCGGCCGGCGGGTCCGGCGACCACGCGCCGTCCTCCTCCGGTGAGAGCCTGGGGTTCGACGACGCCGCGCTGTCCCGGGTGGGTTTCGCGGACCCGCAGCAACTCACGCAACCGTCCCACGGGATCACCGTGACGGGTGCGCGGGGGCTCTCGGA
Source organism: Kocuria atrinae (assembly GCF_039531425.1). Classification (NCBI taxonomy): domain Bacteria; kingdom Bacillati; phylum Actinomycetota; class Actinomycetes; order Micrococcales; family Micrococcaceae; genus Kocuria; species Kocuria atrinae. The sequence goes on from NZ_BAAAQA010000004.1 coordinate 65,230, forward strand.
GCGGGCCGCGGAACTCGCGGTGAGCACGGATCAGGTCTCCGCGGAGGCCCCTGGAGGGCGCAACTCGGTGGTGGTGATCACCCCGCAGGACTACGACCCGGCGAAGAAGTACCCGGTGGTGTATCTCCTCCCGGGCAGCGGTGCCACGGAGGCCCCTGCCCTGCAGTGGTACGAGGCGGGTCAGGCCGAGCAGCTCACCCAGGGTCTGCCCGTGATCACTGTCATCGTGAGCGGGGGCAAGGTGGGCTGGTACTCGGACTGGGCGTCCCAGGAGGAACTCACGCAGAACTGGGAGACATTCCACCTGGACCAGGTGGTCCCGTGGGTGGATCAGCACCTGTCCACCAGGGCGGACCGCGAGCACCGCGTGATCATCGGCAACTCGATGGGCGGGTACGGCGCCATGCGCTACGCCGAGCAACGTCCCGATCTCTTCGGGGAGGCCGTGAGCCTGTCCGGGTTGCTGGACCTGTCCTCGAACGAGGCCAAGCAGACGATCGCCACGGGATCCCGGGAGGCCACGGGCCGCACCGATTCGGTGTTCGGCAACGGCTCGGTCACGACCGAGGAACAGTGGCGTGCGAACGATCCCGCGGTCCGGAGCGGGGAGCTCAAGAATGTCCACGTGCAACTCTTCGCTGGCCGAGGCAACGGCCAGGAGGGGGACATCGAACCCGCTCTGAAGGACACCACGGTGACCATGGCGCGCGAGCTCGAGTCACAGGGAGTGGATTACCAGTACACCGAGTACGGCCAGGCGGGCCAGTGCAACGGCGGCCACGAGTTCCCGTGCTGGACCCCCGCGGCCACGGTCGCCCTCGGGCGCTGGGCCGATCGGGTGGGCGTGAAGCGCGCCTCGCCCCAGCCGTCGGTGCCCTCGGCATTCGAGGACGTGACCTCACGGAGCTCGTCGTGACGAGCGCGCCCGTGACCGTGACACGCGGGACCGAGGCAGGGGACGGAGTCGTCGGCGTACCCCGCGTGGGCTGCGACCTGCAGGAGGTCGCGCCCGTGGCCGAAGCGCTCGCACAGCGCGGGCAGCGGTACCTGCGGGCACTGTTCGCGCCCGAGGAGATCGCCGACCTCACGCGTCCGGACGGACGCCCGCTCGCGGCGGAGTCCGTGGCGGGGCGCTTCGCGGCCAAGGAGGCCGTGCTGAAGGTCTTGCGCCCGAGCGCCGACGACGCCGTGGCCTGGCCCCAGATCATGATCCGCTCGGACGCCCACGGTGCCCCTCACGTGGAACTGCGGGGCACGGCCGCCCGCCTGGCCCGCGGCGCCGGACTCGGGGCGTGGAGCGTGAGCACGTCCCACGACGGAGGCTTCGCGATGGCCGTGGCCCTGGCCATCCGCTCACCCCAGCCCTGACCGTAGGCCAGACCACCGCGCCGACCGGTACCCGGGGCGCGGACATCGAAAACCACCACATCAACCGAAAGAGGTTCACCCCATGGATTCCACCGCCATCGAGACCACCGTCCGCTCCGTGCTGGGCCAGCACGGGAAGCTGTCCGAGGACGCCGGGACGATCGCCGCGGATGCGGACCTGTACCGCGCAGGCATGACCTCCCACGCGTCCGTGAACGTGATGCTGGGCCTGGAGGACGAGTTCGACATCGAGTTTCCCGAGGAGCGCCTGACCAAGGCCACGTTCACGTCCATCAACTCCATCACCGAGGCCGTGGAGGCGATCAACAATGACTGATCATGCAGTACTGACCGACACCCCGCAGCGGGGTGCCGAGGACACCGACCGGGCCGAGCGGGTCGCCGCGCGCGCGGAGGCCGTGGCCGCCGTGGCCCGCGAGTTCGCGGACGCGGTGGACTCGGAGTCCCGGTTCCCGCGGGAGGCCATCGAGGAGGCCCGCGCCCAGGGCCTGTTGGCCGCGCCGATCCCGGAGGCGGACGGCGGGCTGGGCTACAGCATCACCGAGCTGTGCCGGATGCTCGAGCGCGTGGGTCGGGAGTGCACCTCCACGGCCATGATCCTGGCCATGCACCACTCCCAGGTGCTGTGCCTCACCCGCCACGCGGACACCGACTTCCTGCGGGACTACACCCGCCGTGTGGCCGCCGAGGGGCTGTTGTTGGCCTCCGCCACGACCGAGGCCCAGATCGGCGGGGACACCCGCAATTCCACGTGCGCCGTGCGCCCGATCGAGGACGGTCGGGTGGCCCTGCACAAGAGCTGCCCCGTGATCTCCTACGGTGCGTACGCGGACGCGATCCTGGTGACCGCGCGGCGCAGCGAGGACGCGGCGTCGAGCGACCAGGTGCTGTTGGTGGTCGAGGCCGAGAACCTGCAGCTGGACCGCCAGCGTGGCTGGGACGCCCTGGGGATGCGGGGCACGTGCTCCGAGTCCTTCGAGCTGGACGCCACCACGCCCGCGGACGCCATGTTCACGGTGCTGTTCGAGACGATCTCCGCGCAGACCATGCTCCCGGCGGCCCACTGCCTGTGGGCCTCCGCGTGGTTGGGCATGGCTACCCAGGCCGGGCTCACCGCCCGGTCCGTGGTGCAAAAGGCCGCGCGTAAGACCCCGGGGACCACACCGCCGTCCGCGCTGCGGCTCGCGGAACTCGAGGTGCAGCTGCAGTCCATGACGGACGTGGTGCATGCGAGCGTGGCCCGCTACGAGGCCGCGTGGGACGATCCGGCCGTGACCGAGTCCATGCAGTTCGCGATCGCCATGAACACCCTCAAGGTCTCGGGCGCGGAAGCAGTGCGCCGGATCGTGGGGGACGCCATGGTGATCGTGGGCATCACCGCTTTCGCCAATCGTTCGCCCGTGAGCCTGGCCCGGTTGTACCGGGACAGCATCGGGCCCTCGGTCATGGTCAACAACGACCGCATCCTGCTCCACACCGCCACACTCCAACTCGTTTCCAGGGGGCAACGATGAGCGCCACGGACACCACACAGGACCTCTCCCAGCTGCAGGACACCTTCCGCGAGGGCCTCGAGGCCCACGGCTGGTTCCTGCCCACCCTCGGGGACGGCGTGATTGGGCTCGGTCCGCAGGCCGAGGACGTCGTGCAGGGCATCGCCGCGGCGGCCCGCAAGGTCGCGGCGCGATTGTCCCCGGACGCGGGAACGCGCCGGTTGCGCTTCCCACCGGTCAACGGGACCCGGTTGCTCGAGCGCACCGACTACGTCGCGTCCTTCCCGCAACTACTCGGGACCATCTCCGCGTTCGAGGGCGACAACAAGGCCCACCGTGAGCTGCTCGCCACGTACGAGGAACACGGTGACTGGTCCGCCCAGCTCACCCCGGCCGGCCACGCGCTGGTCCCCGCGGTGTGCCACCCCTTGTACGCGTACCTCGAGGGCTCGCAGGTGGACGGCTCGGTGTTCGAGCTCGTGGGCGAGTGTTACCGCCACGAGCCCAGCCCGGACCCCATGCGTTTCGTGACCTTCCGGATGTTCGAGGCGGTGTGCCTGGGCACGCCGCAGGAGGCCCGGGAGCACCGCGAGAAGTGGCTCGAGGCGGGGACCAACCTGCTGAGCTCCCTGGGGCTCGAGGTCCAGGCGGACACCGCCAACGACCCGTTCTTCGGCCGCGCGGGCAAGCTGCTCAGCGCGGGTCAGCGTGAGGCGCAGCTGAAGTTCGAGATCCTCACGGAGGTCTACCCGGGCCACCCCACGGCGATCGCCTCGGCGAACCTGCACGAGGACCACTTCGGCGAGGCTTTCAGCATGCACACCGCCGACGGTGCCGTGGCCCACTCCGCGTGCTTCGGCTTCGGTCTGGAGCGGGTGGCCCTGGCCCTGGCCATGCGCCACGGTTTCGACACCGCCGCGTGGCCCGTGACCGTGCGTCAGGAACTGGGGTTGCCATGACCGCCGTGACCTGGAACCACGGTGGGCCGGCGGATACCGCGTCCGTGCGGGAGCCCTTCGGCCACGAGGTCCTGGCCGTGCGCGGGTGCGAGTCGCTCACCGTGGCGAACGCACCGCGCTCCGTCCTGCACGACCCGGTGGAACCGTGGTCACCCACGAACTGCTACATGGACGTGTGGATCGGTCTCACCGCGACCCTCGGGTTGGACCCGCTGCCCATGCTCGGGGCCGCGTTCAGCGCGGACTTCCTGGGGGACCAGTGGGAGTTCCTCAAGCCCCGGCAGGAGGACCTCGAGACGCTCTACGGCCTCACGGTGGGGGAGTACGACACGTGGCGGCCCCTGGCTGAACACGTGCAGCTGGTGATGTCCCGCGGGGACGCCCTGATCGTGGAGGTGGACGCCTACCACCTCCCGGACACCGAGGGCGTGTCCTACGGGCGGGCCCATACCAAGACGTCCATCGTGCCGTTGCGCCTGGATCCGGTCGCGGGGGAACTCGTCTACCTGCACAACGACGGTGTCCACGTGCTGCACGGGGAGGACCTCGACAACGCGTTGGGCACGGGTGTGGGTTCCGGGTGGGTCCCGTACCCGTACGTGGAACTCGTGCGCCTGGACGGCATCCGGTCCCTGGCGCCCGAGGCGCTGTGGCAGCGCGCCGTGGAGATCGCGCGGGGGCACGTGCGCCGCGCTCCTGTTGCTGGGGCGGGGAATTCCGCGCACCCCGATCCGGCGGCCGACCGGCTCGTGGCCGCGATCCGGGAGCACGTCCCGGTGCTCGCCGAGCGGGGCATGGAGTACTTCCACCAGTACTCGTTCGCGACGACGCGCCAGGCCGGTCTCACGTCCGGGCTCGCCGCCCACGCGTGCCGGTACCTGTCCCGCGGTGCGCAGGAGTGGCCGAGCGACGTGGACGCGGAGCAGCTGATCGAGGCCGCCGAGCAGTTCGACGCCGCCGCCGGTGCGGCCAAGACCCTGCAGTTCAAGCTCGCCCGGGCGGCCTCGGGCAGGACACCGCGCATCGACTCGTCCGCGGAGGCGTTCGTGGCCGGGCACACCGCGGGCATGCGCGCGGTGCGTGAGGCCCTGGGCCTGGGGGAGTGACCGGGGTGCGCGACGCCGCGTGGACGCTCCGGCGCCTCGACCCGTCGCAGGACCCGGGCGATGCCCTCGCTCGTGGGATTCCCGCGCGGGTCCCGGGGACGGTGTCCGGTGCCCTGCGGGACGCCCTCGGGAAGGACCGCGTGGCCACCGTGCTGGCCGCTGACGGTCCCGACACCGTGTGGGAGTACCGCACCCGGGTCACCACCGCCGGTGGTCGGCACCGGTTCATGTCCACGGGCGTGGCCACCGTGGCGCAGCTGCTGGTTGCGGACCGGGTCGTGCACGAGTCCCATAGTGCCTTCGCACCGTGGGACGTGATCGTGGAGCTACCGTCCGGGCCGTGTGAGATCGCCCTGCGGGTCCTGCCCACGGCGTCCGTGAGTGTGCCGCGCAAGCCGCGCGCCCGCTGGTTGTCGCCGCTCGTGTCCGACCGCTCCCTGCGGTGGCGCCGCACCCCGCTGATCGGCTCGATCGACTGGCCCGGTGCGCTGCCCGTCCTGGGTCCGTGGGGCGGCCTGCGCGCTGTCCCACTTCTTTCTTCCGCCGACGACGACGACACTCCCCACCCCTCGCTCGGACTCGTACCGCGCGCGGTGCGTACGCGGGTCAGGGAGGACGGTAGCGGCGTCGTGACCGTGGAACTCGGCCCGGCCACGGGTACGACCCCGGGTCTTTACGCGGACACGGCCGGGAGCGCGGGCGCGGCCGCGGAGCTGGCGGGCGTCGGATGCTCAGCGGACCCGGATGTTCCGGTGGCCCGCGGCGCTACGGTGGAACATGCGCGTGAAACCGTACACATCACCGTGGAGCCTCCCTATGAGGTGGACGCGCAGCCGGTGACCGCCGAGCGCGTCGTGACCGCGTCCGATGCCACATCGCGCGAAACGTTCACCGTGGACGTGACCGTGCCCGACCCCGCGCTGTGGTGGCCGCACGGGATGGGCGAGCAACCGCTGTACCGGGTGCGGGTGCGCACCGGGCAGGGGGAATGCACGTACGCCGTGGGGTTCCGGTCGGTGTGTGCCGAACCGCGGGACCGGGACCATCGCGGTTTGGCCCTGCGGATCAATGACGTCCCCGTGTTCGCGAGGGGTGCCGTGTGGGCCGGTGCGGACCCCTTCGAGGTGGCCGCGGACCCGCAGCGCACCCGTGACGTGCTGGAACGCCTGCACGCGGGCGGCAGCACCATGATCCGCGTCCCGGGAACGGCGTGCTACGAGACCGAGGACTTCCACCGCGCGTGCGACGAGCTGGGTCTCATGGTCTGGCAAGACGTGGCCCTGGGGCCTCAGGACCCGCCGGACGATTCCGAGTGGCGCGCCGGGCTGCGCCACGAGGTCCGATACCTCACCTCCCGGTTAGCCTCTCATCCGTCCACGGTCGTGATCTCCGGGGGCACCGAGGTCATCCAGGCCCCCGTGCTCGCGGGCCGGCCCGCCGAGCAGTGGCGCACGGACGTGGTCCTGCGGGACGTTCCCCGCGCGGTCGGGGAGGCCGATGCGGACGTGGTGGTCGTCCCGTCCTCTCCGTGCTCGGACGCGGACCTGGACGCCGCGCAGCACGCGTACGAGACGGGCGAGGCCTCGGGGGAGCGGGCGGCGTCGTCGGTGCCGACCGTCGCTCCCACGGACGCGGCCGACGGCGTGTCCCACTACTTCGGGGTGGGGGCCTACGGGCGACCGCTCGAGGACGCGGTGACCCGCGGGGTGCGGTTCGCGGCGGAGGCGCTGGCCTTCGCGGTGCCGCCGGAACCCGCCGCGGTGCGGGAGCAATTCGGGACGGACGGTCCGCTGGACGATGGGGATTCCGCGGACGCGTGGCGCGCCCGTGTGGCCCACGACCCGGGGGCGGAATGGACCTTCGAGGACACCACCGCGATCTATGTCCACCGACTGTTCCTGGACCGGGACAGCGATCCGGACGCCGGTCTGGCGACCCCGGGGCAGCCCGCGTCCGACAGCGCAGGGACGGGTCACGTCGAGCGCCTCGAGTACGAGCGCGCCGCGCTCGCCCACGTGTTCCAGCGGACTTTCGCCCAGTGGCGCAGCAGGGATTCGCCGTGCCGGGGAGCGCTCGTGCTCTCGGCGCTGTCCATGGCCGCGGGGCCCGGGTGGGGTGTCCTGGATGCTTCCGGGCGGCCCACCGCCGCGTGGTACGGGATGCGCCGGGCGTGCGCGCCCGTGGCCGTGTCCTTCCTCCCCGCCGGCGGCGACGGACTACCCGTCCATGTCTGGAACGACGGCCCGACCCCACTCACGGCCACACTGCGACTGACCGTGGCCACGGTGCACGGCGGCTGCCAGCAACCCCTCGACATCCCGGTCACGGTGCCCGCGCGCGGCGAGACCGTGATCCGCGCGGACCTCGCGGACGGTACGTTCCGGGACCTCGACCACGCGTACGGTTTCGGCGAGCGGGAGTACGACGCCGTGTCCGCCCAGCTCGTGAACCCCTCCGGTCGCGTGCTCGCCCGGGACGTCCACCTGACCGGCGGACCGCGACGCAACGATGCACCCGATCCGGGACTCGACGCTCACTGGGTCAGGACGGAACAGGGGGAGTGGTCGGTGGCCGTGACGGCGTTCGGACTTGCGCGATTCGTGGCCCTGGACCTGCCCCGCGGGGCCGTGGCCGAGGACGGCTACGTCCATGTGCTCCCGGGTGAGACGGTGCACGTTCCGGTCAGCGGAGCTCTCACCGACGAGGGTCGTGCGGCCGCGCGGGTGCGGGCGCTGAGCGCCCCATCGGTACCGGTGGGCGCCGAGCCCGAGTAGCCGACGATCTCTCAACGGGCCGGGTGAAGCGTCACCTCATGACGGCCCCATGAGCCGTATCGACGAGAGAGCCCCGCACGTGCTGGCAACGCCACCCGTGCGGGGCTCCTGAGTCATTTGCCGGCGGTTGTCATCGGCCCGCTGTCCCGTACGCGCCGCGGTTCACACCTCGGGCACGTACGCCAGGACGTAATCCACCATCCGGCGGCACGATTCCGTGGCGAACAGCGAGTGGTCCAACGGGTCCAGGACGGTGAGCGTGCTGCGCGGGCCCAGGCGCTGGGGTGTGACCCCGCAGTGCTTGGCATCGGCGGGTCCGAAGACCGCGTCCACCGTGAGTCCGGGGATCTTGGTGAGCCGGCGCAGCGTGGGCTGCGGGACGTCGATGACCCCCACCCCGGCCGCGAGCGCATTGACCCGAGGTGACGCGTTGCGGGCGCGGTGACGGGTGCCGCGTACCACGGTGCGCGCCGTCGTCCCCACGTAGGCGTTGAGCCCGGCCAGGACGGCATCCCAGCGGGAGCCGGCGGGTGCGTCGTCGGCGGTGGGAGCGGACGACGGCGCTGCCGCCGCCTCGTCCTGCCCGGGCAGGGTGGGGGCCAGGGGGCCGCCGCGCAGGCCCTGGCGCCAGTAGCGCCACGGTGCCCGCTGCCACGCGACGTTGTTGATGACCATGAGCGTGAGTCGTTCGCTCACGGTTGCGGGCAGTTCGTGGGCCGAGGCAACCAGGCCCCACGCGCCCAGACAGATGCCCGCCCCCAGGAGCGGACCGTCCGTGAGTTCGCTCAGGTGCATCACGAGTTCCCGGGATTCGGTGAGCGTCTGGTGAGCGTACGGGTTGGAGTCCTGCGTGATGTCCGAGCGCACGAGCTCGCCGGTGTCGGAGCGTTCGGCAAGCAAGCACACGGCGCCGCGCGCGGACGCGAGCAGCGCGGTGCGCAGCCACAGACCGCCGGAGGCCTCCATGACCTCCGAACCCGGGGAGATGAACGCCAGCCCGGGGGCGTCGTGGTCGCGGGTCACCGGCTCGGTGATGATGGCCGGGCGTCGGGCGGCCCCGCTGGTCGAGCGCCGCAGCACCACGGGTGTCCCGGCCACGTCCACGGTGATCTCCTGCTCGGGGACCAGGCCGTCCCCGTCGGGACGAGCGGTGTCATCCGGCGTCGTCCCGGCCGGGGCGGCGTCCAGCGCGGTGCGAACGGTGGCGATCAGACGGGCGGGGACGGCGGCCGCGCGGGGGTGCACGTTGATCGGGAGTGCGCCTGCTTCTTCGTCGGACAGGATGCGGATCCGACGATCGGGACCGTCCGCGGGCTCGGGAAGCGCCTTGAGCGCGGCCGCGCCGTGCGAGGACAGCTGCAGGTTCATCAGTTCCGTGCCCTCGCTCACGCGGGGCGGTAGGTCCGGCCCGCCCATGCGGCGCAGCGCGCTCTGGTGGCGCACCCACTGCTTACCGGACACGGGGGCCAGCACCAGCCGGGAGGCCCAGCCATGATCCCCGGTGGCGGCGAGCACGGTGCCGCCCAGGCTGAAGCCCACCCCGTGGACGGGACCGTGGGAGCTCGCCCAATCGCGGACGGTGGTCAGGTCGTCGACCCACAGTCCGGCGTCCACGGCTTCCTCGGCGGTGGGGCTCTGACCGGTCCCGGACCAGTCGAGGCGCACCACACGCCACCCGTGAGCGGCCAGCGCCCGGGCCGTGTGGATCATGCTGCGGGTCAGGGTCACGCGATCGCGTCCCGGGGACCCCACGATGATGACGGTCCCGCCGCGCTCGGTGGCCGTGGGTTCGTGCACGTCCACCGCGATCCACCGGTTCCCGGCAGGCACCCACCCGTGGCGTACGGAGTCCTCCTCGCGAACGCGTGAGCGGTGGCCGGGCCTGGAACGGCGCAGCTGCGAGTACGTGAGCATGAATGATCCCCCAAGTAATACGTGTCTCCGTTGCGGGCGTCCGGTTCTTCCCCAAGAACCTCGGCGCGCTTGCCCCCTGACGAACTTTTGCCCAGACTAACCATTTTCCCCGGGACGGGCGGAGTGAACTGTGCAAAAGCATACGCCTTTGGCACGTGATTCCGGGGTTCCCGAGGGGAAATGCCTGCCCTCCCTTTAGGGGGTACTTAGGGCAGTTACCGGGTTTTCGCGGGGTCCCGCAGGTCGATCCCGAAGACCCGCTTCACCGCGGTGGTCACGTGGCGGCCATAGCGCTGCGAGGACGGCGTCGAGGAGAACGGCAGGAACCTACCGGGGACGTCCGGGTGGGTGATCTTCCCGTGGGTGGGCCCGGACGTGGTGACCTCGAAGCCCGCCCCGCGCAACCGTTCGAGCAGTTCCCTGCGGTTGGTGGGATAGCGGGTGCCGCTGCCCCCGGGTTTCGCGCCGGTGTGCTCGAGGGAGTCGGGGGTGTCCGCCCAGGTCTCGTCCGGGCGCCGGGCGATCGCCCACCCGCTGCGGTAGATCCCCACCACGCGGTGCTCCGCCCGGGTCACCTGCACGCACAGCCGGCCGCGCACGTAGTAGTCGGTGCGCCCGAGGTCCGCGGTCCAGGTGTCCTCGGGGTCCGCCACGACGGCTTGCAGCGCGCTCTCGCTCACGTCCCACACGCCCTGTACGACGACGCCGTCCGCGGGTACCTCGAGCGCCGGGGCCCCCGACAGATCGGAGTCCACGGTGTAGAACGCACGCTCGGGGGCAGTGGTGTCGGGGGTGATGCCCGCGCGCAACAGGCGAACGAACTCCGCGAGCTGCGGGGCCACCGTGAGCTCGCGTGGTGCTTCGGACGCGATGGGCGTGGTGGGTTCCCCGGCGGGGACCGTGCGCGGCCCAGGGCCCGGTTTGGGTGCCCCGCCCACGGCAGGAACAGCACGGGTGCCGCCCGCGCCGGGAACTGTTCGGGGCCCGGGACCTGACCGAGGCGTCCCGTCCGGCGCTGCTCCGGCCCGAGGTTCGGAGTCATCGCCGACGGCGTCCGCGTCCCCTTGCCGCTCGGAAGGGCGCCACGAGGTGTAGTCCACCGGGCGGACGCCCAGTGCGGGGTCCTTGCGGCCGCGCATCGCGGCGGGGGAGGGGTGTGGGGTGCTCATGGCAGGTCCTCGGGCGGAAGGGGCGGTGTTCGTGCCACGCTGTCACGATACCGCCGGGATTACCAGCGTGCGGGCGGCCCGAGCGGGGAAGGGGCGCGTGCGGCGTCGTCGTAGAATCGAGCGGGTGGAATGCGGATATTACGACCGGGACCTGTGCCGATCCTGCACGGTGATCGAGGTACCCTACGCGCGGCAGCTCGCTCGCAAACAACAGCTCGTGCGCGACCTCGTGGACTCACACGGTGAGCCGCGGTGGCTCGAGCCGGTCGCGTCTGTGGAGGCGGGGTTCCGCAACAAGGCCAAGATGGTCGTGGCCGGGAAGGTCGGCGCACCGACCCTAGGCATCCTGGACCGCGGGGGCCGCGGGATCGACCTGCGCGACTGCCCGCTCTACCCCGAACCCTTGACGCGCGCGATCCACGCGCTCGCCGAGTTCATCGCGCGGGTGCGGCTGTTGCCGTACGACGTGGCCAAGCGGCGCGGCGAGCTCAAACACCTGATCGTCACGGGGAACCCGGACGGGCGGCTCATGATCCGGTTCGTCCTGCGCAGCACCGGGCAGCTGGCCAAGATCCGGGACAACACGGATCTGCTGCGCGAGCTCGTGCCGCACGCGGACGTGCTCTCCGTGAACATCCAGCCCGAGCACAAGGCCGTGATCGAGGGCGCCGAGGAGATCCTGCTCTCGCGGCAGGGCGAGCTGATCATGCCGGTCAACGGCATCGACCTGCGAGTCCGGCCGCGCTCGTTCTTCCAGACGAACACACGGGTCACGGAGCAGCTGTACCGCCAGGTCGCGGACTGGGTGGACGCGGTGGACCCGGCGAGCGTGTGGGACCTGTACTGCGGGGTCGGGGGTTTCGCGCTGCATGTCGCCGCTCCCACGCGCGAGGTCGCGGGCACCGAGATCTCCGCCGAGGCCGTGGCCTCCGCCCGGGACACCGCCCGCGCCATGGGGCTACCGGATGAGGGTCCGGGCTCCGTGCGTTTCCTCGCCGACGACGCCGCCGCGACCCCCGCGGATCTGCCCGGCACCCCGGAGCTCGCGATCGTCAACCCGCCCCGCCGCGGGCTGGAAGCGTCCCTGTGCGCGTGGCTCGAGAACTCATCGGTGGATCATGTCGTGTACTCGTCGTGCAACGCCACGACGCTCGCGCGGGACCTGGGCCGGATGCCGTCCTTGCGGCCCGTGGAAGCACGACTGCTGGACATGTTTCCCCACACCGGACACTACGAGGTCGCGGTCCTGCTGCGCAGAGGGTGAGGGGCGGGACTACCGGTTCGATGCCGGCGACCCGACGAGGCTGACGACGGCGCCGGGCCCGGCGCCGTCGTCCCGGATCGCGGATGGGCACGCGCATCGAAGAAGCGTCCCGGGGTGCCCTGTCGAGCACCCTGGGACGCTTCGGATGCTTACCGCGAAGGCGTGGACTACGAGTTCGCCGCCGCGATGGCCCGCAGCTTGGTCACCGCCTCGTTCACCATGTCCGGCACGGACTGATCGATGTCGAGCTTGTAGCCGCCCTCCTCCTGCGCGAGCGGCTCGAGGGTGTCCAGCTGGGACTGCAACAGCGTGGCCGGCATGAAGTGCCCGCTGCGGCCCTCGATCCGCCGGGTCAGCACCGCCACGGACCCGTCCAGGTGCAGGAACAACGCCGACGGCGCTTGCGAGCGGATCCGTTCCCGGTACTTGCGCTTGAGCGCGGAGCACGCGATCACCATGCCCTCGTGCTGTTCACCCCGCTCGTGCAGTGTGCGGCCCACGATCTCGAGCCAGGGCCACCGGTCGTCATCGTTGAGAGGGGTGCCGGAGGCCATCTTCTGCACGTTCTCGATGGGGTGCAGGCTGTCACCGTCGATGAACTCCACTCCCAGCTCGTGGGCTACGAGGGTTCCGATGGTCGTTTTGCCTGACCCCGACACACCCATGACCACCACGAGCGGTTCCACCTTGTTGAGCGACGTCACGGCGGGGCTCACCAGTCGTGGACCGTGCCGTCGGCAAGGCGGTTGTACGGCAGGTAGGCGTTGGCGTATTCGTACTTCTCCGCCTCGTCCTCGTCGATCTCCACGCCGAGTCCCGGGGTGTCGGAGGGGTGCAGCAGGCCGTTCTCGAACGTCATGTTCTGCAGGAAGACCTGGTTGGTCTTCTCCGAGTGCGGCATGTACTCCTGCAGGCCGAAGTTGTGGATGGCCATGCCCACGTGCATCTGGGCGGCGAAGCCCACCGGGGACACATCCGTGGGGCCATGGAAACCGGACTTGACCTGGTACATCGCGGCGTAATCCATGACCTTCTTCAGCGGAGAGATGCCACCGAAGTGCGTGGAGGCACAACGCACGTAGTCGATGAGCTGCTCGGAAATCAGGTCCTTGATGTCCCAAATGGTGTTGAAGACCTCGCCAATGGCCAGCGGCTGGGTGGTGTGCTGGCGGACCAGGCGCAGAGCGTCCTGGTTCTCGGCCGGGGTGCAGTCCTCGAGCCAGAACAGATCGTAGGGCTCCAGCGACTTGCCGAGCTTGGCCGCCTGAATGGGCGTCATGCGGTGGTGACCATCGTGGAGCAGCGGCAACTCCGGGCCGAACTCGTTGCGCACGGCCTCGAAGACCGAGGGGATGTGGCGCATGTACGCACGGGTGTCCCAATCTTCCTCTGCGGGCAGGGCTGCGCGCTGAGCGGGTTCGTAGTCGTAGCGCTCGCCGGAGGACTGCGACTGGGCAGCCACACCGTACAGGGCGGTGATGCCCGGGACGGAGGACTGCACGCGAATGGCAGTGTAGCCGTGTTCCTGCTCGGAGCGGATCGAGTCGAAGATCTCCTCGGTGTCGCGGCCGGAGGCGTGCCCGTAGGTCGCCAGGCCGCGGCGGGACGCGCCGCCGAGCAACTGGTACACCGGCATGCCGGCCACTTTGCCCTTGATGTCCCACAGGGCCATGTCCACGGCGGCAATCGCCGCCATGGTCACAGGACCGCGGCGCCAGTACCCGGAGCGGTAGAGGAACTGCCAGGTGTCCTCGATGTTCGCGGGATCGCGGTCGATCAACAGCGGCACGATGTGGTCGGACAGGTACGTGGCGACAGACAGCTCGCGGCCGTTCAGGGTGGCGTCACCGATGCCGGTAATACCCTCGTCGGTGGTGATCTTCAGCGTCACGAAGTTGCGGGTGGGGCTGGTCACGATGACCTTGGCCGAGGTGATCTTCATGGATTTATCCTCTCCGGAAATCAAATGGTTGTCGTCGGTTTCTAGGCCGACGGCGCGTCGTCATCCTTGGGCGGGACAACGGGGGACTGGGTGGTCATGGGGTGGGAGTCGCGAGCGGTGGGGCCCACGCGGTCCTCACGGGTGGGAACGGAGTTGGGGATGTCACCGTGCTGCAACTGTTCATGACGCAGCTGACGGTTGGCCTCGATGGACTTCATGATGTCCTTGAACTTGGCTTCGGTCAGGGGGTAAGCAGCCATGATCAGCATGGCACCCAGGAAGATCACGGCAGGAACCAGTCCGGCGCCCAATGCCATACCGCGAACGGTGTCCTCGGACTGAACGGTGTTGGCTGCGTCAAATCCGCTCCACGTCAGGATGTAACCGGCCACGGCCACGCCCACTGCTTGGCCCACCTTGCGGGTGAAGGAGAACGCAGAGTAGGTGGCACCTTCGGTGCGAATGCCGGTCTTGTACTCGCCGTACTCCACGGTGTCTGCTTCCAGGGCCCAGGTCATGGTGTTGAGGATGCCCATGCCCACGCCCATGAAGAACAGGCCCAGCAGGCTCAGTGCGAAGGAGTACCAGAGGAAGTTGCTGAGGGAGAACAACACGCCACCAACGGCTGCCAGAACAGCCGCGTACATGAAGCCGCGCTTCTTACCGAGCACACGGGTCACGGTGGGGCCGAACGGACCCACGTAAAGCACTGCGCCCGTGGTGATGACGATGGAAATGGTGGCCACCCATCCGGCTTCTGAGTAGCGGGTCAGCACGTAGGTGGACAGGTAAATGGTCAGCGCACCGATCACGTTCTGCGCGATCAGGTACAAGAGGGACGAACTGCACAGGCGGATCAGCGGACCGTTCTGACGAACGGTCGCAATGGTTTCCTTGAGCGTCACACGTTCGACCTCGCGGTACACGACTTCCTTGGAGGTCGCGAACGTGGTGAAGAAGAACAGCGCACCGATGATCACGAACGCCACAGCGGTGATCAGGAAGGTCGCGGCCAGGTTTTCTGCGCCCTTGATGCGCGGTGCCAGGAACAGGGAGAGCAGCAGAATGGTCGCACCGGAGCCGACCATGCGGGCCGAGGCCAAACGGGAACGGTCCACGGGATTCTGGCTCATCGCGCCGGCCAGCGAGCCGTACGGAATGTTGACCATCGAGTAGAGCAGACCCATGAGCGCGTAGCTGATGGTGGCCCACGCCAGCTTGGCACCGTAGCCGTCCACGGGGATCCAGAAGCACAGCAGGTTGGAGAGCAACAGCGGGATCGAGTACCAGATCAGGAACGGGCGGAACTTGCCCCAGCGAGTCATGGTGCGGTCCACCATGCGACCGGCGAACAGGTCCGCGAACGCGTCCCAGACCTTCACGATCATGAGGATCACACCCGCGTGATCTGCACGAATGCCCACCACGTTGGTGTAGAAGAGCAAGAGGAACAGGCCGGTCATCTGGAAGGCGATGTTGCATCCGGCGTCGCCCAGGCCGTAACCGAAGAGGGTCTTGGGCTTGAGGTGCGGTTTGTTGATCGCCGGTATTTGCGATGTTGCTGGGACTGACATTTAAGGCTCCTTTGCCTGTGTGCCGATCCGCGCCCTGCGGCGCTGGTTCAAAGGTCAGCGAGGGGTTTTTCACCCTTGGTTACACCCAGCTTCCACCCGCGGGGCCGGGGAGCACGCGTGGTTTCCGGGAGTTGCCAGAGCCACGCCCCTGGTGGCTTGACGACGCCGCTCGGTCGCCTCGACAGCCAAACGGCCCCGGCACGTGCCGGGGCCGTCTCGGTGCGACCTTTCACTGGTCAGCGTCGACTGTAAGAACGGATGATCAACGCAGCTCGTTCACCAATCCGTTGATCTGATCCACCACGTCCTCCTGCTGCGCGAGTTCCGCATCCAGTACGGCAATGAGCGCGCGAACTCGCTCATCCGTGGGCTTCTGGCTCGCCTCCAACACGAGTTCGGAACGGGCATCGGACACCTCCGTGCGGCCGTCGAGGTAGGCGATCCATGCGGCTATGGCCCGGGCCGCGGCGGTTCCGGCGCGACCGGCCTGTCGTTCAGCCTTGAGCACCGGTACAGCGCGCATCTGCAGCTTGGTGGAGCCGTCCATCGCGATCTGGGCCAGGTGGTGTGCGATGCGCGGATTGGAGAACCGGTCCAGTAGCGCGTCGCGGTAGCCGGGGATGTCGAGTCCCGGTGTGGTCAGGTGCTGGGCTGCTTCGTCCCAGAATTCCTCAACCCACGCGCGGCACACGGGATCCCCGATGGCCTCGGCCACGGTTGCGTGACCGCGCAACTGGCCGGTGTAGGCCATGAGCGAGTGGGAGCCGTTGAGTAACCACAGCTTGCGACGCTCGAAGGGCTCGATGTCGTCCACGAACTCCGCGCCGGCTTTCTCCCAGTCGGGGCGGCCCGCGGGAAACTCGCCCTGCAGCACCCAGCTGCGGAACGGTTCCGTCACCACGGGTACCTGGTCCGCGTAGCCGGTTTCCCGGGCCACGTCCGCCAGCACCGAGTCCTCGGTGCGCGGTGTGATGCGGTCGATCGAGGTGGCCACGAAGGACACGTTCTCCTCGACCCACTCTCCCAGCTCCGGGTCAACGGCGGCGGCCAGTCCCTGGATCGCATTGTGCGCGGCCACATCGTTGGCGGACAAGTTGTCGCACGAGACCACGGCCAGGCCACCGGCGTTCTGACGACGTCGCTCGGCCAGTCCCACGACCACCTTGCCGGCCATCGTGGCCGGGACGCCCACCTCGGAGAGGCCGAACGCGCCGTCGGCGAATGCGGCCTTGAGAGACGCGAGATCCTCGGCAACCGCTGACTGCGCGGCGTCGAACGCGAGGCCCTCGGCCAGGTTGTAGGCCGCCTCGGTCACGGTAATGGTGAGCACCGCGGTGCTGGGTGCGGCCAGCAGTTCCCACAACCGGGATACGTTCTCCGCGGGGTGGGCCTCAACGATGCCGTTGATGACCTCGTACTCGTCACTGTCGGGACCGCGTTCCACCAGGGTGTAGAGCCCGTCCTGCGCTTCGAGTGAGTTGGCGAGATCTGCCGAACGCCCTGAGAAGGAGGCATAGCTCCATTGGGGGCGAGCGGCGTCGTTCTCGGAATGCTGGGTGTACCAGAGCTGGTGCGCGCGGTGGAAGGCGCCCAGGCCAATGTGGACCAGGCGCGGCTGCGGGGCCTGCGGCGCGTCCACGGTGGTGCGGTTGAAGGGGCGCGGTTCGGTGGTGTTCGAGGTGGTCACAGCTTGAAAACCCTTCTGGGAGCGGCGTCGATGATATCCACGATGATCTCGGTGGCGCGGTCCTCACTGATGCGGTGTTCGGCCACGTACTTGGCCAGGAAGGCAGCCTCCGTGCGGCGGGAGGCGTCGTGGCGGGCGGGAATGGAGCAGAACGCGCGGGTGTCGTCGATGAACCCGGACGAGCGCGAGAAGCCCGCGGTGCCGGTGATCGCCGAGCGCCAGCGGAACATGGCGTCCGGTTCATCGATGAACCACCACGGCGCACCCACGTACACGGACGGGTAGAAGCCGGCCAGTGGCGCGATCTCACGGGAGTAGACGGTCTCGTCGATCGTGAACAGGACGAAGTGGAAGTCCTCGCGGTTGCCGAAATCCCCGAGCAGCGGCTGGAGGCCGCGGGTGTATTCCATGGCGAACGGGATGTCGTGGCCGGTGTCCGCGCCGAACTCATCGAACGTTTCGGGGGAGTGGTTGCGGTAAACGCCCGGGTGGATGGTCATGACCAGGCCGTCCTCCACCGACATCCGCGCAAACTGGTAGGTCATGTGGGCCTCGAACGCGTTGGCCTCATCCACGGTGGCTTCGCCGCGCAGGCCCTTCTCGAACAGAAGGGTGGCCTCCGCGGGATCGAGCTTCAGCGTGTTGGCATTGAGCGTGCCGTGATCGGCGGACACCGCACCGCGGTCGATGAAGTACTTGCGGCCGTTCTCCATCGCGCGAATGTAGCCCTCGTAGCCGGAGAGACCGTCGCCGGCGGTATCGATGAGCTTCTGTGCCTTGTCCGCGAAACCCGCGCCGTGGAACTTCACGTAGGCGTCCGGGCGGAACGTGGGCAGTACGCGACCGGAAAACGAGTTGTCCGCCGCGATCTGTTCGTGAGCCGACAGGTCATCCAGGGGGTCGTCCGTGGTGGCCATGACCTCGAGCTTGAACTTCTCGAACAGTTCGCGTGGGCGGAAATTGGGCTGCTCCACGATGGTCTGGAGCTGGTCGTAGATCTCGTCCGCGTGGGCCTCGTTGATCTTGGAGTCGTCGATGCCGAACACGTTGACGAACTCGGAGCGCAGCCAGTAGCCGGAGGCCGTGCCGTCGTAGAGGTGCCAATTGCGGCAGAAGATCCGCCAGGCCTCGCGCGGGTCGGCGCCGTTGCTCTTGCCCACGTTGAGGTCGGAGAGGTTCACACCATTGGCGTGCAGCAGACGGGTCACGTAGTGGTCCGGGCTGATGAGCAGTTCCGTGGGATCTGGGAACGGGGTGTTGTCCGCGATGATCCGGGCATCCACGTGCCCGTGCGGGGAGACGATCGGCAGGTCCTCGACCTGCTTCAAAAGGTTGCGGGCAATGGCCCGGGTACCCGGGTCAGCCGGCAGCAATCGGTCTGGATGGGCTGCTATCGACGTTGACATACCCCCATCCCAGCCGCGAACACCGGCTCAGGCAATGGGTTGCCGTGAGTTGCTGAATGAGTCAGCCGCCCTGCACGGGTAGCGTGCTGGATTCGCGGACGACCAGCCGGGACGGCACCACTACGGGTTTCGACGCCGTATGGGTGGCTCCTCGAACCATGGCCAGGAGATTCTGCACGGCCGTGGCGCCGATCGCGTGCATGGGTGCGGCCACGGAACTCAACGACGGGCTGATCAGGTCCAGTTCCTGAACGTTGTCGAAACCCACCACGGCCACGTCCTGCGGGATCCGAACGTTGTGCTGGCGCAGTTCGCGCAGGAATCCCATGGCCATGAGGTCGTTGTAGAGGATCACCGCGGGTACGCGGTGGTCGAGCCAGTGCTGAGCCGCCCTGCGACCACCCTCCGAGGTGGGTTCGAACGGACCCATCCGGTGGACTTTCAATTCCAGTTCCAGGGCGGATTCCCGCAGCGCCCGCCAGCGCATCCCGTCCGACCAGGAGGCTTCCGGGCCGGCGGCGTAGAGAATATTCCGCCTGCCGCATGAAGCCAGATGTTCCGCGGCACGGCGCATCCCTCGGGCGTTGTCCGGGACCACGGAGGCCACGCCGTTCACCGCGCGATTGGCCACCACCGTGGGCTTCTGCTTGGCCATCATGCGGATTGCGGAGTCGGACATGCGTGAACTCGTCAGCAGCACGCCGTCCACCATGGGCAGCGTGCGCTCGATGATGTTCCGCTCCGTGCGGTCATCCTCGTGCGTGTTGTTGAGCAGCACGAGATAGCCTGCCTCGGATGCCGCTTCCTCCGCGCCGCGGATCAGCTCGAAGAACACCGGGTTGGAGATGTCCGCGAGCATCAGCGAGATCATCTTGGTGCGGCGCTCGCCGTCCAGTCCCGCGCGGTTGGCGGACTTGACGCGGTAGCCCAGCTCCTCAGCGGCGGCCCGAACCTTTTGGGCGGTGTCGAAGGAGACCCTGCCCGGGCGGGCAAAGGTGCGCGAGACGGTGGAGGGTGCGACGCCCGCGTGGCGAGCGACGTCGTAAATAGTGGGCGCAGTGACCGGAGGTACCTGGGGGTCCCGCTGATCTGCGCTCATATCCTCGATTCTTATGAGTTGCCGCGGGAGTGTCAAAGGACTGGCCGGGCCGCCCAGTTGGTGATCACGGTCACTGGCACTTAGCATGCATCTTGTATCTAAGCGCCGATGACCGGGGAGAACTGTGCCAACCAACGCAGCAGAACGTGCGTACACGCACGCGAAAGCGCGGATCCTGTCCGGCGAGCTGGACGGGGAGTTGCTCTCCGAGGGAATCGTCGCGGAAGAACTGGGCGTCTCGCGCACCCCCGTCCGGGAAGCATTCCTGCGGCTGCAGGCCGAAGGTCTCATGCGGCTCTACCCCAAGCGGGGTGCCCTGGTGGTTCCCGTGGGGCCGTCCGAAGCGCGCGAGGTGATCGAAGCCCGCCGAGTGGTCGAAGGCGGTTGCGTGGCTGCGGCACTGCGGGACCCGGCGTTGCCGTCGGCCTTGAACGGGCTGCTCGAGCAGCAATCTCAGGCAGTTGGCACGGAGCGGTTCACCGAGCTGGATGCCGCATTCCATACGGCCATCGTCGAGGCCGCTGGGAACTCCCTGCTCAGCACCTTTTACTCGGGGCTGCGCGACCGGCAGATGCGCCTGATCGCCACGGCCGTTCGAACCGTGGACGACAAGGCCTCCGAGATTCTGGATCAGCATCGCGAGATCGTCCGCGCCGTTGAAAACGGTGACGCGGAGCGAGTGCGAGAGCTGCTGTCGGATCACCTGCGTCACGTCTACGAAGGAATTGTTGAATGAGGATCAAACCCTGGACACGGGTGGCCGCCGGTTTATTCGCGGTGGCCTGGGGCGGTAACGAATTCACGCCGCTGCTGGTGATGTACCGCCACGTGGAGGGTTTCGATCAGGTTGCCGTGGACATGCTCCTGGCGGCATACGTGCTGGGTATCGTTCCCGCGCTGCTGATCGGTGGTCCGCTCTCGGACCGGCATGGCCGCAGGGCACTGATGATTCCCGCCCCCATCATCGCGATGCTGGGCAGCGGGCTGTTGGCCCTGGGCTCGGGCAGCCTCACGGTGCTGTTCATCGGTCGGGTTCTGTCCGGCGTGGCTCTCGGATTGGGCATGGCGGTGGGCACCTCCTGGGTCAAGGAACTCTCCGGGCGTCCGTACGAACCTGAGCCGGAGAAGGTGTCCGGCGCGCGCCGAGCCTCGCTGTCCTTGACCGCGGGCTTTGCCCTGGGTGCCGCAGTGGCTGCCACGCTGGCCCAGTTCGCTCCGTTGCAAACGGTGCTGCCCTACCTGATCAACATTTTGATCTGCATCTCCACAGTGTTCCTCGTGGCCGGTGCGCCGGAGACGCGTACCACGGGTCGCCACATCGGTTCCCTGTGGTCCGATCTGAAGATCCCGGCGGCCAAGCAGCATCGCTTCTGGTTCGTGGTGGCACCGTCGGCCCCGTGGGTCTTCGGCTGTGCGGCCTCTGGCTACGCGATCCTTCCGGCCCTCATGGCGGAGGTCGTGGGGCCCGACTACGGCATCGCCTTCTCGGGCCTGTTGTGCCTGGTGTGCCTGACCTTCGGCTTCTTCATCCAGCCGCTGGGCAAGCGACTGGACCGCGACGGCTCCATCCGTTCCCTGGTGGTTGGCATGATCGCCGTGGTCATCGGCATGCTCAGCGCCGTCTTCGCATCCGCCACGCTGTTCCTGCCGGTCGTGCTGATTTCTGCGGCCATCCTGGGCTGCGGCTATGGCCTGGTGCTGGTCTCCGGCTTGCAAGAGGTCCAGCGCATTGCCCGCGTGGACGACCTGGCCGGGCTCACCGCCGTCTTCTACTCCCTGACGTACATCGGCTTCTTCGTGCCCATGGTCCTCGCCGTGATCTCCGAGGTCACCACCTACCCGTGGCTGTTCCTTTCGGGCGCGGTGATCGCCGTCGTCTGCCTGGGCATCATGGCCTACGGCAAGCGGCACGAGGTGCGCGAGCTGCCGGCCCGGCGGTAGCGGGCCGATGTGTGGTTCCCTATCCCCGATTTCCGCCTCGGATTTGGTACTAGGGAACCTTATACCGTCACGCCAGGATCAGAGCCAGCGCGCCTCGCACCATAACGACGACGCCGCCCACCGCCGCCAGCGTCATCGCCAGTTTGGATGCCGCGGCCTTGTCCATCCGATGCGAGAGCCACGTGCCAACGGTGATGCCCACGAAGATCGTGGCAATGAGGGAGCCGAACGCCACAAACACCGGGACCGGGAGCACGAACGGCACACCCGCAATCAGTTTGGAGCCCACGGACAATGCACCCAGGGACATGAACACCGGTTGCATGGTGGCGGCGAATCGCAGCTGATCCCAATTGGTGATGCGTGAGTACACGACCATTGCCGGAGCCGCGACGCCCGCCGTGGAGTTGAAGAATCCGCCGATCAGACCGGCCGGGACAACGGCTTTCCGCTGTTTCACGTCACCCGTACTGCGGGAGAACTTGGTGATGGCCAAGGCCAGGAGCACTACCGCACCCACACCGATCTGAAGCCACTCGGCAGAGACCCAACTGACCACGAGCGCCCCGAGGATGACCCCGGGAAGGGCCGCAGCGATCAGGATGGCCGCGTGTTTCCACTCGACCATCCGCCGCACGGACAACGTGATCATGAAACCCGAGCACACCGTGGCCGCGTTGGTCACCAGCACGCCCGTGGCCGGGCCCATCAGCAGCGACAACACCGGAGCCACGACCAGCCCCACGCCGGTACCCGAGACCCGTTGCAGGATGCTGCCGACCAGGACAGCAACAAGAGCGGCGGTGAGGATGAGCATGGGGAACTTTCTAACGACAACTGAAGTATTTAGAGCGTATCCAGTTAGGCATTGAGCCGCTCCACAGTCGCTCGCAGGTCGTCGCTCAGTGCGTAGATCTGCTCCAGCGAATCGATCGGTTGGCGGGTCTCCTTCTTGTCCTCATCGAAAATACCGATGTACTTCTGGCTGCGGTTGAAGTGAAGACGCGCAATGCTCTTCCGATTGTTGTCGTCCAGCAAGACGGCGCAATACGTTTTCGCATCCCTGTACGTCACGCGCGAGACATCCACTTGGTTGCAGACGATCGCGCGGATGATGTGAAAACCGTTCAATTCCTCAAGGGTAGTAACCACCCCATCTTCGGATTCTCTAAGGTCCTTGTCGGCTTCGTCCTGGCTCTGGATTGCATCGGCGGGAGCATCCTCGCTGGGAATCGGCGGGGGAGTTGAGCCCGCGCCCAAGGCAGTAGTGAGACGGTTATTGACCTGCTCATTGAGGAATTGCTGCGCGGCTTTGGCAACGAGCGGAGTGAACTGTTCCCTCACTTTCTGCGTGTATGCACCCTCGTAGACCCGGTTGGTGAAGAACTTGATCCAGTCGTCCGAGGGTTCCTTGAACTGGGAAGCAATTGCTCGTTTGATCTGGCCCACGTACTTGAGTTCACCGGCAGCGTTGATGATTGAGTCCAGGTCGAACTCCGTCTTGCTTAGCTTCTGCAGTTCTTGGATGAGCGTCATGTCGATGTCAGACAGATCAAGAACCAAGAACGGTTTGGAATCCATTTTGTTCGGCGCATCCAGGTCCGTATAGAACTCGTAGACCTCACCGTTGGTCAAGATCGCGATGCGAGCGTTCGTCACTGCGAAGTATCGGAAGAGCTGCGAAGCGTGTTCAAGAGATAGCGGAGCGCCTACGTGCTTGCACTCGATGAGCATCTGCACATGGTTGTCCTGAACGATCGCGTAGTCGATCTTTTCACCCTTTTTGACGCCGATGTCAGCGGTGAATTCAGGGACGACTTCGGCAGGGTTGAAGACGTCGTAGCCGAGAATCGTGGAAATGAACGGCATGACGAAAGCATTCTTCGTAGCCTCTTCAGTCTCGAGTGCGGCCTTTTGCTGAGAAACCTTGTTCGCCAAGGCTGTTAGCCGTTCTGCAAACTCCATTGTGTGCTCCTGTTGGGGGATCGGCTGCTAGTAGTACTGATGAGTATGCCCGCAGACTTGACAACGTGGCGTGCATACACAACTAATTCCATAAATTTGCGGCCGCGGTTGCACTAGCCAATGAAGAGTCACACTGATGGGTGACAACCGTGTTTGTCTGGGGACCTTGTGCGTGCCAACTTCTGATGTTGAATTGAACGTGCCGCTTCCGGCATGACGGAGGCGCCACCGGGTGAAGTACTGGCGGCGCCTCCTTATAACTGCGTCAGGGGACTACTTGGACGGCATGCTCCATTCCCAGCTGACATCGCTTAGAACATCGTTGAAAATCAAAGTCCCTACGGGGGCGGGAACATCCAGAACTATCTTTCCGGTCACCTTTTCGGCAGGGTCGATCGATTCTGGCAGTAGTTCGTTCTCAGGGAAGCATGAGTATGTGGCGACAGTCGCGATATTGTTCGCAGTGGTGCCCTTAGGGGTGATGAATTCCCAGTTGTGGTTGCTGAGTGAGTAGTCAGTACCGTAGTAAAGCTCCTCGAATAGCTCGGCCGAGCCTGTTTCGGCGGCAATCTGGACGGCTACTAGGTGCCCATTCTCAGAAGGCTGAGGATAAGATCCAGTGCACACAGGATCCACTTCGATGTCCTGGACCGCGAAATTGATTAATTTTTCGTTCGAGTTTTCCTGGCCGGAAACACCAGCCGGCTCGCCCACCTTCTTGACGATATTTCCGCGTTCCGATTTGTTTGCAGCGTCTTCGTTACTGCGATTCTCGGAAGATGCTGCCGTTGCGGGCTCCACGTTAGGTGCCGTGGGTTTGGGTTCAGCTTCTGCAGTCGAGCAACCAGCCATAGTCACTGCGAGCAATGCGATACCGAGAACAGAGGTGAGCTTCTTCATGATTGTTCTTTCAACAGGGGGAACCTCTCGCTGTGCCCGGTCAAGCTTCTTCCACATCGAGGAGCTGTAGTGACTGAGAGGTAACTAACGTTGTCAGGGTAGTTGAAGCATCAAGTAAATCCGTTCATTACGCGCGGCGTGCCTTCCGCACCAACGCGAACCCTCCCCAGACCACCAGCAGCGCGGCAATCAGGAGCAGCCCGGCGTCGCCCAGATCGACATTCGCGAGCCACGAGGTGACCGGGTCGCTCAGCCCGAACGCAGTGTTGAGCACCCCGCCCAGTGTGATCACCGAGATGAACAGTGCGGCCGCCGCAGAGAGCCCCGTGATCGCGGTGTTGAAGCCCAGCTTGCGAGCGGGATCGCGCCAGGCCGAGCGGTACATACGCAGCACGGCCAGTCCGTTGAGCGAGTCACACAGGCACATGCCCGCGGCGAAGAAGAACGGCAGCGACAACAGCGTCCACCCGGACACTCCCGCCACGGACGCGGAGACTGTCAGGACTAAGAGTGAAATGGTGCTGGCGGTATCGAAACCGAGTCCGAACAAGAACCCCAGCGTGAAGATGTTGCGCGGCCGCTGCACCCGGGCCAGCGGTTTGGCCATCACCCGCGAGACCAGGCCCTGAGCGTGCAGATCCTCCTCACCCACCGCGTAGCCGTCGCGTACGCGCCGCCGCAGCCTCCAACTGTGGGCGCACGCACCCGCGTTGTACAGGCCGATCAGCAGCAGGAACACCCCGGACACCGTTCCGCCAATGATCCCCAGAGTCGTGTTCGCCGCGGTCCCTTCGGAGATGAACGAGGACACGAACGTCGCGCCGAGCACCACCAGAATTCCGGCCAGAATCACCACGGAACTGTGTCCCATGCTGAAGGCCAGGCCCACGCTCGCGGGGCGCTTCCCCTGACCGACGAAGCGCCGCGTGGAGTTGTCGATCGCGGCAATGTGGTCCCAGTCGTAGCTGTGCTTCACCCCGGTCAGATAGCACGTGATGACCAGGCCGATGGCCAGGGGCACCGAGCCGCCCAGGCTTCCCAACCCCCACAGCCCCAGCGCGACCAGGTGCAGAACGGCCACGGCACCCAGAGTGCACAGCACACGCGTGCGGAACGGCCAATCGTCCACCGATGGGCGGCCCACAGCGGGGTTCAGAGTCGAGAGTGCAGACACGGAATTCTCCTGTTCAGTACTTGCGAAGATCGACGGCGCCCTGCCCGAACCAACGCTCACGCAGCAGATTGACCACGGCCTCGATGGCCTCGGAGACCTCGGGCGTGGAACGGCCCAGGACACGCACGGCCATGCCGGGCACGGGCGTTGCAGTGGCACCGGCTCTAACGTGGCCGGAGCGCTCGGCGAGCAGGGCGCGGACGTCGGCCAGAGCGGCGTCGTCGGCGCGGGGATCGATCACCAGAAGCGAGCCGACGTGCGTGTAGCCCTCAAAGAATCCGAGACCGTCGAGCCCGTGAGCGCCGGGCTCCAGCAGCAAGTTGTCGACCACCACGGGCCGCCCCGCCATGCTCACGCGGGTGCGCAGCCGCACGCGGTCGTAGCGGAACGGTTCGCCGGTGGGGGACCAGCCGGGCGTGACCAGGTCCGCGAGCACGAGGCTCGCCGACGGCTCCATGGCCACGCGCGTGACCTGGTCGTAGCGCGCATCCCGATAGGCGATCAGCTGGTCCGGCAGGTATTCGAGCCGGCTGTCGGGACTGAGCCGCACGTCCGTTTCCTGCAGGGTGTGGTCGTGCGGCGAGCGATAAACCTTGGTCGCCGATTGCGTGGTCAGCAGCAGGTCCGCGCCCGGCTCGAGAACCAGGGTCGTGCGGTAGCGGTCGCCGTCCAGATACCCGCCACCGGGATTGACCACCGCGTAGGTGACCTGCCCGGACGCGTCCAGATAGTGCGGCCGCAGCACCCGCAGCGAGCCCCGGTGGAACTGCCGCACGGCCACGGATCGCCCGGCTCGCGGGGCCACGGTCAAGTCCAGCTCGCCACGCCAGGTGCCATTTTCCACGGACGACGACGCCGCTCGCGCCGGGTCCTCGGGTTCGTTCCGGTCCGTGGGCGGTGCGTTCAGATCTTCGGCAAGAGTCGGGGAACTCATGCCAAATCCAGCATGAGTACGTCGTGACGCAGCCACTGGATGACATGCTCCAGACCTTCGTCGGTCTTGAGGTTGGTGAAGCAGAAGGCCTTGTCACCGCGGAAGTCTTTGGAATCCGACTCCATGACGGACAGATCCGCGCCCACGTGGGGTGCCAGGTCCGTCTTGTTGATGATGAACAGGTCGGACTTGATCATGCCCTGGCCGGCCTTGCGGGGGATCTTTTCACCCTGGGCCACGTCGATGATGTAGATGGAGAAATCCACCAGCTCGGGGCTGAACGTGGCGGAGAGGTTGTCGCCGCCGGACTCCACGAAAATCACGTCCAGGTCAGGGTGCTCGGCCTCCAGCTTGTCGATGGCCGCCTGGTTCATGGAGGTGTCTTCGCGGATAGCGGTGTGTGGGCAGCCGCCGGTTTCCAGACCGATGATGCGGTCCAGGGGCAGCACGCTGTTCTGCGAGAGGATCTTGGCGTCCTCGATCGTGTAGATGTCGTTGGTGATCGCGGCCAAGGACATCTCATCGCTCAGGGCACGGGTCAGGCGTTCGATCAGCTGAGTCTTACCCGCTCCGACGGGTCCGCCGATGCCGACTTTGATGGCGTTCATGGTGAAAATCTCCTTGCGATGGGTCTGCGAAGTGCTGGGTGGGTGGTGAGTCGGTGATCAGCTCATGAACATGCGGGCTCGCTGGGTCTCGTGCTGCATCTGGGCGATCTCCAGTCCGGGGGAGACGGCCCCCAGATCGTCGAGCGTGAGCTGGGCAATCCGGGCCTCCGCTCGGGTGACATGACTACGCATGACCCCCAGGACCCGCTGTCCTGCGTTCTGGCCGATGGGGATTCCGCGCACTGCGTTCTGCATCAATGCAGTGACCGTGGAGAACAAATAGGCGCTCACCAGTGACGTAGCGGGAACGCCGTGGTCCGTGCCAATCAGCCCGAATGCAATGGCCTGGTGACCGTGGCATGGTCCGGCGTCAACCAGTGCGGCGTATTTCTCCAGGCAGGGACCGGGCAGGGACAGCCGGCCGATGTCGAGCAGCCGCTTACCCATGGTCAGTCCGGCCTGCCTGACCTGTGAGGGCAGGGCCTGGGCGTACATGAGGCCGTCCAGTTCGATCAGAAAGTCGATGCCACTTAGAGCATCCTCGCCAGTGCCAGTGCCAGTGCCAGTGCCAGTGCCAGTGCCAGTGCCAGGCGCAGCGCACGCCTCCGCCGTCAATCGCACGGCCAGCCCGTCCGCGTAGACCAACTGGTGATCCACGAACTGCGCGAGCCACTCCTGGAACGTGGCCTCGTCGTGCACGGTGCCCCTCTGGAGGTACGTCTCCATACCAAAGGTGTGTGCGAACGCGCCCGTGGGGAGGGCGGAATCGCACAACTGGAGGAGCGTGAGTAAGGGCTCGTGCGGCGTCGTCGAACTGAGCATGAAAAGTCCTAGTGCGTGTGCTCGGCGTGCCGGAACGGAACGGGCATCACGCGGTCCTGGCGCTGATAGGGGACCTGCTGGGCGTCCAGGTAGTCGGCCACGGTGTGATCGAACTGGACGACCATGACCTGAGCGCCGTACTCGGAGGAGGCATCGAAGAACTGGGCCTGCAAGTGGCGGTTGCCCAGCGCATGCGCGGTCACGCCCATTTCGGTGATGGAGCGCGGCGCGATGACCAGCACGTCCGTGGCTTCCACGGACACCGCGACCACGCCGGATTCATCCCGGAGCAGGATGTCCCCGTCCTTCAGATCGCCGTCCCGGCCGTGCGGGGAATTCAAGCGCAAGCCAAGGGTGCGGCCGTGATCCGTGGTGACCCGCTGGATGCGCTTGACCAGGTCGGCGCTGGGCAGGACCACTTTCTCTACGTGGAGACTCTCGCGTTCGGCGGGCGGCAGATCGGCCACGTTGCCGATCACCTGTTCAACGATCATGGGTGGTTCCTTTCAAAAGTTGTCGGGGAATGGCCCGAAAAATCGAGCCGGAAAGCGGGGGCTAGAAGAGGAAATAACGCTGCGCCATGGGTAACTCGTCCGAGGGCTCACAGGTGATGGTCTGGCCGTCCACGCGTACCTCGTAGGTTTCCGGGTCCACCTCGAGCTGCGGGGTTTCACCGTTGAAGGGGAGGTCCGCTTTCCGCAGGGATCGAATCCCGTGCACGGGTTCCACCATTTTTCGCAGCCCCAACTGATCGGGCACCCCAGCGTCCACGGCGGCCTGGGACATGAACGTGATCGACGAGGAATACACCGCCGAGCCCAACGCACCAAAGGCGGTGCGCATCAACTGTGGCTGCGGCGTGGGGATCGAGGCGTTCGGATCGCCCATGACCGAACTCGCGATCTGACCGCCCTTGAGAATCAGGGTGGGTTTCACCCCGAAGAACGCGGGGTCCCACAACACCAGATCCGCCAGCTTGCCCACTTCCACGCTGCCCACGTGCTCCGAAATCCCGTGGGTGAGCGCCGGGTTGATCGTGTACTTGGCGATGTAGCGCTTGAGCCGAGCGTTGTCCCCGCGCTCGCTGTCACCGGGGAGCTTGCCGCGCTGCTTCTTCATCTTGTCCGCGACCTGCCATGTCCGTAGCACCACCTCGCCCACCCGACCCATGGCCTGTGAGTCAGAACTGGTGATGGAGAAAACGCCCATGTCCTGCAGGACGTCTTCCGCGGCAATGGTCTCAGGGCGGATCCGAGAGTCCGCGAAGGCCACGTCCTCCGGGATGTCCGGGTTGAGGTGGTGGCACACCATGAGCATGTCCAGGTGCTCTTCCTCGGTGTTGCGCGTGAACGGCAGCGTGGGGTTGGTGGACGCGGGCAACACGTTGGGCATGCCCGCGATCTTGATGATGTCCGGGGCATGCCCGCCGCCCGCGCCCTCCGTGTGGTAGGTGTGGATCACGCGCCCGGCAATGGCGTTGATGGTGTGCTCCACGAACCCGGCCTCGTTGAGGGTGTCCGTGTGGATGGCCACCTGAACGTCGTATTCGTCCGCCACGCGCAGCGAGTTGTCGATCGCCGCCGGCGTGGAACCCCAGTCCTCGTGCACCTTCAGTCCGATCGCCCCGGCCTCGATCTGTTCCGCCAGGGGTTCGACGGCGCTCGCTTCCCCCTTCCCCAGGAAGCCCACGTTCATGGGAAAGTTCTCCACTGCCCGCAGCATGTTGGCCAAGTGCCACGCGCCCGGTGTGACGGTCGTGGCCTTGGTGCCTTCTGCCGGGCCCGTGCCGCCACCGATCATGGTGGTGATCCCGGAATTCAGCGCCGTACCGAACTGGTCAGGGCTGATGAAGTGGATGTGCGAGTCGATCCCGCCCGCGGTGAGGATCTTCCCCTCGCCGGAAATGGCTTCCGTGGCGGGGCCGATCGTGAAGTCCACCCCGTCCATGATGTTGGAGTTCCCGGCCTTGCCGATGGCCATGATGTGGCCGTCCCGCAGGCCGATGTCCGCCTTGTAGATACCGGTGTAATCGAGCACGATCGCGTTGGTGATCACGGTGTCGACCACGGGATGGTCACCGGGAGCGCCGTCGCGCGTGGCCTGGCCGTTCAGTCCCATGCCCTCGCGCATGACCTTGCCGCCACCGAAGATCGTTTCGTCACCGCGGACTGTGTGATCCGCCTCGATTTCCAGGAACAACTCCGTGTCCGCCAGTCGGACGGCATCCCCGGTGGTGGGGCCGTACAACCCGGCGTACTGCTGCCGGGACATCTCGAAACTCATGGGGATCCTTGCCTAGTCGAGGGGGCCGTTGACCGCATTGCGGAAACCGTGGACGGCGCGTGCGCCCGCCATGGTCACCAGGCGCACGGTTTTCTGATCGCCGGGTTCGAAGCGCACGGCGGTGCCGGAGGGAATGTCCAAGTGGAAACCACGAGCGGCCTCGCGGTCGAAGTCCAGCGCCGGATTGGCCTCGTAGAAATGGAAGTGTGAGCCCACCTGCACCGGGCGGTCACCGGTGTTGGTAACCTCCAGTTCCACGGTGGGGCGGTCCGGATTGCACAGGATGGGTTCGTCGGAGAGCAGGTATTCGCCGGGGATCACGGGAGTCCTTATCGGATGGGGTCGTGGACGGTCACGAGCTTGGTGCCGTCCGGGAACGTGGCCTCCACTTGGACGTCGTGGATCATCTCCGGGATGCCCTCCATGACGTCTTCGCGGGTCAGGATGGTGGTGCCCCAGCTCATGAGGTCCGACACCGTGCGGCCGTCACGGGCGCCCTCGAGCAGCTCGTAGCCGATGATCGCCACGGCCTCGGGGTGGTTCAGTTTGAGACCGCGCGCTTGGCGGCGTCGGGCGAGGTCCGCGGCCACGACGATCATGAGTTTCTCGTGCTCGCGCGGTAGCAGGTGCATGGTGGCTCCGTGGTTCATCCGTGGTTCAAGGGTCGAGCGCGGCGAGCTCACGTTGTGAGCTCCACCTACCGTTCGGTTCGATGACCATGTTGTTAGACCCGTGAGTCAGGAAAAGCACCGTTGTGTTTCGTGCGTGTTAAAAGGCGGCCGGTCCTTCAATAGGGGATGCAGCAGCGGGCCCTCCCGATCGGTACGCTGGCCGTGTGGTTGAACAGAGTCAGTGGATGAAACAGGTCGAGGCCAACCCCGGGCACTCACAGTGGTACATCGAGCGGTTCCGGCACATGGCCGCCGCCGGTGACGACATCGTGGGTGAGGCCCGGTTGATCGACGCCATAGTGGACCGCGGCTCCCGGGTTCTGGACGCCGGCTGCGGCCCCGGACGCAACGCGGGTTACCTGCATGCGGTGGGGCACGGCGTCGTCGGCGTGGACGTGGACCCGGCCCTGATCGAGGCCGCGCGCGAGGACTACCCCGGCCCCGACTACGTGGTTTCCGACCTCGCGGAAATGGACCTTCCGGCAAACGGTATTACCGAACCCCTGGACGCGATCCTCTGCGCGGGCAACGTGATGACGTTCCTCGCCCCGAGCACGCGAGTCGAGGTGCTGCGTCGCTTCGCATCCCACTTGGCCGAGGACGGTCGCGCGGTGATCGGCTTCGGCGCGGGCCGCGGCTATCCGTTCCAAGAATTCTTCGACGACGCCGCCGCGGCCGGTCTCCAGCCGCAGCTCCGGTTGTCGACCTGGGACCTGCGTCCGTTCAGTGATGACAGCGAGTTCTTGGTGGCGGTGTTGGGTAAGCGGGCAGGCTGATCTGGCCTTACCCTTACTCCAGACACATTGCTTCCCACCGAATTGAGGAACGGTCATGGCTGTTGGGTTGGCCGCATTACTGGATGATATTGCCGCTCTCGTGAAGTTGTCGGCGGCAAGCGTTGACGACGTCGCTGCGGCGGCCGGTCGCGCGAGCGCGAAGGCCGCGGGCGTCGTCGTGGACGATGCTGCGGTGACCCCGCGCTACGTGCACGGCGTGGATCCCAAGCGGGAACTCCCGATCATCTGGACGATCACCAAGGGTTCGCTGCGCAACAAACTACTCTTCATCCTTCCGGCATTGCTGCTGTTGAGCCAGTTCGCGCCGTTCCTGCTCACGCCCCTGCTGATGCTCGGCGGCACGTACCTGTGCTTCGAAGGTGCGGAAAAGGTCTACGAGCACTTCTCTAAGAAGGACCATGCGCCCGAGGAGCCCGCCACGGAGCGGGGCCCCGAAGCCGAGAAGAAGGTGACGTCCGGCGCGATCCGCACCGACTTCATCCTCAGCGCCGAGATCATGGTGATCGCCCTCAACGAGGTGGCCGCCGAAAGCATCTGGGCGCGCGCCGCGATCCTTATTGTCGTGGCTATCGGAATCACCGTGGCTGTGTACGGCTTTGTCGCGCTGATCGTGAAGATGGACGACATCGGTTTGTCCATGGCCAAGCGTGAATCCGAAGGTGCGCAGAAATTCGGCTTGGCGTTGGTCAAGGCCATGCCGTGGGTGCTGAAGATCATCTCGGTTGTGGGCGTCTTCGCCATGCTGTGGGTGGGCGGCCACATCATCCTGGTGGGTATGGACGAGCTGGGCCTCACCGCTCCCTACGAATGGGTTCACCATCTGGCCGAGCCCGCCCACCACGTCGCCGGCGTCGGTGGTGCGCTCGCGTGGCTAATCGAGACGTTCTTCTCGCTCCTGCTCGGCCTGATCTGGGGCGCCATCATCGTGCTCATCGTGCACCTGCTGCCGTTCGGCAAGAAGGGCCACGGCGACTCGGAGGGCCACAAGGGTTCCGAGAAGCACGCGGATTCGCACGCTGAGGACGCACCCAAGGTCGGCACGACCAACGACGACGCCGCTGGTGCTGGCTCGACTGCCTATCGCGCGGGTTCGGATGGGGAGACTCCCGTGAAGGATTGATCACGCTAATCACCGTGATCATGTAAAAAACTCCACCCAACGCGTGGCCCGTAGAACGAAATGTGAGATTTTTCGTGACAGGGGTCACGCCTTGTGTTTTGATGGGGGCGTTCATCCTGCCTGATTTTCGGAGTCCCCATGCACATCCCCACTGCTTTCGACAGCGGTTCAACGGACATCCTGGCCGCAGCCAACACACCTATCTTGTGGATCTGCGCCCTGGGTGTCTTTGCGGTCATCATCGTTCAGACCCTGATTTACGTCCGTGCGGTCCGGCAGGCCGCACCCGCCGTGGGCATGACATCCGACGAACTCAAGACCTCGTTCCGCGCCGGCGCGGTCTCGGCCATCGGGCCGTCGCTGGCCGTGGTACTCGTGGCGGTTGCGTTGCTGACCGTGTTCGGCACGCCCGCTGTCTTGGTACGCATCGGCCTGATCGGCTCCGTCTCTTACGAAACCGCCGCCGCCAGTATCGCCGCAGGAACATTGGAGGCCGAGCTGGGCGGGCCCACCTACACGCAGAGCGTGTACGCCATGGCATTCATGGCCATGAGCCTGGGCGGCGCCATGTGGATGCTCGCCACACTGATTTTCACGCCCATCCTCAAGCGCGGTGACGCCAAGTTGCGCAGCGTGAATCCGGCCGTGATGACTGTGGTTCCCGGTGCGGCCATGCTTGCCGCGTTCTTCGCCCTCGGTTTCGCCGAGCTGCCCAAGTCCGGATATCACGTGGTCGCGTTCTTCTCCTCGGCGGCCGTGATGGGCGCGTGCCTGTTCCTGGCCAAGCAGCTCAATCTCAAGTGGCTGCGCGAATGGGCCCTGGGCATCGCCATCCTGACGGCCCTCGTGCTGACTTACGTGGCTGTCTCCTCCGGGCTGTTCGCGGCCTGAACCGGTTTCTGAGATCCCAAAGGACTAACTCATGACTACAGTGACCGGCCACGACGCCGCTCTCCAGACTTTCGACCGCACCACCTCCCGGTGGGGTCGCCTCACGATGATCGTGGGACTCATCTTCTCGCTCGCCGGCCCGGTTTATCTGGTGTTTTTCAGCGGTTTGGAAGTGGACCAGACCAAAATCCTCACCGCCTTCCTGGCGATTGCCGGAACGTTTGCGGTGATTTGGATCGTGGAACCGCTGACGTATTACCCGATCCTTGGGCAGGCCTCGATGTATCAGGCCTTCATGATCGGCAACATCTCCAACAAATTGCTGCCCTCCGCGCTGATCGCACAGTCTGCAGTGAACGCCAAGCCGGGTACCCGCCGGGGCGAGCTCGCGGCAGTCATGGCCATCAGCGGCGCCGCCATGGTGCATCTGTTCTCGCTGCTGATCTTCGTGGGCTTCATGGGCACATGGCTCGTGAGCGTGATCCCGCAGAACGTCACCCAGGTGGTGCAGACCTACATTTTGGCTTCTGTGCTGGGTGCCGTGGTCGTCCAGGCCATCGTCTCGCTCAAGCAGCTGCGCGCCACCATCATCGCCATTGTGGTCTCGGCCGCGGTCGTGTTCCTCCTGGTTCCGGCCATTCCGTCGCTGGCGTTCTTCAGCACGGCCATTGCCGTGATCACCACTGCCGTGTTGGCTTGGTTCCTGAGGGAAAAGTCCGCGCGCCTCGTGAAGGATCCCGAGGGCACCGAACCCGCGGAACCCCGTAATCGTTAGGAAGTGCACCTTATGACCAGCCAGTCACTCGAACTCACCGATGACCTCCGGAACCGCATGCATGAGCTCTACCGCGAACTTCACGCGGCCCCGGAGCTGTCCATGCAAGAACACCGCACCGCGGAGTTGATCGAGGAGCGCTTGACCGCGCTGGGAATCGAGAATTTCCGCTGTGGCGGGAGCGGCGTCGTCGGCGCGCTGAAGAACGGGGACGGGCCCGTGGTCGCTTTCCGCGCGGACACGGACGCCCTGCCCCTGGCCGAGGACACCGGCGTGGAGTACGCGAGCACGGCAACGGGCCAGCTTGACGACGGCACCGAGGTGCCCGTGATGCACGCGTGCGGGCACGATACGCACATGTCCGCGGCGCTCGCGGCGGCAGAGATCTTCGCTGGCGCCACGGACGCATGGTCCGGGACCATCGTGTGGATCTTCCAGCCGGGGGAGGAAACTGCGGCCGGCGCCAAGGCAATGCTCGATGACGGGCTGTGGGACAAGGCACCCAAGCCCGAGGTGGTTTACGGCCAGCACGTGATGCCCATTCTGGCGGGAACCATCAACTACTCGGTGGGCGACGCCATGGCCCTGGCGGATTCGTGGAAGATCACGATTCACGGGCAGGGTGCGCACGCGTCGCAGCCGCAGGATTCCACCGATCCCATCGTGTTGGGCGCGCACATGATTACCCGCATCCAAACCGTGGTCTCGCGCGAGATCGACCCGCGCCGGGCCGCGGTGGTCACGATCGCCACGTTCCACGGCGGGTTGAAAGAGAACATCATCCCGGCGTCCGCGGAGTTCACCCTGAACGTGCGCACATTCGATCCGGCGATTCGCGAGAAGGTGTTGGCGTCCTTGCGTCGCATCATTTCTGCGGAAGCTGCCGCATCCGGCGCGCCGGAGCCGACCATGGAGGTTCTCTCGCAATTTCCTCGTAATTACAACAATCCCGAGGCCACCGCTGAGGTGATGGACGAGTTCAAGCGCGAGCTCGGCGAGGATTCCGTGGTCGAGGTGGAGCCGATGATGGGCTCGGAGGACTTCGGCGCTCTGGCCGAGGCGATCGACGTGCCCTCCGTGTTCTGGATGTTCGGCGGCCACCCTGCTGAGGTCATGGAAGGCGACGGGCCCGTTCCCGTGAACCACTCCCCGTTCTTCGCGCCGGTCATGGAGCCCACGCTGTCCACCGGGGTCAAGGCCGCGGTCACCGCGTTGGCCTCGCGGGTGGGGAAGTAGCGTTCCCGCATGTCGACGACGCCGCTCGTCACCTTTCCTGGGCCATGGCCAGATAGCGGGCGCGGGCTTCGGTGTCGTGCTTTTCCAGCGCGTAGCGAAGGGCGGTGCGAGGCAAAGTGGCAGCGTGCTCATTGAGGAACGCGTCGAGGAGGACACGGTTCTTGTTGCCCACTCCGCGCAGCATCCACCCGACCGCTTTGTGCATGAGGTGGTGTGGGTCGGTCTGGAGTTTGGCCGCCAACCTGGGGGCCTGGTCGTGGTGGCCCAAGCGGATCTGACCGAGCGTGGAGACCATGGCCATGCGACGTCGCCAGAGAACGGGGGAGTCTGCTAAGTCGTTGAGAATCGCAGTCGCCTTGTCTGTCGGCTGCACGAGTAGCCAGGGCCCCAACGTGTACGGAACCACTGTGTCCACGAGATCCCAGTTGTTGAGGCGATCAGCCTTGGCCAGAAGCAGTTGGATGACGGCGTCCTTGTCGGCCCGAGCGGGCTTGAACAGCTCAACGAGCAGGATGGTGCCCAGCAGGCGCACCTCGTGAATCTCGTGATCGAGTAGGACAGCGGCGTCGTCCAAGGTGGTTTGCTTCATAGCCTCCCTGGCCAGTGATCGGATGGCGGGAACTCGGACTCCTACGAACTGGTCACCTTCGCCGTAACCGCCGGGCACTGCCTGGAGGTACTTCGCCTTGGCTTGGGCGTCCCGTTCGTTGCCCATGCTGATGAGCGTCTCGATCAGTTTGGCGGGCAGATCGACCGAGGGAGTGTTCACGCAAAGGAGCGTAGCGGTTCCCCAGTTATCTGGAGCCAATTCCGCTTGAAACTTCCCTGTCCGAGCACATGAGAGAGCCGTTAGTGTGGCGTTATGGACGCTCAAATGCCGCACAACATCGAACAGGTTCGCGCCGCGATCGACAACATCGACGCGCAGCTGATCTCACTTCTCGCCGAGCGGCAGTCCTTCGTGACTCGCGCCGGAGAAGTCAAAGCCGGTCAGGGCATTCAGGACGCCCACGACCCTGAACGCGTGGAGTCGATTCTGCGAGCACGCCGCGAACAGGCACTCGATGCAGGCTTGGACCCTGAGGTTGCCGAGCGGATCTGGAAGGAACTCATCGCGGCATTTACCGACTACGAGCAGAACGCCGGGCGCTGAACGCAACTCCCTCCGGATCGTGCAGTCTTCTGCACGGTAAAGCCATCCCTGACTGTGGGCTGCAACCTGATCGACGGTAATGACGAAAAGATCGAAGATCTTGGTCGCAACGTCTATCAGATTACGGTGGCCCAAAAAGGCGGGTCGTAGCGTCAATCAGAGTGCACCCGGGCTCAACCGCGGTCACCACCGGCAACGAAACCGCCCGGCCCACCCGCGCGAGGGAGCGCGAGGTGGGCCGGGCGGCGTCGTCGTGAAGGTCGATCCTAGTGCGCGTGGGGCATGTCGTGACTCGGCAGGTCCTCGGGCTGGCCGGGCTGTTCGGGGCCGACTCGGAACGGGCGCATCATCTCGTTGTCCTCGTGCTCCAGTAGGTGGCAGTGCCACATGTACTGGCCCGGGGTGGTGAAGCGCATGCGCAGCCGGATCATTTCGCCCGGGTAGACGAATACGGTGTCCTTGCGACCGGTTTCACCCGGCAGCAGCGGGGTCTCGGGTCCCATTTCCATGACGCCGGTGTCCCAGTTGTACCAAATCATGCGGCGCTCGAGGATCTCGAAAGCCGTCTCGTGAATGTGGATGGGGTGGGGTACGGGAGCGTCCTGGACCAGGTTGTAGATCTCCCAATCCTCCACGTCACCGGGCTGCGGGTTCTCCGTGACGGGATCACTCCACATGGTGTCCTGGATGTGCATTTTGCCGCCGGGTTCACCGTGCAGCACGCCCAGCATGGTGTGCGAGGCGTACGGCGCGGGATCCTCGTTGACGTTGTGGAAGCTCATGGTCGTGGCCAGGCGCCGCGTACGCACGGGCGCGGGGAGCTTGGGCTGAGGTTTCATCCTCAGATAACGTCCCGGCGTAGACGTGTCGATACCCCAGTACGGAACCACATCGAAGGCCATGACCTTGCCGGTGGTGTTCGGATCCGCCGGCGGGAACACCACGTCGCGCTCTTCGAACGGGTACAGCTTGACCCGCGGTTCCTCACCGTTCTCCGCGGGGCGACCTCCCGGGAAGAACGCATCGGGCCCCACGTTGCGCAGCGTGTAACGACCGGTGCGCACGTTGGTGAAGTCAACGAGCAGCTCGTTGCGCTCGGCCGGGGCCAGAATCACGCGGCCACGGCGCCAGCCCTCGAGCGGCATGATGTTGACCTTCTCGTCCAGGTAACCGCCGTCGTTGGCGACCTGCCACACCTCCACGCCCGGGATGCCCCGGAAATCCAGGTACAGGGTGCGCGAACCACACGCGTTCAGGAATCGCATGCGATAACGACGCCGCTCCACACGTTGGTAGGGCCACGTCTGGCCGTTGACCACCATGGTGTTACCGAAGAACTCGGGCACCCAGTTGGGCGGGATGCCCGGTTCCTCCGGGTAGAAGGGGCCTTCGTAGCCGTCGAAGAACGACCTGGAGGAAGGGTAGAACAGGGAACCGTCGCTGTTGAAAGAACGATCTTGGATGGCCAGGGCGAGGTCCGCGCCGGGATTCGAGCGGTTCTGGCCGTACACGTTGCTGGGGCCGGCTGGCGCTCGGGCGGTTCGTCCGGTACGGGAATCCAGCACGTCGTACTCAAGCCCGCGCATCAGGTAGAAGCTCGCGGCCCCGGCGTAGACGGTGAGCCGGGTGAGACCCAACGCGTGATGGTGGAACCACAGGCTGGTGGCGCGGTTGGTGTTGGGGTAGGTCACGGTCTGGTGGCCATCGCCCCAGTCCACCCCGGTCTCTCTGCGGTGCTCTTCCTTCAGGAAGTCCCACCACCGGCCGTGCTTGGCATGACCCGCGGGAATGTTGTTGGCGCGCGGTAGGTACCAGGCTTCCGAGTAACCATCGGAGTGATCCTTGACCGCCAACGCACCGTGCAAGTGAGTGATGATCGGGACCGGGCCGGTGCAGTCCGTGTACTGGGTTTCCGGATCCGTGTACTTGTCCGGGGTGACATAGCGGCGGCCCTCGAGCATGGGCTTGATGTCCGTGCTGACTAACCCTTCGTGGCCGGGCTCCTGTGGCACGTTGGCTCAGTGCAGGGAACGGTCGACGGCAAAGAGGTGCGGCAGGTAGCGACCATTACGATCGACCAGTTCATTGGTCCACTTGATCTGCACGGGCCGGTTCTGCAGCGCCGAAATGCTCAACCCAGGAGAAGTGAATGCGGAGTCCGACCCGCCTGTGGGCCCGTAGGCCCACACCGTGGTCTTGGGCATTCCCCACGGAAGCATCTGCTGTGTCGTTTGTTTCATCGACATCTCGTAGTAATCGGCTGTTCCATAGGGCGTGGAACGGGTGCCCTTACGAGGCAGGATCTGCGGAACCGTCAACCGGTTCACGAACTGCCGGATGTTCGTGGCGGGTAGGCTGCCGCCCGGAATCTCCGCGCCCACCGCCTCCGGCATACCGTTGGCGCCATTCACGTAAAGCGCCAAACCACCGGCCGCGGTGGATTTGAAGAACAAGCGACGAGACAATTCCATGAGAAAGGCCCTCCCCAATCAGTGCTGTAGTTTCTCCCCCAGAAATGGCAACGGATCAAGCTGCCTTCATGAATTTTAGGGTCTGGAGGACACAGAGAGCAGGGCCGAGGTGAGCGCACATGTGGCCACAAAATGAGGGTGGCCAGGGGCTTTGAACTGTGCAGTCTGGACGATTCAACGAGGAGATTCCAATGTCGAAGAGCATCGCGACGAACTCAGAGTGGGAGATCAGCGAGTTCGACGTCCCCGGCTACCTGCGTGCCCTCGACGTCACCCCGGGGCCGCCGAGTTTAGTCCTTCTTGAGACGCTGCACCGCGCCCACGCGTTCACCTTTCCGTTCAGCAACGTGGAGGTGTTACTCGGCAATCATCCGGGCGTGAAGCCTGAGGCCGTGGGTGCCCAACTGGTCGAGCGGCGTCGTGGGGGCTACTGCTTCGAGCATTCCCAGCTGTTCGCCGCGGCACTGGAATCGCTGGGGTTCACGGTGCCGCGCGCACTCGGCCGCGTGCGCGCCTTGGAGAGCCCGCGCACGCACATGACGGTGCTCGTGGACGTCGACGGCGTTCGCTACCTGTGCGACCCCGGGTTCGGTTTCAGTGTGACCGGCCCGATTCCACTGGCGGAGGGGAGTGTGCGCCATGAAGGGGATCGTGAATTCTCAATCGCGCGGATTCAGGACGAGGGCTGGCCGCTCTGGGCCTTTCAGCGAGACGGCGAGATGGAGCACGTGCTGGACGAATCCACCGTGCACGCGGGGGACGTGCGCATGGGGCACCTGAAAACCTCCACGGACCCGGAATCGGTGTTCCTCAACCATCTGATGGTCATGAAGCACACGCCGGAGGGGCACGTGACGGTCACCGAAACGGGAACCACTGTGCGGGTGCCCGGGGCGCCCACGGTGCAGCACTCGTTGGAGCCGGAACAGGTGGTCGAGAAAGTGCGTGCCTTGGGAGTGAGAATCACGGATCAGGAAGCGGAGCGCTTGAGCGGGATCGTGGTCCAACTCCGTTACTGAAGGCCACCGGGCAGGCTACTGAGCGCCGTCGTCGAGCATGGGAACGGCCCCGCCCGTCACGCCGAGTGGCGCGTCGAACGGGGCCGTGTCTGTGAATCAGCGATAACTCACGGCGCTGAAATCACTGCCTGAGTCAGCGTTCGCGATCTTGGCTGAAGACACCCTTGGTCCGGGAAATCCGGTAGTCGATGCGGTTGTCCACGTACTCCTCGAACTCGGGACTGTGCGTGATGTCGCCGGTGATGCCTTGGCGCACCTCGCTGAGCGCGAGTTCGCGGCGGCGTGCCTCGAGCTCGCGGGTGTCCTTGGAGAGTACGCGCACGGTGGCCACGCACATCAGGATCATGACCACGCTGAACGGAAGCGCGGTGATCAAAGAACCCGCTTGAAGCGCCGTCAGACCGCCCGCGAGGAGCAGGCCGATGGCCAGCAGGCCCTCGACAATGGCCCACAGAGCACGGGACCACGACGGCGGGTTCGGGTGGCCACCCGAGGCCAGCATGTCCACGACCAACGATCCGGAGTCGGACGAGGTGATGAAGAAGATGGCCACCAGCAGGATGGCTGCCACGGAGAGAATCGAACCCAGCGGCAGATCGGAGAGGACCTGGAACAGGGCCGCCTCCGCGCCAACGGAACCGTCCTGCACCATGTCGCCTTCGCCGAAGAACTGGCGGAACAAACCGGAACCGCCCATGACGGCGAACCAGAGGAAGCCCACCAGGGTGGGGACCAGGAGTACACCGGCAATGAACTGACGAACGGTGCGGCCTCGCGATATGCGGGCGATGAACACACCCACGAACGGGGACCAAGCGATCCACCAGCCCCAGTAGAAGAGGGTCCAGCTGGAGTACCAGGACGTGGCATCTTCGGTACGCGTGTAGGCGCCCACGTCAAAGGTCATGTTCATGATGTTGGCCAGGTAGGTGCCCAGGGACTGGACGAAGTTGTCCAGCAAGAACACCGTGGGGCCGAGCAGGAGAACCGCGATCAGAAGGATTCCTGCCAACGACAGGTTCGCGTTGGAGAGCCAACGGATGCCCTTGCCCAGACCGGACAGAACGGAAATCAGGGCCAAGAATGTGATCACGATGATCAGGATGACCAACAGGGTGTTGTCCACACTGTCCACGATTCCGATGGACTGCATGCCCGTGGAGATCTGCTGAACACCCAGGCCCAGCGAAGTGGCCACGCCAAAGACGGTGCCGAAGATCGCCAAGATATCAATGACGTCGCCGATCCAGCCCTTGACCCGATCGCCGAAAACGGGCTCGAGTGCCCAGCGGATGGAGACGGGGCGGCCACGGCGGTGCACTGCGTAGGCGATGGAGAGGCCGACCACGGCGTACACGGACCAGGGGTGCAAGCCCCAGTGCACGAAGGTCTGGGCCATGGCCATGCCTTGCAGCTCAGACTCGGAGAGATTCTCGAAGCCCGGTTTCTGGCTCACCGTGGCGTACATGAGCGGTTCGCCCACGCCGTAGAACACCAGGCCGATGCCCATGCCCGCGGCGAAAAGCATGGCGAACCAGGAGAAGAGCCCGAACTCCGGTTTATCCGTGTCACGGCCCAGCTTCACCTTGCCGAATCGGGAGAATCCCAAGATCAGGGTGAACGCCACGAAACCGCCGATGACCAGCATGTAGTACCAACCGAAGTTGGTGACGATCCAGCTCTGAGTGCCTTCAAAAACCTCGCCGGTGAAGTCGGGTGCGAGCACACCCAGCAGGCCCACGGCAACGATAATCAGAAGTGACGGCCAGAAGACGGCCGGCGCTATGCCACCTTTACCAATGCGTACACCCTGCGCACGAAGCTTTTCGGTGATCTCGCGGTCGCTGTCCTGGTCATCGACTCGCTTGCCCTTGGGGGCGCGCAGTTCTTCAGCGGAAGGCCCGGAGTCCTGTTCCGGGTGGTCCACGGAGCTAGATTCGGGGCTCGAGGAGGCAGGGCCCCCGTCCCCTGAATGCAATGTCGTCTTGTTTTCTGGTGGAGTCATCAATTTCCCTCAAAGTCGGTGCTGAGTCTGGATCGAACGGCATTACCCGTCTTTCAGGATGGCCCCGAGCCTTGAAACTTTCAAGTCGCTGGGAATTGGTGGGCTACTGCCTGATGGTGCGGCGGCTAGGAAAAGACATCCAACCGGTAGAGCGATGTGAACAGAAACACCGGAGCGGTGAGAAAAGCCGTGATAGCCAAACACAACCCCGAGGTGGCGGCATCCCACCACTGAATGGCGAGCGAATTCTCGGATATGGCCCCGGATCGACCACGCACGAACATGCCCCGCGCCTTGTTCGCAGCAGCTGTCATGGCCTGACGCTTAACGCCGCGCGGTGTGCGGTGCACATCGAATGAGGCGGCGAGCAGGAAGGTCAAAAGGCCGCCGGTGAGGGCAATGGTCAACACCAGAGGCAGGGTGCCGGTGATGCTCGTGGCGAATGCCTCCAGCGTATTTTCGGGTTTTGACGAGGCTTGCTGAATCTCAATGCTCACCAACGCGCCCAGGTACGCGGCCACACCCACCATCAGGCCCTTCCACGTGGTCAGCAGGATCTGATAAATGAACTTGGTGAGAATTCGGCTCTCGCGAAACGGCTTGGGCGGCGGCAGTACCGCGCTGATCAGGATAAACGCGATCAACAGCACGAATAGCGCGGCGGAAACCCAGAGCAGAGCAACCTCTGCGTTGAAAACCACCCACAGCAATATGGCTACCAGGGCAACCAGTATGGGTAAACCACGATTGGGGCTGATCAGGAAGCGGAGCGCGCGGGGGAGGGGAGCCACGGGACAACTATAAGTCGCGAACAATTCCTGTCCTGGTTATCCCGTGAATCGGTCGCTGCCGCTCAGAGTCAGCCGTAGGTCGGGTATTGCGGCCAGCCCTCGGGGCTGTCCTCCCAGTCTTGCTGTCGTCCGTAAATCGTGCGGTCCATGATGTGGGCGGTGGGCAGGATGGCTTCCGTGCCGCGCGCCGTCGTCATGTAGGTCAGGTACGGCACGCTGTCCTTGAGGAGGTAGTACGAATACCCGGGTAGTTGCCCTTCCTCGCCCTGGTCATTCGTGCGGGTCCAGCCCCAGTCATAGTGGTAGCTGGTGTCATGCGAGGAGACCCACAGGTGCGGCCAGCCGTTCTTTTCTCGCCAGGCCTCGAGCTTGTCGATGGGCGCCTGGGAGATCAGCGCGAACGCGATCCCGTTCTCCGTCAGCCGGCCCATGTTGGCCGGCAGGTTGTCCACGGCCCACGTGCAACTCGGGCAGCCGGCCTCCCATTCGGGGCCGAACATCACGTTTTGCACGAGTAGCAGGTAGTGCTCACCGAACAAGTCGGTCAGCTTCACGGGCCCGTCCGGGCCCTCGAACGTATAGTTCTCGACCTCGACCATCGGTAGCCGACGCCGCTCGGCCGAGACCCGATCGTTGTGTCGCGTCACTTCCTTCTCGCGGGCGACTTGTTGCGCGAGTGCGGCGTCGAAAGCGTCCCGGCCCACCACTGGAGGCGCGGCATCGGGCTGGTTCAGTTTGGGTTGGGCGGCAAGGCGTTCCGGGTCTTCGCGGTTCATGACCGATCTCCTGAAGAGGTGTTTCGGCTGTTCTTGCTACGACTCAGTCAACGCCTGATGAGCTTTGAATGGAAGAGGTCGCTGGCCGGGGGCAGCAATCCACGCCGTCGAAATTTGGGACGTGCAGTGCGGGACGCGCCGGCCCTTGTCAGGTGACGACGC
The DNA here is from genome assembly GCF_039531425.1 of Kocuria atrinae. NCBI lineage: Bacteria > Bacillati > Actinomycetota > Actinomycetes > Micrococcales > Micrococcaceae > Kocuria > Kocuria atrinae. Next base: position 109,500 of record NZ_BAAAQA010000004.1, read on the forward strand.
GTCCCGCGATCCACGGTCTCATTTCAGTGAATCAGATCCCCGCGGTCTGTCTGATCCAGTCCCGGTGGGCGGCCACGTTGGAGTAGTTCGAGCCCGAGTTGATGTTCGCGCCGGGATCGGGCGTATCGCCGGTGGAGCAGACACCCACTACCTGGCCATTGATGATGAGCGGACCACTTGAGTCGCCCCGGTTGGCTGCACCCGTGATGCCGCGAATGTTGCTTGCGGGGCCACCGTGGAGGTCGCGGCTGGGGCCGGTGACTAGTACGTCCGCTTGGAACAAACCGGTGGACGGCGTCGAATTGGCGCGCAGTCCGTAGCCCTGAACCGTTCCTTGCTGTCCGCGCTGCGGAATGGTGCTGTCGGTGAGGTCCATGGTCTCGCCCACGTTCACCGGTTGGGACAAGCGCACCAGGCCGACGTCGCCGCGCGGCGAGTTCGCGAGTTGCGCCGCACGCACGGGCTGGCCCGGGTTCTGAGTGGAGTTGGACGTGAACACGTTCATGTTGCTCGCGTCTTCGGTGCAGTGCCGGGCGGTCAGGACCCATTCCTCACTGATGAGCGAGCCCGAGCAGCCATACTGGCCGCCGTTCTGTGTGAACTTGAGTTGGACCACCGCGCGGTTCTGCGCGGGTTCACCGCCCACGATGTACTCGTTGGTTTCTTCCGCCGCGGGTGCGGCCTGCGCCGTCATCGGTGTGGCCAGTGCGGCGGATGCGAATAACGCGATGCCGATCTTCTGGAAAAGGGAGGTTTTCATGTCGATAGCTCCTTCTCGTGTAGGTGGGGATGCCAACCCCCTGATCTGAGCGAGACTCAAACTACACAGGAAGAACGTGTCTGACTAGGAGCGATGCCTAGATCGACCAGGTTTCGATTCGATTAGCGGACTAAGTAAGAGGGTTACGATTTAATAACGACCGGAAAGTCAAGGGTTCTATCACTCGATAGATGTAAGACGAACGTGATGTCCATACTTCCTCGAACTGACGTGCCAGAGGTTGAACCGGAGCTCGCACAACATGGAAATTCGCTACCGGGGTTCGCCCCGGAGAACATCCACGTGCACGTGATCGCGGTGGCGCAAGATGTCGCTGGCCGGCTCGGGGGCATCGTAGGTTTGCCAGTGGCCACGGGAGCTGTGGGCGCTCCAGATCTTGTCATCGAAGATCACGTACTGGATGTCCAGGTCATCTGCGTGGGCGATCAGCCACTGGGCGAGAATCCACCCCTCGCGGCGGTTCTCTTCGGTGATCGGGCGGAAGAAGACGTCGATGCCGCGGCCGCTGTAATGGGTCGATTCGGCTCCATGGCCTTGGCTGACCCCTCCGGGGGCGAATCCACCCAGTGGCTGGTCACCGAACACCTCGGTCATTTCGTCACGTAGTCGCTGGGCGCGCGGTGTGAGGCCGGTTGGCGTTAGCTCTTGTTCGGGTAAGTCATCTGCTGCGGTGCCTTCGCAACGAAGGCTTGGCCCGGCGTCGTCGGCAGGCCCATCCGCGAGGCGCTGGATGACCGCCGGGTCGATGCCGGACGTGTCCGGGGTTTCGGCGCCGCGAGCGGCTAGCGCAACTGCCGTGGTGGCGAGTTTGGCCTCATCACGCTCGAGGTTGATGGTGCCGTCCGGGGTCTCCACGCTGCACTCCGAGCCCACGTAGAAACGGCCGTCCTGTACGCGGAAGCTGTTGGCGATAGTGGGTCCCAGCCAAACCAGTGCACCAATGATCAACCCCACGACCACGAGAAAGATCAGTGGCACCCTCGACGAGTTCGCTTGTTCGGCAGGCACCTGGTTATTTGAGCTCGACGACTTCATTGGATGGATCAGGCCTTCGGGTTGAGCATCGCTGCGGCAGTGGCTTGATCGGTCTCGGAGCCAGTGGTCAGAGCATAGATCGCGTAACCGAGCGGTGAAGCCTCCCACAGGTGGCGGGCCTGAGCGGCCAGGCCCAAATGTACATGGCCACCGGCCTGTTCATAGGCGTCCAGGGTGGCCTGCAGAATCTCGTCACCGGCGGCGCCGTGCTGGAAGGCGAAGTCGCGGGCGGGATCGTCCACACGGGCGGTTGTCCAGTCCAGGATGCCGGTAATCGCTCCGCCATTGTCGAGGAGGACGTGAGCGGGGTAAATCTCCCCGTGAGTCATCACCGTCCGGTCGGGCCAGCAAATGTCCTCATCTATCCATGCCCGCCAAGCGTTGGCGAGAGTGGGAGCCACGGTGAACTCGTTGGTCACCCGGTTGATGTCGTCCTGCCAGGTCTGACGGACTTGATCCGGCGACCGGGCCTCCAAGCCAGCAGCCTTGGCATCCGCGGCATTGAGCGAGTGCAGGCGTGCCAGCAGACGTCCCAAGCGGGCGGCGTACTGCGGACTGGCCGGGTCCATATGCCAGATGGGTTCTCCGGAATCAGACAGGGTCAGGCCCGGAGTGCCAGGGAGGGCCGGGTAAGCAATCAGCTCCGGAGTGCGAATCTGCCAGTCCGGAACCGAAACTTTCTCCGCGCGGAGCACGGGCGCAACGAAATCGAGGATGCGGACCTCGGCGGCCATGCCCCCGGAGACGTCCGGACGGCGCGGGATCCGCAGCACCCAGCGGTGTGCGGTTTCGTCAGCCGCCATGATGACGCGGTAGTCCAAGCCGGCCTCCACCACGGTGGCGCCATCAGCGGATAGGCGCAGACCATGAGAGGCGGCCAGGCCCAAGGCGTCATCGAGTGTGCTCATGGCACGATTCTCCCACCCGGGTCCATACACGTTGGTAGACAACGAAAAACCGGCTGTCGATAAGGTGTTTACCTTGTCAACAGCCGGTTTCACTGTGGTGCGCGAGGGGGGAGTTGAACCCCCACGCCCTCTCGGGCACACGGACCTGAACCGTGCGCGTCTGCCTATTCCGCCACTCGCGCTTGTTTATTCACTCAGCTTCCGCCGGTGAACAACGTTGAGTAGCCTACCCGATGCCTGATGCGTTTGGCGAATCGCCGTGCACGGCCTCCCGTCGCAACTGCATCACCCCAGAGTCATGCCACCCCATGCTGCCAAGGCGCACGCCAGACCGACCATCGCGTACACGCTGATGGGCGTCAGCACAGCCAGTTCCATGCCGGACCCGGCCTTTCCCAGAACGGGAAATCGCACGAAGGATCTGCCCCGGTAAAACGTGGACGGCACCGGTAAACGAGGGCGCAACGGCCACAGCAAGTGAATCCCCTGAGTGGTCACCATGTCGCCGATCATGTGCACCGCACACCCCAAAGCCACGGCAATCACGAACCACCACGGATGGTCCGGGGGATTGGTGGCCACCACGATTCCCAGGCCGATGGCCACCAGCCAGTTGGCATGCGAAATCCGGTCCGGAAGAAACGCCAGGACCTTCACCGCGAACGCGATCATCAACACCGAGAGCACCGCGGCCAACGGCCACACCTGCCCGGGTAGCGCCGCAACAACGGCGGGTGCAGAATCATCGCCACTCGACTCCGCCAACCAGCGCAGCCCGTCGCCCACGGGAAGGGCGGCGTTTTGTGACAACCAGGCCAGCAGGGCGAACACGAGTGGCCCGATCAGAGAGTGAGTTCCTCGTCGATGGCCGCCCGACAACCGAGAGACGATCCGCGCTAACCATCCCGAGAATGGCGGCAGAGAGCGCGCCACGGTTCCGTTGGGGTGATCGATATCCGGCAACAGCGCGGCGCCCGCGCAGATCAGGGCGCCGGTCACCACCCCCGCGTCACCCACGGGGAGTACACCGAAGCCGATCGGCACAGAAAAGTCGGAAAATTGCAGGGTGTAGTCGGCGGTCAGCGCCACCCATGCAGCGGCACCACACGCAGCATGGCTCGGCCCCATCACCGGGACATCACGGTCAACACGCACTCTCCGATCGCGGGCTCGTCGGTCATGAAGCCCCACGTTAGGAACGTGGTCAGACACGCATAAGGACCCTCAGGACTCGGTGTGCAACAGCGTCCAGCCGGCGGAATCCACGTCCACCGCAACCCACGGGTCATCCGGGGACGGAGTTGCTGAAGACCCACCAGCGGAGACCTCATCCAAGGCCTCGATCACCAGTGGTCGCGGGGCCACTACCGCCACGCATTCCCCGCGGTACTCATCGGCTGCGTTCTCGACGGCGCCTACCAAATCCATAGGTGTGCGGACATACGGAGACATCACCTGGGCCACACGAAAACGCGAGGTGGGCAGGTTGTCGGCCGCAGCGGCGTCGGCGACGAAAACCACCGTGGCGGGACACTGAAGATCACTCACGAGAACCTCAATCCAACTCTTTCGGGTTGCCTGGCAACTGCTGTTCGCACCCGGGAGTGAGCCAGGCCTTCACGTACCCGCCGCTCTGGTACACGTACTGCCGCAGCGTGCGCAGTGGTGTGAACTCGTAGTCGGTTGCGGCCATCCGTAACTCACCGTGATAGCAGCGCTCCAGGATCATGCGCGCCCGCGGCACGTGCTGTTTGAACGTCACGGCAGTCACGGTGTCCCAACCGCGCTCAGCGGCAAGGTCGCGCAACTGCATGGCCTCGCCCTGGGTGGTGGAGGGATTGGGCTGGAAGCAGATGACCTCGTAATCGGTGCGCGGGGTGCAGAAATCCTTGTCCTCGTAGTACTGCACCATGGCGGGCGGATCATCGGGCTGAGCGTCGGGGGTCGCAATGACCAGCACGGGCGCGATGCCACGCTCCATCAATCCCTGCGCTGTGGCCATGCGTTGGGTATCCGGAGGGCCGAGCACCAGCAGCGCATCGGACATCGCGGGTTCCTCCGTGCGGGGGTGCTCCAGCACGGCCCAGCAGACGGCTAGCCATCCGGCCACGGCCACTGCTAACGCCGCAACCAGCAGGGTGAGCCAACGATGCCGCTTGGTCTCGGCAGGCTCCTGAACCGTCACCCAAATACCCCCATCAGAACATGGACGCGGATATCATCTCATTCATCCCCGGCAATCCCGTGAGCTGCCGGCGACCATGACAAATCTGCACGTGAGGAGCGCCGATATGCGATCGAACGAGTACCTGGAACGCTCCGTCACCTGTCAGGTTCCGTTGCGTTGGGGTGACATGGACCCGTACGGGCACGTGAACAACGTGGAGGTCATCCGCGTTCTTGAAGAGGCTCGAATCGCGACCTTCGGTGTGCCCGTGGGCACGGGCGAGCAAATTGCCCCGGCCAAGATCCCGCTGTTCTCGGTGCTCCCGGACGGCACCCAGGCGCTCATTGCCGAACACCGCGTCAAGTACCTGCGCCCGCTGGCCTATCGAAACGTCCCCACGGAGGTTCGCGTGTGGGTCGTCTCGGCCAAGGCAGCCACGTTGGAACTCGGCTTTGAAATCGTCGACGCCGCCGACGGCGCTCCCTGCGTTCGCGCCCAGACCCAGCTCGCGTTGTTCGTTCCGGAAACGCAGACGGTTCTGCGCATCACCAAGGACCAGCGCGAACTGCTGGAGTCGTACACCGCGCCGTCGCCGTTCTGAGCACGCGCGACTACTTGTAGCGCTGCTCCTCTGCGGTCCGGCCCGTGGGGCAGGGCCCGCAATTATCTGCCGCGCTGGTTTACGGTGGCTGTTAGCTATGCCGCAATACTCTGCGGCACGGCCGTGAGGTGTAATTGCGCACGCGTGCGAACCACGCAACCGGACTCCGGAAGGGTCCGCCACGTCCACCACATGAGCGTGTTCTCCACCGGGTCCATGTGACAGCAGGCCGCAGTGATTGCGGAGGGCTCCTCGGGATCCTGGACGCACAACGCTAGCGGTGCGTTATCCAGCCGGTCCAGCAAATGCTGCAGTGTCTTCACAAGTCCTCGCGGCGAATGTGAAGTCACGGTACAGCCCACTTCGAAATCGGTGGCAAAGCCCGTGGGGTTGGGAAGGCGCCGAAGAATCGGCAGGTCCGGGGCGGCGTCGTCGAAAAGACCGATCGTCTCCACCCAATGGTCGTCGCCGTACTGAATCACCAATTGATGCTGGCCGGGGGTGACCCGCAATTCAACGGTGGTGAGTTCGTCGATCGCGAGTGACCTGGTAGCCGTGGCCTCAACCACGGGTAGGTCGGTGCGATAACTGAACTCGTCCGGCTGGCACACCACGTGCCCGGGCGTGCGTGTAAGCCAAGGTCGGTTCATGGTTACTCTCCCTGTCCACCGTCGCAGCCCGCGACGGCTTCTTTACAAAAGAAAATAGCCATGTGGGCGGTCCGGAGCAAGCTTATGAAGGTCACCGTTTGGTGACGATCACCTAGTGCCCTAGTCAGGCCTCACTTCGGAGAATACTCTTTTGCAGGCATTCTCGCGGTGATGGCGCTCAGGGCAATGAATGCCCGCGCGCGGCGGTCCAGAGCTCGTACCAATCCGTGTGGGTCATGAGCTCGGCGGCTTGGGGTGCCTGGGCGCACGCGCGGATGCGCTCCGGATTCATAGTGCCGACCACCGGGCGAATGCCGTAGGGATGGCGCAGCAACCAGCCGACCACCACGGCCTCACGGGTGACATTCATGCGTTCCGCCAGCCGATCGACGACGCCGCTCGTGGCCTCCGCGGTCGTGTCACCTTCGGGTGCCTGGCGACCGGAGTAGATGCCGTCCGCCATGGCGCCCCATGCCTGAACCTCGATCTCGTCCGCCGCGCAATGGGTGAGCAAACCCTCGGGGAAGTTGTACTCGGTGCCCTCGGTCTGGTTACCCAGCACCTGGGCTTCAACGAAGTCACGGTGGGCCAGGCTCATCTGAATCTGAACGGCGGTCAGCGGGGTGCACAACACCTGCTGGAACGCTGCCACATGGCGCAGAGTCATATTGGACAACCCCACGGAGTTGATCAACCCTTCAGAACGCAGGTCGTCCAGGGTTTGGCCTGTTTCACCCAGGGTGGTCAACGGGTCCGGGCGGTGCAGAATCAGTCGTTCCACGCTGTCCACGCCCAAGCGCTGCAGAGAGCCCTCGAGGCTCGCGCGGATGGTGTCCCGGTCCAACCGGTAGTGCACCGGGGAATTGTCGGGTCCGGTATTACCCGGGATACGGATGCCGCACTTTGTCTGCAGCTTGATCCCTTGGCGGAGTTCCGGATCTTCGGCCAGGATGCGACCGAAGACCGTCTCCGACTTACCCGCCGCGTAAATGTCAGCGTGGTCGAAAAGGTCGAACCCGGCGTCGTGAGCCGCGCGCACGGCGGTGTGAGCGGCGTCGAACTGGGCGCTGGTGATCTCGGAACGGTCCCAGGCCCCACCCAGGGCCATGCAACCGTAGATCAGCGGTGAACTCATGATTCGGAACCCTTGTGTTTGTGGTGGCGGTGGTGGGAGACCTGTTGGCGCAAGCGTGCGGCCTCACCATAGGCGGCAGCGGACTCGTCCAGTTTGCCCAGGTACTGGTAGACGATGCCCAACTCGGTGTAGCAATCGGACTGGTCACGCTGAGAACCAGGGGTCTCCTGGTAAAAATCCAACGCTCGGTTATAGGCCGTGATGGCCTGGGCCCGGCGTTTGGTGGCGTTGTAAACGCGCGCCAGATTGATGTAGCACTCGGCCTGATCTTTGGGCTCGTGCGGGGCGTCCAAATACTGCCCGAGCGCGTCCAGCAAATGGGACTCTGCACGCGGGTAGTCGCGATCCTCTACGAGCAATGAACCGACGATCAGGTGGGCGCGGCCCTTGGGCTTACTGCTGTCCGGGATCTGTCCGAAGTACTCCAAGCAGCGCTGGTACTCGGTGATCGCCTTGTCCCGCGCGTTCATGACCACGTACAGATGACCCAAGTTGTAGTGGCACGCCGCAAGTTCGCGCTGAGTCTGCTGGGTCTCTTTGAACAACTCGATCGCCTGCCGATAAGCGGTCTCGGCCTGGGAGAGTTCACCCCGATCCTCGGCGTCCAGGGCACGTGTGAAATAACCGTTGCCATCATCCGAATAGCTCATCAGCTCATCCTTTCGGGACCCACCGGGGTAGCTCCAAATGCTACACGGTAGGTTGCAACATAACCCGGCTGATAATCTCTAGAACACACTCTTTCAGGAGGTCAGGATGGCAGTACAGAACAGCGCTCCCGGGCAGGACCCGCGTGATCCGCAACGTGAAGAAATGCTCGATGACCAGGCCGCATCCGTGGTTCGTCATGAAGAGCGTCTGGTGATCAACCGTCAACAGGAGGAAACCGGAAGGCTCCGGCTCCGCAAATACGTGGTTGAAGAGCCAGTCCGTCAGGAAGTGACCGTGGGCCACGATGAGCCCGACGTGGTCCACACCCCCATCACCGAAGAGGAACGCCAGGCTTTCCTCGACGGCAGCGAGTTGCCCGTGGGCGACGACGAAATGATCCTGTACCGCACCGAAGCCGTGGTCCAGACCGTGCGCGTTCCTTACCAGCGTGTCCGTCTGGTGGCTCAGCGCACCGAGCGCACCGAAGTCATCGAGGACACCCTCCGCAAGGAGCGCGTCGACATCCAGACGGATGAGAACCGCGCATAACCTTTGGCCTTCTTGAGCGGCCCGGAGCCTCCGAATATCGGAGGTTCCGGGCCTCACTCATTTCTGAACCTTTCCGCGCGTGGCGGGGGATGGAAGCATTGAAATGCGCGTGTGCGGTGCTGCTCGCGGGTGGCGGGCACCACGACAGAAGAACTGCGTGACTGCGGGTAGCGTTGAAGCGTGACTGACTCTTCTCTTTCCCTCATCCGCCACGGGCAGACCGACTGGAACTTCGCTCGCCGGCTCCAGGGCCGCACCGACATCCCCCTCAACTCGACCGGGCGCGAACAAGCCCGTGAAGTGGGGCGCGAGCTGGCGGCGTCTGGGGAGCACTGGGACGTCCTCGTTTCCTCACCGCTGTCCCGCGCTCGCGAAACCGCGGAAATCATTGGTGAAGAAGTCGGCCTGGAACTGTCGCGCACCTACGACGATCTGATCGAGCGCAGCTTCGGAGAGATCGAAGGCTACGACTGCAGCCACATGACCGAGGAAGAGCGCCATGCGTTCATGGAACAGCACGGCGAACACACTGCGGATCTCGTGGCTCGAGGTGTGGCGCTGTTACAGCAGATCCTCGCCGACTACCCGGGACAGAACGTGATGATCGTCAGCCACGGTTCCTTTATTCGTCTCACTGCGGGGCACATTTTGAACCGGAAGCTTCGGAGCTTGAAGAACGGGGAAGTGGTGACCCTGACCGCGGATGAGGTGGCTGCGGCGGCGTCGGCGCCTCTCGGTGGGGCTAAGAATTAAGGTGGCCTATCCCGCGAAATAAGCGGAAAATTGGGGATACCTAACCATGCATTCTTGATTGCATGTATAACTCGCGATCAATTATCAATAAATCTTTTTGCGTCAAGAAATGTTACTCGGTAGTTAATTAGTTTCCCTTAGGAATTGGAAGGAAGCGACGGGAGAAGTTCTGGCGTTCACTCCCCGCTCAACCCGAATGGTGGCTCTTGCTCACGGGGAGCCATAGGCTGGGGGCAGACTCGGCAACGTGGCCGACCGCGCGTACTGCCGCCACACAGGGCAGGCGCGCGTTTGGGTTTTCGGTGGCCGTGCGTTCCTATCTCGAATCGACTGCGAGCAAAGGCGTGATGCAGACGTGACCCCTCCCGATGCGACCGACACCCAGGTCATACCCGTAACGTGGCAACGCCCCCAATGGAGCGGCGAGCAAGAGTGGATCAACGAGTACTACAGGTCTGTCCCGGATGCAGATGTTGCCGCAGCCAAGGAGGAGCGGCTCACGTCCAGAGCTCAGGCGCATCGAGAGGTGGGCAAGACCCGCTCCAAGGGTGACGTGCGCGTGGACGTTCGAGAGGATCAGGACAACACCGTCCTCTACGTGGTCACTGACGACATGCCGTTCTTGGTATCCACGTTGAACACGGAAATCGCCGCGAAGTGGGGCGGTGCCGAGTTGGTGTTGCACCCGTTGTTGCTGGCCACTCGGGATGCCGAAACGCATGAACTGGAATCGCTGGCGCAGGTCCCCAATATTTCTACCGCTTCATCCGGTGACACCACTGCCATCCCACTGGTGCCGCTCAGCCCCAATGCCACCCCGCGTTCCAGCGGTGGGGGAGGCCGCACTGAATCCGTGATCGAATCGTGGATCCGGATCGTCCTGCACCGCAACCTGAGCGATGAAGAGCGGGAAGAACTGAAGAGCTACCTCGGTGAGAGGTTGATTCCGGATGTCCGCCGCGTGGACGAGGACCAGGATCAGATGCACTCCGTGGCGGATGAGCTGGCCCGTTCCCTGAACGGCTTGCATCAGATTCGTTTCGAGGACGGTTCCCAGCTACCTGATGTGGATTCCGCCGCAGAATTCCTGGATTGGCTGCGCGGAGGCAACTTCGTGTTCATGGGTATCAAGCGCTACGACCTCACCGATGAAGGCGAGGACGCCGCACTGCATTCCCGCCCGCAAACCGGGTTGGGATTGCTGCGAGAAGCGGGCACAGAAGGGCACACACAACGCCTCACCGGCCTGGGCAGTCTGCACGCCAGGGACCGCGAAGTGGTGTTCGTGACCAAGGCCAATCGCCGTTCCTCGATTCACCGGCGTGAGTACCTCGATTACATCGGCATCAGAACCTTCGCGCAGGACGGTACGGTCACCGGCGAGTATCTGATCCTCGGGTTGTTCTCGCGTAGGGCTCATTCCGTGCCCGCCCACCAGACTCCGCTGGTGCGCGAAAAGGTGAATGCCGTGGTGGAGCGCTTCGGTTTCTTGCCGGACAGCCACTCCGCGCGCGATCTCCTGGGGATCATCGAGGATTACCCGCGCGACGAGTTGTTCCACATGACAGCCGACGAACTCTACGACACAGCCAGCGGTGTGCTGGGCCTGAACGAACGCCGTCAAACGCGGTTGTTCCTCCGGCAGGACACCTTCGGACGTTTCATGTCGGCCGTGGTGTTCTTGCCGCGCGACCGCTACAACACTTCGGTACGCCAGCGCATTGAAGAACAACTCCAGGACGTCTTCGACTCCGAGGCCATCGACTTCGAGGTGCGCCTGACATCCTCCTCCCTGGCACGACTGTTCTTCCGCATCCGCTTGCCGTACACGGGCGAAGTGCGCGAATTCGACCAGGCAGACCTCGAGCACCGGTTGCGCGCAGCGGTTCGCTCGTGGCCGGACACTCTGGCGCGCGCCATTCGGTTGGGTTTCGATTCCGACGACGCCGCTCGCCTCACCCCGCTGTGGACCCACGCCTTCCCGGGTGCCTACCGCGAGGACTACGAAATCGAAGAGGCAGTGGAGGACCTGCAGCGCTGCGAGGAACTATGGGGCCGCGACCCGAATCTGCCGGCAGAGGTCCGCGTGGCCGAACACGACGGGCAGGTACGCCTCAATATTTACCTGACCCAAGCGCTGTCTCTGACCGAGCTGTTGCCGCTGTTGCACAACATGGGACTCACCGTGTTGGACCAGCGTCCGTACACGGTGACCCCGTCTGACGGCCGCGAATTCCAGCTGTACGACTTCGGTGTGGAACTCCCCACCGGGGTGGATGCTCAGGGGCCTGATAGCGCCAAGACCGAGGACCTCATCGAGGACACGCTCTGTGCCATCCTCTCCGGGCGATCGGAATCCGACTCGCTGGACCGCTTGGTGCTGACCGAACGCCTGAGCTGGCGTGGGGTTGCCGTGTTGCGTTCCTACGTTCGCTACCTGTTGCAGTTGGGCTACGCGAACTCGTTCGAGTTCATTGCCGATACCTTGCTCGACTACCCGGAGGCCACTCGGGAACTCTCGGAGTTCTTCCGTTCGAGTTTCGACCCGGAGCGGTTCGAGGACACGGAGCAGGGCCGTGAGGAACGCTCTCAAGCGCGTGATGCCGCCCGGGAACGCCTCGACAAAGTCTTGGACGAGGTCCCCTCCCTGGACGCGGACCGTCTCTTCCGGGCGCTGGCCAACGTGGTGGGGGCAACGCTTCGCACCAACGTGTACCAGGAGCGCCCCACCATGGCGTTCAAGCTGGACCCGCAGTCAATCGATGCGGCTCCCTACCCTCGACCCAAGTTCGAGATCTGGGTGTGGTCCCCGCGCGTGGAGGGAACGCACTTGCGGTTCGGACATGTGGCACGCGGTGGCTTGCGCTGGTCGGATCGCCGGGAAGACTTCCGCACCGAGGTGCTCGGCCTGGTCAAGGCTCAGATGGTCAAGAATGCAGTGATCGTCCCGGACGGCGCCAAGGGCGGCTTCTTCCCCAAGCAGCTTCCGGATCCGCAGCAGGATCGTGAGGGCTGGTTGGAGGAAGGCCGTGAGGCGTACAAGCTGTTCATCGCTTCGCTGCTGGATGTCACTGACAACATCACCCATGAGTCCAACGCCGAGCCGAACGCGGAGGTCTCGGATGACGGCTCCAAGGACGCCGCCGAGGCACCCGAGACTCCCCAGGGAGACACGGTGTTGCACCCGGATCGAGTGATCCGTCGTGATGAGGACGATTCATATCTGGTGGTCGCCGCGGACAAGGGAACGGCTGCGTTCTCCGATACCGCCAACGCCATCTCCCTGGATCGGAACTTCTGGCTGGGCGATGCCTTCGCTTCCGGCGGCTCGGTCGGTTACGACCACAAGGCCATGGGTATCACGGCCCGCGGTGCGTGGGAATCGGTCAAGCGGCACTTCTTCGAGCTGGGCGTGGACACCCAATCCGAGGCGTTCACCGCGGTGGGCATCGGTGACATGTCCGGTGACGTGTTCGGTAACGGCATGTTGCTGTCCGAGCACATCAAGCTGGTTGCGGCGTTCGATCACCGCGACGTGTTCCTGGACCCGGCCCCGGACACAGCGGCGTCGTACAAGGAACGAGAGCGACTGTTCAACGCCGGGCGTACGTCCTGGCAGGATTTCGACGCATCAGTGATTTCTGAAGGTGGCGGTGTCTACTCGCGCCGGGAGAAGTCCATCCCGATTACCCCGCAGGTGCGCGAGGCACTGGGGCTCGATGAAGGTGTGGAGTCCATGGCTCCGCAGGAACTGGTGCGCGCTATCCTGCTCGCCCCGGCGGATCTGCTCTACAACGGTGGCATCGGCACGTACGTCAAGTCCTCGCTGGAAACCAACCAGGACGTGGGCGACAAGGCCAATGATCCGATCCGAGTCAACGGTGAAGACCTGCGGGTCAGGGTCATCGGCGAGGGCGGCAACCTGGGCGCTACTCAGCTGGGACGTATCGAAGCAGCGCGCAACGGGATCCTGGTCAACACGGACGCGATCGACAACTCCGGCGGTGTGGAGTCCTCCGACCGCGAGGTGAACATCAAGATCCTGGTCGACCGCATGGTCGAGGCCGGCAAGTTGGACCGGGACGAACGTGCTGACTTCATTGAATCCATGACGGACGAGGTTGCGGACCTTGTGCTGCGCACCAACGTGGCGCAGAACGTGCTGCTCACGACCGAGCGCGCTCGCGGCCCGGAGTTCGCGGAAACATTCATCCGGCTGATGCACTGGCTCGAGGAAGAGGCCGACCTGGACCGGGAGCTCGAGTTCTTGCCCACGGACGAGGAACTGCGTGAGCGTGCGGAGAACGGTGAGTCCTTGACCGGGCCGGAGCTGTCGGTGCTCACCGCGTACACCAAGATTCAGCTGACCGGGGCGCTGACCCACAGCGACCTGGCGGATGACCCATGGTTCGATGCCACGCTGGAGCACTATTTCCCCACGCAGATCCGTGAGAAGTTCGGCGAGGACATTCAGTCCCACCCGCTGCGTAAGCAGATCATCGCCACCATGGTGGCCAATAAGATCATCAACTACGGCGGCATCGCATTTGCATATCGCGTGGTGGATGATTCGGGTGCGGATCTGGCGGATCTGGCGGCGGTCTTCACGGCGGCCGTGGAGATCTTCGACCTGGAGCCCTACGTGGCTCGTCACGCTCAGCTGGGTACGGATGTTCCGCTGGAGATGTGGAACAAGTTGACCCTGCGCATGCGGCGTCTGTTGGACCGAGTGGTGCGTTGGTTCCTCAATCGCAGTGAATCCGAGGCGACCATTCAGGAACTCGTGGATGCTTACAAGCCCACCGTGCAGCTGCGCTTCGGCGAACAGCAGCTCATGAGTGCCCAGTCCCAGGAACGCGTCAGCGCGGACACCGAGCTGGCCGAGCGTCAGTCGGTGCCCAAGGACCTGGCCGTCGAATGGGCAGAGTTGCTGGACGCTTTCGCACTGCTGGACGTCGCACGCTTGGCTCAGGCCGGCGGAGTGCAGGTAGCAGGAGAGCGGGCCGGCGAGCACGCGGCGTCGTCGACCGAGAGCGAAGAGCACGTGACCGTCGAGACCATTGCCAAGGTCTACTTTGCCCTGTTCGACCGGTACGGGTTGGAAAACCTGCTGGATCGCATCACCGCGCTTCCGCAGACCACTCGGTGGGAGAACATGGCCAGGATCTCAATGCGTGAGGACCTGTACTCCACGCTGGTTGCTCTCGCGGCACAGGCGCTCGAGTCCCCCGGTGAGAACGCCGAGGAGAAGGTCGTTGCGTGGGAGCGCGAGAACCAGGATCGCTTGGAACGCCTGCGTGACGTGCTGGGAGAGATCGAGGGGATGTCCTCCGGCGGGGATGCCGGGGCCGAACTCGCGGCGCTCTCGGTGGCCCTGCGCACCATGCGCAGTGCGCTGACAGAGTAGTTCATAACCAGAGAGACCCGGGCTGGCGCGTGTGCGTCGGCCCGGGTTTTTCTTTGATTCTCCGGTAGCGTGAGTTGCATCACAACTGGTACTGATGACCCCTCGATCGAGGGATAGGAGACATCATGCAGAAGAAGGTTTACAAGGGCTTGGCACCACTTGCGCTCGCCACAGCATTGGCACTGACCGCGTGCGGTGGCAGCGGGGAGAACGCGGAGGACACGAACACCGGCGCCGCTGCGACCGCCGAGGCTACTGGTGGCGCCACGGGCGGTGCCTCTGAAGGTGCCGGTGGCGCGGCCGCGGGAGAAGCAGGCTCGGAAGAAGGATCCGGCTCTGGCGAAGGAGCCGGAGCGGGTGGTGACGGCTCCGGTGGCTCCGGGACTGAAGGCACTGGCGGTGCCGGTGACGGAACGGATGGCTCGGCCGGCGGCTTCGGTGCGGGTAACGCGACTGGTGGTGGCGGTTCAGGTGAAGCCGGCGCTGACGGCTCCGGTGCAGGTGCTGATAGCTCGGGTGGCGCAGCCGGTGGAGGTTCGGGCTCCGGCGGCGACAGCTCCGGGTCGGCTGAGGCCGGTGCCGGGGCGGGCGCGGGAGCCGGCGGTGGTGCTGGCGCTGGTGGCAACTCCGATTTCCAGCCGATCGACAACGGCACGGGAATCATCCCCGCCGGTGAATACACGGTTCAGTCAGGTGACACCCTCGGTTCCATCGCTCAGCGTTCCGGCGTGACGGTCGATGAGCTCTACGCAGCCAATCGCGACAAGGTTCAACTGCACCTGATTCGCGCGGGTCAGAGCATCACGATCCCCCAGCGCTGACCCGGCGGGACCTGGTCGAGCGGAGTCTGCAGTCTCGTCGACGGTCCGCCCCAGGCCCAGCCAACTCTGCACATCAGTCGACGTTGCAACCCGGAAATCCCCGTTCCTGGGACGCAACGTCGACTGATCTACGTCGGGCCTCGGTACGAAGGCCCCAGCGTCCATCAGAGTGCACGGTGTTTGGCAGGGTCGGTCGTGCTGTCGACCAGGATGCACTTGAAACGAGTCACCCGGGTTTGCAGTTCCGGAATTACTCCGTCACCTCGATCTGACCCCTCGCCCCGCGCTCAGCCTCTGCAAACGAGTGGTTCACGAACGTGTACGTGCCGGCCTCCGGGAATGACATTTCTACGAAGCCACCCTGCGCCGGCGCAAGATCGAGGGCCTGTGCTCCGCCGGTGCCACTCGGATTGCCGGGGCTGGAGGGCGACAACAGGTACGCGCCCTCCTTGTACACGGTGTCGAACTGCCCGCCCACCACATGGAAACTCGTGCCCTTGGACGGGCCGGCCGCGAGCACCCAGATCCGAACGCGCTCGTCAGTTCGCGCGGGCAGTTTATCGTGCATGTACTGAGTCGCATGTCCGTTGAACATGGTCAACGACGGCGTTCCAGCCGCAATCGCCGCGGGATCCACCACCGCGTTCACGCCGTCCGGCAGGTCCGGTTGCTCCGCGGGCGGGACTGTCACGTAGGTTTCGTTCTGCACCAGTAGGTACTCGCGGTCCACCTCGGGCAAGTCGGGCGGATCGATGATCACCGCGCCGAACATTCCCGCAGCGACATGTGTGCTCATGGGGGCGGTGGCGCAGTGGTACAACCAGATCCCGGACCGTACCGCCTCGAAGCGGTAGACGAGGGACTCTCCCGGGGCAATGGTCCGCATGGTCTCGTCCGGCGACACGTCTCCCGCGTGGAAATCGACCGAGTGGCCCATGCTGCCGCTGTTGGTCAGCGTCACCTCGAACACGTCGCCCACTTTTCCGCGCAGCGTGGGCCCGGTGTAATCGCCGTTGAAGGTCCACGCGTCCAGGGTTACACCGGGTGCGACTTCCCGGGCGACCTCCTGAACGTCCAGGGTCAGTTCGTGCACCGTCTCGTTCGGTGCCGGATCCAGCGCTGGGTCACGGGCCTCGAAGGCCTCGCCAGGCGCGGCATTGAAGTCCACGTCCGCGGCAGGATCCTGCGAGTCGATCGCCGGGGGCGCCCCACCCGCCCCGTGTTCCTCATGGCCTGCAGTACCCACGGGGTTGCCTTGTTCGTCCACCGGAATCACGGTGACCGTCATGCCCATGGAGCGGTGACCGATCACGGAACACCAGCCCTCAAGCGGTTCCGTAATGATGCCGGCATCCACCACGGCGGAATCGCCGGGGCCAACTCGACCGGATGTCGCACCGTTGGCGAAGACCAGGTCGTGCACGTTGGTGGGGTCGTCGTTGATCAGCGTGATCACCAAGCGATCGCCCACGGGGACTTCGATGTCTCCGGGGTCGAAACGCATGTCCTGGTTGGCATGCATCGTGATCTCGGTGGTGTTACCGGTGGCCTGCACTGTGTTCTCTGTACCAGAACTCAGACCGATCCCCGCTGACTGCGGTGCCACGGCAATGCCCGCCCCCACCGCCAGTAAGACCGTGAGCACCCCCGCCACGATTTGCCGCAGGGGGTTGGGCTTTCGGTCGGGTGCCCCAGTGCTGGCTGCCGCAGAGCTGGAACCGCCGGCCGTATCTGTTGCGGGAGCTTGGCCAGCCGCGCGCTGTGCCATGAGGCGGCGCCGTCCGGCAACGGAAACCTTGGCGGAGGAGATCATCAATGGGATGAACGCCGCGAACGCAACCGCGCCCACGATCGAGACCATGGCGCGCACCCACGAAGGCAGCATGCCGGCGGGTAGCGCGAACAGTGCAATGCAGAGGTTCAAGACCGTGACCCGGTAGACGCCACCGCGGTTGATGGCTGCCAGCGAAGCGCGCACCGTGGCGGGCCCGCCGCCCATCGTGGACGGGAGGATGTAACTCATGGCGCCCAGCAGGGTCTGCAACAGGAATCCGGCCACGAACGGAATGGTCAGTGCGCCCATCACACTTGTCTGAATGCCCTGGACCGCCACCAGAATCAGCGCGATCACCACGGTGACGAACAGCCAGGCGATGCCGGAGGCCACGGACCATCCCATGTAGCCCTCGGGCAGCTTGCGCATGCCCGTGCGGATCATGATGCGGCCGACCAGGCCCACGCCCACCGCGTAACCGAACAACCCGAGGACCACCACGGGAACCCAGCCACCCAAGGCACCACCGGCAGCCACCAAACTTCCCGCGGCCATGGCGGGCAGGGCGATGCGGGACAGGGCCGTGGCTGTCTCTTCCATGCGCGTGCGCACCATGGTCGGCCACAGGGTCAGCAGTGTCGCGGACACCGTGAGACCCACGAACCCCAGAACGTTGACTGCCTGGTGGGTCAGGAGTAACCGAGAATGCCAGGGGTCAGCCAGATCCAGGGCCAGAATCGCCCCGAATATTGCGCCCACCGGCAGGAAGAATGCCGCTACCGCATACCAACGCACGGTGATGCCGAACCGGGCGGGCAACGCGGTGCGCAACTGAGAAAGGAGCGACAACCCGTGCCACGTGAGTAGGCCGCCGATGATCGTTGCGGACACCAGGGTGAGCCACCACCAGTCCGCGAGCATGCCCACCATGAGTAGCACGGTGCCCGCTGTGACCCCGTAAATGCGCAGGATCTGGCGAGGGCGCTCGTGGTCGGGGAGCCGGTGATGCAGTAGCGCCTCGGTGAAGTGCTGGGACCACACCATGATCGAGGTGGTGATCAGCCCCAGCGTGACCATGTGCACCATGAGCCAGCGGGTTTCGGGGATCCACCGGTGGAAGCCGAGCACCAGGATCAGCGCGGTCATCCACCAGCGCACGGGCTTACCGGCGGTGCGGTGCCACGACCTCCCGTGCTTCTTCGTGGCGGGCGCTGGGTCCTGGGGCTTGCTGAGAGTGGGCACCGTCCATCCGATCCACAAATATTGGCACTTTAGATGCAAGTATAGTTCGCCCGCGGTACCCGTACGATGTGACGGTGACCCCAGAGATTATTGCCACCATTGCGACCTCGGTACTCATCATCATCGGGTGCCTGGGCATCATCATCCCCGTGTTGCCGGGGTCCATCACCGCACTGATCGGTCTGATCATTTGGGCGGTGGTTGTGCAGTCCGTGGAGGGCTGGGTCGTCCTCGCCCTCGGCGGCACATTGCTGCTGGCGGGCATGTCCGCGAGCTTGGTGCTCACCGGGACGCGTTTGAAACGCCGCGCCATCCCCAACCGCACGCTGCTGTTCGGTGTCATAGGTGCCGTGATCGGCATGTTCGTGATTCCCGTGGTGGGCTTGGTGATCGGCTTCATCGTGGGGCTACTGGCGTCTGAAACCGTGCGCAACCGTAACTTCCGCACAGCACTGGACACCTCATGGGTCGCTCTTAAGGCCGCGGGTATCGGCATCATTCTGGAGCTGACCTGCGCGCTACTGGCGGCGAGCGTGTTCATCATCGGGGCCATCGTCTTCTTCGTCACGGCCGCCTGACGTACGCTTCCTGCCCCGGGTGGGCGGTTCCGCCCCACCGCCTCGACCGGCCGGCGCCTCACCGAGCCACTCTTAAACCGCGACGACGCCGCTCCAACCGGAGCGGCGTCGTCGGCGGTTAAAGTCCGGTCATCGGCGCCAGGGCAGACCCAGTACCTTGAGGTCCTGGCCCGGGCGCAGGCCCTCGGCCGGGACCACCATGAGCACGTCAGCGTGAGCCATGCCGGACAGCATGGCGGGGCCCACCGCGGGCTCGGGCAGGACACGGCCCTCCTGGTAATAGGCGGGAATCACGCGCACACTGCCGGTCTGCTCGATCTCGGCGCCGGAGGTGGCCGAACGAGCCTGGGGCAGCGGCTGACCCGTGGCACCGGCGATCAAGGCGTGTCCAACACTCAGTAAGCCCGTGACCGCGGACAACGGACTACCGGGCAGCGCCAGCACCACGGGACCGTCCTCCGGCAACTGCGCCACGATCACGCCGTGCGCGGGTTCTTGGGCCAGACCGTCGATGATCAGGTGAGCGTCCAACTCGGTGAGCGCTTCACGCACGTGATCATCCTCGCCGTGGCCGGTGCCGCCGGTGGTCACGACGATCTCCGCGCGGGCGTCCAGCAGGGAGCCTGCACCCGAAGGCGACTCCGTAAGGGCGGTGAGTACGCCCTGCGCACCGTCTGGAACGCGGCGAACCTGATCCACATTGGCGCCCAGGTCCTGCAAAATGGCCGGAATCTGGGGCCCCAGAACGTCCCGGACTTCACCGGGTCCGGGAATGCCGTCCTCCACGACGTGCGCGAAACCCAGCAGCACGGTGACGCGCGGACGGCGCAGCACCGGGAGCATGTCGTGACCGGCGCTTGCGGCCAGGCCGATGTGAGCGGGATTGAGATGGCAGCCGATCCGCAGCAACTCGTCGCCGTCGGAGATTTCCTGCCCCAGGGCGCGCACGTCCTGATTCTGGATCAGCGACGCAGCCGGAGTGGCATCCTCCAGCATGTCGCCCTCCACGGGCTGGTAGTCCTCCATGTGGTCAACCGGCGCCTGAGTGGGCACCACGTGGCCGCGGTGGTTGGACAGCACGGCCTTGGTGTACACCGGCACGGCCGAACCCACGCTCACCTGCGTGGCCTCACCCGGGCGGAGCTCAACTACCGGCAGGATGCGCTCATCCGGCGGCAGGGTCAGGAGGAGTCGCTCATCGGTCTCGGCGGGCTGGGGAGTGCGGATTCGCCACGGGCCCTCGCCTGCTACGGCCCAGCCATCGATTGCTGCGGACGCGTAGTGGGGGACCGGCATGATCGCGGTGATGGTCTCCGCGAGGGTCTCACCCAGGGCGTCGGTCAGCGGCAGCAACCTGCTGGGCAGCGGTTCGGGGATGCGGTGGGCGATCTCGCGGGCTTCATCCCAGTCAACCCAACGGCGCGTGGGTTCCTGGCCCTCGGTTTCCGGGGGAGTCTGGTCCGCGTCCTGGTTGAAGTGTTCGTGCGTGGTGGGAAGTCCGGGCATGCCATCTCCTCGACGTGTGGATTCAGTGCAGATCGAACCTGGTCACATCTTCCCATGTATCCACGTCCTGGGTGCTGCCCGCCGGAACTGCTACCTCGATCAGACGCAAGTGTTTCCAAAATGACCGGACGGAGCGGTCTCGCGAGGGGTACTCGGAGAAGACGGTGGTGAGCGGTTCGGTCCGGATCATGACGGCCAAGTTCTCGCGGTGGCCGTCGGGCGCCGTTGCGATCAACCCTTGGGTGTCGGACGGCAGGTTTGCCGCGGCGTCGGCGAGTGATTGGACGGCCGCGGCCACGTCGGGCATGTCGCAGGCCAAGACCGCCGTCCATGCCGCGCGGGACGGTTGCCGCGCCAGATGATCCAGGCCCGCGGCAATCGCGGCGGCGGGACCCGAGAACGGTGGATCCTCGCGGGTCCGCAGGGTCGCGGGCGGTACGGCCAGGTCGTCGGGCCCCACGACGACGGCGCACCCAGCCTCGTTCACGGCGCGCACCGTGATCTCCAGCAGACTTTCTGCGCCCCGGCGAAGTCCGGCTTTGGGTGTGCCGCCCAAGCGGGAAGATCTGCCGCCGGCAACGATCACGCTGTCGAAGCGCAGCACCTAGACCGTGGTCTCGGAATCGTTGAGCTCAGCAGGGTCATTCGCGCGGCGTTTCTTGGGCATTCCGGCGATCCGCAGACCGCACTCCACAGCCACCAGCACGAACGCGATGTAGTACAGGATCATGGTCGGGTAGAGCTGCGGGAGGCTCATGCTCATCCCCACCAGCGAGAGGATCAGCAGGATCACGGACCCGATCAGGATGACCAGGTGCACCGTGGCGAAGGCGCCCGGCAACCCCTTGGTCGACAGGTACATGGCCATGAGCGCGAACAGGATGGGGAACAACAGCTGCCCCGCCAGCGTGATGCCGTCACCGTGATAGGGGAACAGGCCCATTGACTGAATCAGGGCGGTGGCGACAAGCAAGATCGGCGCAATCATGGACTTCATGGGGCACCAGTCTAGGTCGGGTACGGCGTGTCGTACGAACCGGGTGTCGTGGTGGGAACGGAGCGGTTTCTTGAGGAGGTGCGGCCCGGTATGGCCCCCTACCGAACAGTAAGGTCCGACCAATTGATGCGCCACCCCAGGTCATCCCACCAGTGCCAACCAAACGGTCGATTAGCGCACGAATATCTGACCATATTCCCAGGTCAGGCCCGGAAAGATGGATTTTTGGTTACTGCCGCGTTAAATCGGCATTTTGAATGTGAATTAGGGGTACGGTGGCTCCATGGCTACCACCGAAACCCCCGCCGGGGTCGATGGCCCGGCGTCGAACGCGTTATTGAAACTCGGGAAATTCTTCTCCCGCTGGGACGAGACGGAGGACGGCCGCGCCGTGTTCCGGGAGGGTGGTCGCGCGGGCGACGCCTTCTACCGCAACCGCTGGAGTCACGACAAAGTTGTCCGTTCCACCCACGGCGTGAACTGCACCGGATCCTGCTCGTGGAAGGTGTACGTCAAGGACGGCATCATCACGTGGGAGGCCCAGGAGACGGACTACCCGTCGGTGGGCCCGGATCGCCCCGAATACGAACCGCGCGGTTGCCCTCGCGGCGCCGCATTCTCCTGGTACACCTATTCACCCACCCGCGTCCGCTACCCGTACGTGCGCGGCGTGCTGTTGGAGATGTATCGCGAGGCCAAGCAGATCCACTCGGATCCGGTGCTCGCGTGGGAGTCCATTGTCAATGACCCCGTCAAGCGTGAGGCCTTCCAGAAGGCCCGCGGTAAGGGCGGACTGGTGCGCTCCAGTTGGCAGGAAGCCGTGGAAATGTCGGCCGCCGCTCACGTGCACACCATCAAGGCGTACGGCCCGGACCGCTGCATCGGGTTCTCGCCGATTCCCGCGATGTCCATGGTTTCGCATGCAGCTGGTGCCCGGTTCATCAACCTCATCGGTGGTGTGATGAACAGCTTCTACGACTGGTACGCAGACCTCCCGGTGGCCTCGCCCCAGGTGTTCGGAGACCAGACGGACGTTCCCGAATCCGGTGACTGGTGGGATGCCACCTACCTCATGATGTGGGGCTCCAACATTCCCGTGACCCGTACCCCGGACGCCCACTGGTTGGCCGAGGTGCGCTACCGAGGCACCAAGGTGGTCTCGGTCAGCCCTGACTACGCGGACAACACCAAGTTCGCGGATGAGTGGCTGCCCGCCCAGGCCGGCACCGACTCGGCCCTGGCAATGGCCATGGGTCATGTGATCCTCAAGGAGAACTTCGTGGACCGCCGCGTCCCGTTCTTCGAGAATTACGTCTCGCAGTACACGGACCTTCCGTTCCTCGTCTCGCTGTCGCGCCGCGAGGACGGCACGGTGGTCGCGGACAAGTTCCTCACCGCCGAGGATCTGGGCAAGGCCGGGGACGACGCCGCTTCGCAGGCTGATCCCGCGTTCAAGACTGTTCTGCTGGACCGGGACACCAATCAGCCGGTGGTTCCCAACGGCTCCATGGGCTTCCGCTACAACGAGCACGACGAGGGCAAGTGGAACCTCGATCTGGAGGGTGTCACGCCGTCGTTGTCGATCGCGGACGCTTCCGGTTACCAAGGTGAGGTGAGCGATCTGGCGCTGCCGGCCTTCACCGACCCCACCGGTGTGGGCTCGGTGATCCGCCGGGGCGTACCCGTGACCGAGATTGCGGGTCGCACCGTCACTACGGTGTTCGACATCATGCTGGCCCAGTACGGCGTGGGCCGCGAGGGTCTGCCGGGGGAGTGGGCCACCGGTTACGACGACGTCGATACCGCTTACACTCCCGCTTGGCAGGAAGAGGTCACCTCCGTCCCTGCCGAGGCCGTGATCCGCACCGCCCGCGAGTTCTCCGCCAACGCGGAGAAGTCCGAGGGCCGGTCGATGATCATCCTGGGCGCCGGTATTTGCCAGTGGTACCACGGTGATGCGACCTACCGCGCCATCCTGGCCATGCTCATGCTGTGCGGCTGCCAGGGCCGAAACGGCGGCGGTTGGGCCCACTACGTGGGCCAGGAAAAGGCGCGCCCCATCACCGGCTGGGCCACCATGGCCTCCGGTAGCGACTGGGTGCGTCCGCCGCGCTTCATGATCGGCACGGCCTTCTGGTACATGCACACCGACCAGTTCCGTTCCGACGGTTACTCATCGGACTCGCTGCAGTCCCCACTCGCGGACGGTCACCTCAAGGGCATGCACACCGCGGACGTGATCGCACAGTCCACCCGCCTGGGCTGGATGCCGTTCTACCCGCAATTCCACGAGAACTCGCTCGATGTGGCCGATGCTGCCACGAGCGCCGTCGAACGCGGTGAGGCCGGCAGCGAACCCGAGTGGATCGCGAGCAAGCTCAAGAACGGCGAACTGAACTTTGCCGTGGAGGACCCGGACGCCCCGGAGAACTGGCCGCGCACGCTGGTGCTGTGGCGCTCCAACCTGTTCGGGTCGTCGGCCAAGGGTGAGGAGTACTTCCTCAAGCACCTGCTGGGAACCCACAACAGCGTGATGGGCGAGGACCACGAGGCCGCCAAACCGCGCGACGTGCGCTGGCACGAGGACGCTCCGGAAGGAAAGTTGGACCTGCTGGTCTCGGCGGACTTCCGTATGACCTCATCCACGCTGCTGTCGGACATCGTGTTCCCGGCGGCCACCTGGTACGAGAAGTACGACCTCTCCTCCACCGATATGCACCCGTTCGTGCACGCGTTCACCCCAGCGATCTCCCCGCCCTGGGAAGCCAAGACGGACTGGAAGCTGTTCCAGCTGCTGGCTGACGAGGTCGCACGGCAGTCCCGTGACCACCTGGGCGTGCGCAAGGACGTTGTGGCCACCGCGCTCACCCACGACACCCCGGGGGAGATCGCCCAACCGGGCGGTCACGCACCGGAATGGAAGGGCACGGACCTTCCCGCTATTCCGGGAAAGAACATGCCCAACCTGAAGATCGTGGAACGCGACTACACCGCCATCGGTGACAAGTTCGTGGCACTCGGCCCGTTGGCCGACAAGCTGGGGCTGACCACCAAGAACGTCACTTTCGATGTCAAGCACCAGGTGGACCAGCTGGGTCGCCTGCACGGTGTGTTCGATTCGGGCGCCGCGGAGGGACGTCCCGCGCTGGATACCGATCAGCGCATGGCCGAGGCCATCCTGATGCTGTCCGGCACCACCAACGGCGAGCTGGCCACGCAGGGCTTCGAAACGCTCGAGAAGCGCGTGGGTAAGGAACTCTCCGATTTGGCGCGCGGCTCGGAAGAAAAGCGCATCACGTTCAAGGACACCCAGCAGGCACCCGTCCCGGTGATCACCTCACCGGAGTGGTCCGGTTCGGAAACCGGAGGCCGCCGGTACGCACCGTTCACGGTGAACATCGAGCGGCTCAAGCCGTTCCACACCCTGAGTGGCCGCATGCACTTCTTCCTGGATCACGACTGGCTCAAGGACATGGGCGAGATGTTGCCCACCTACCGGCCACCGCTGGACATGCACCGGCTGTTCGGGGAGCCCAAGCTCGGTGAGAAGGGTGAGCTGTCCATCGCGGTCCGCTACCTGACCCCGCACAACAAGTGGTCGATCCACTCGGAGTACCAGGACAACCTGTTCATGTTGTCGCTGTCCCGCGGTGGCACCTCGGTGTGGATGTCCCCGCAGGACGCCACGGCCATCGAGGTCTCCGACAACGACTGGGTCGAGTGCGTGAACACCAACGGCGTGTTCGTCGGACGCGCAGTGGTCTCCCACCGCATGCCCGAAGGGGTGGTGTACGTGCACCACGCACAGGAACGCACCATTGACGTTCCCAAGTCCGAGGCCACGGGTAAACGCGGCGGCATTCACAACTCCGTCACGCGAATCCTGGTCAAACCCACCCACATGATCGGCGGCTACGCCCATCTGTCCTGGGCCTTCAACTACATGGGCCCCACCGGAAACCAGCGAGACATCGTCTCCGTTGTCCGCAAGCGCTCGCAGGAGGTTCAGTACTGATGCGTGTCATGGCTCAAGTCGCCATGGTGATGACTCTCGACAAGTGCATCGGGTGTCACACCTGTTCGGTGACGTGTAAACAAGCATGGACCAACCGTGCCGGTACCGAGTACGTGTGGTTCAACAACGTGGAGACCCGCCCGGGTCAGGGGTACCCGCGCCGTTACGAGGACCAAGAAACCTGGAAGGGTGGCTGGGAACTCAACAAGCGCGGCAACCTCAAGTTGAAGTCCGGCGGCAAGCTCAAAAAGCTCGCCCAGTTGTTCGCTTCCCCGGTTCAGCCGGAGTTGAAGGACTACTACGAGCCTTGGACCTACGATTACGAGAACCTGGTCAACGCACCCGCCGGTGATGACTTCCCGGTGGCTCGCCCCAAGTCCCTGATCACGGGTGAGGACACCAAGGTCGAATGGTCGGCCAACTGGGACGACGATCTCGGCGGCGCCACGGAAATGGGTCACCTGGATCCGATCATCCAGAAGCTTCACAAGGAAGCCAACGACCGGATCAAGTTCGAGTTCGAACAGACCTTCATGTTCTACCTGCCGCGGTTGTGCGAGCACTGCTTGAACCCGTCCTGCATGGCGGCCTGCCCATCCGGCGCCATTTACAAGCGCGCCGAGGACGGCATTGTGCTGGTGGACCAGGACCAGTGCCGCGGCTGGCGTCAGTGCGTGACGGGCTGCCCGTACAAGAAGATCTACTACAACCACAAGTCCGGTAAAGCCGAGAAATGCACGTTCTGCTACCCCCGTATCGAAGTGGGTATCCCCACCGTGTGCGCGGAGACGTGCGTGGGCCGCATGCGTTACATCGGCATCTTCCTGTACGACGCCGATAAGGTCACCCAGGCCGCCGCGACCCCCAACGAGCAGGATCTGTACGAGGCCCAGTTGGACCTCATGCTCGATCCCAACGACCCCGAGGTCGTTGCCGCCGCTCGTCAGGAGGGCATCCCGGAGGACTGGCTCGACGCCGCTCGCAAGTCACCGGTGTACGCGCTGGCCAAGACACTGCGCGTGGCGCTGCCGCTGCACCCCGAGTACCGCACCATGCCCATGGTCTGGTACGTGCCGCCGCTGTCTCCCATCGTGGATCTGCTCAAGGAACAGGGCCACGACGGCGAGGACCCGGAGAACTTGTTCGGTGCCATCGAGAGTCTGCGCATCCCGGTGGAGTACCTCGCCGAGCTGTTCACCGCCGGTGACACCGAGCTCGTGACCAACGTGCTGCGCAAGCTGGCCGCGATGCGCGCCTACATGCGCAACATCACCCTGGGTGACGAACCTGACGAGTCCATTGCGGAGGCCGTGGGCATGACCGGTTCCGAAATCCAGCAGATGTACCGTCTCATGGCGATCGCCAAGTACGACGAGCGCTACGTGATTCCCGCGGCCCACGTGGAGGACGCCCACAACCTGGAAGAGATCGGATGCTCGCTGGATGTGGACGGCGGGCCCGGCATGGGTCAGACCGGTGTGTTCGGTGAGGCCTCGGGCCGCCCGATGCCGGTGGCCGTGGAGAACTTCCAGGCGCTGCGCTCGCGCCAAATGGGGGATGACCCCACGGGTAACGAGCAACTGGCCGGGCGCGTGAACCTGCTCAACTGGGACGGCAACGGCAGCCCGGACGGGTTGTTCCCCGCCCGGAATCAGGAGGACGCGGCGACTATGTCGACCACCGCGGAGAACTCGGGTTCTCGTCCTGATCAGGGCACCGCCGGTGCCAGCGGGGGGCGATGATGGGTCTGCTCTCCACCCTGCTGGGTAAGGCCGCCAAAGGCACCGTGGATGTTCCCGAGTACCGGGACCGTCATCCGCAACGCTCGGCGGTCATCCGCCAGGCTGCGGCGGTGCTTCTGGGCTATCCGGACCGGGAACTCATCGACCAGCTACCCGTGCTCGAGGACGCCCTGACCGAGGTCGGGGTGGCCCCGAGCGCCGTCGAACCCCTGACCCGCTGGCTGCGCGAGGGTGACCTGCGGGAAATCCAAGGCGACTACGTCCAGGAATACGACCTCTCGCGCCGTCACAGCCTGCACCTGACCTATTGGACGGACGGTGACACGCGCCGTCGAGGTGAGGCGTTATCAGCGTTCAAGCAGGTCTACCGCGCGCACGGTTGCGTGTTCGGGGACGAAGAACTGCCGGACCACCTGCCCGTCGTGTTGGAGTTCGCGGCGCGCGTCTCCCCGGAAGACGGGTTCGAGCTGCTGCAGCGTTACCGACCCTCGCTCGAGCTACTGCGACTGGCGCTGCTGCGTGACAATTTGCCCCACGCGTGCGTGGTGGAACTGGTGTGCTCAACGCTGCCCGGACCGTCCCCGGAGGACGAGTCAGCGGTGGCGCGTATGGCGGGTTACGGTCCGCCCACCGAATCCGTGGGTCTGGATGCCTATGACCCCCGACTCCTGCCCATGACCGGAGGTAACCAGTGAACGTTCTCGACTCTCTTCTGTGGGGAGTGCTGCCCTACGTGGTGATGGCGGTACTCATTGGCGGGGTGATTTGGCGCTACAAGTACGACCAGTTCGGTTGGACCACCCGTTCGTCCCAGCTCTACGAATCCCGACTGCTGAGGATTGCCTCACCGCTGTTCCACTTCGGCATTCTGGCGGTGCTCGTCGGACACATCGTGGGCCTGGTGATTCCCAAATCCTGGACCGAGGCCGTGGGCATGTCCGAGCACGCGTATCACTTCCTGGCGCTGTCCATCGGCACGGTGGCCGGTGTGGGAACGCTCGTGGGCATTGTCATGCTGATCGTTCGCCGACGCCGCACCGGCCCGGTCTTCATGGCCACGACCGGTAACGACAAATTCATGTACGTGATGCTGCTGGGAGCGATTCTGGCTGGCCTGGCCACCACCGTGCTGGCCGTCTTCGACCCGAACACCGTGGACTACCGCGAGACCGTGTCCCCGTGGTTCCGTTCGCTGTGGATCCTGCAGCCGGATGTTGGGGCCATGGCAGCGGCGTCCACCTCGTTCCACATCCACGTGCTGTGGGGCATGGCGCTGTTCGCGATCTGGCCCTTCACCCGCCTGGTGCACGCGTTCACCGCACCGCTGCACTACCTGTTCCGCCCGTACATCGTGTACCGCACGCGCGGTTCCAGCCCCCGCACCGGTTCCGCTCCGGTGCGCCGCGGTTGGGAGCCGATCGGTACGCACGACCGCGACAGCGGACGACGCCGCACCCGGCCTCCCCGCGAACACTCCGGTTCCACGCGCGTCAAGTAAACGGCTCTCCGCTCGGAAGGCGTTCCCGCGAGAACGCCTTCCGAGCCAGGCCCACCAGCTCGTAGCTTTCGCAGACCTCGCAGAAGGAGTGTCATGTCCTCCGTTCAAGCCGCCTCAGCGGCACCGAACCTGAAACAGGGTCAACTCAAGAATCTCGTCCTGGCCACCCTGGCGTCCACGGTGGGCTTCTGGGCGTGGACCATCGTGGGGCCGCTGTCCAAACGCTATGCGGGTGAAATGTCGCTGACCCCGGGGCAGACGGCCATTCTCGTGGCCATGCCCATCTTTGTGGGCTCGATCGCCCGCGTTCCGGTGGGTGCACTCACCGATAAGTACGGTGGGCGACTCATGTTCACCGTGATTCTGGGCATCACCGCCCCGCTCGTGTTGCTCACGGGCCTGGTGGGTCAGCTCAACAACTTCCCGCTGCTCGTGGTGGTGGCGTTCTTCCTGGGTATTGCCGGCACGGTGTTCGCGATCGGCATCCCGTTCTGCTCCGCCTGGTACGAATCCAATCGCAAGGGCTTCGCGACCGGTGTGTTCGGCGCCGGCATGGTGGGTACCGCGGTGTCCGCGTTCTTCACCCCGCGCCTCGTTGAGGCCACCGGGTACATGGCCACTCACATCATCATTGCCGCGATCGTGGCCGTCAGTGCCCTGCTGTGCTGGTTGATGCTGCGTGATTCCCCGGCGCGTGCCGGGCGCAAGGTCGAGCCTATGATGCCCAAGCTCAAGCACGCCTTCACCCTCAAGGTCACGTGGCAGCTGTGCTTCCTCTACGCAGTGGTCTTCGGAGCTTTCGTGGCCTTCTCCAACTACCTCCCGACCTACCTGGCCAACGTGTACGAGTACGACCCCACCGGGGCCGGCACCCGCACCGCCGGGTTCGCGCTGGCCGCCGTGATCGCCCGCCCCATTGGCGGCACGCTCGCGGATAAGTTCGGACCCAAGATCGTCACTCTGACCTCGTTCGGCGGCACCATCGTGCTGGCCATGTTCGTGGCTTTCCAGCCGGACGCCGAGCACGTCTACGGCCCGCTGTTCCTGGCCATGGCCGTGTTCTTGGGCCTGGGCACCGGCGGTGTGTTCGGATGGGTGGGCCGCGCGGCTCCCGCCAAGGACGTGGGCACCATTGGTGGCATCATTGCCGCCGCCGGTGGCCTGGGCGGTTACTTCCCGCCCCTGGTCATGGGCGCCACCTACAACCCGGACAACCGCTCGTACTTCGTGGGACTCACGTTGCTGGCTGTGTTCGCCGCGGTGGCTTTCCTACTGGCCCTCGTGGTGCGCAACGGCGGCAAGACCAACGAGAACGACAAGCCGGTCGAGCAGACGCCGGCCAAGTAACCGTCGCATTCGTTCCGCCGCGCTTCACCTACGAAGATGCACGAAAGGACGACGGCGGGTTTTCACCACGGCGCGCGATCGACGACGGCGCTCCACACCACACGGCGCGAGCGGGCACCCAGCCCGCTCGCGCCGTCGTCGTCGTTAGTGAATCCCGCCCGCTCAGCCGAGGCGCGGATCCTGGCCGTACTGTTCGGGAACGCCCAGGTGATCGCGGAGCGTAGTTCCCTCGTAGTCGGAGTGGTAAAGGCCGCGCTCCTGGAGGATGGGCACCACTTCATCCACGAAGGTATCGATGCCGTCCTCGTAGACATCGATGGACACCCAGAACCCGTCCGCGGCACCGGCCTCGAACCATTCCTGAAGGTGGTCCGCGGTGTCTTCTGCAGTACCCACGGGGGTGGGGTGGTAGTCGATCACTCCGTGGGCCAGGATGTCCCGGATGCTCCACCCTTCCTGAGCCACCTCGTACGCCCGCTGTGACCGGGGATCGAACGGGCTGGGACGGGCGGCTTCCAACTGTTCCCCCGTCAGGGGTTGGTTCAGCTGGGACACGTCCAGTGACAGACCGAGCATCGCACCCAGGTAAGGAACGCGGGCGGGGAAGACCTCGCGGCCCAGCGCCACACGGCGATCCAGGGCCTCCCGTTTGCTCCCCGCGATGGCGGGCATGACCCCGGCGAAGTACTTGATCTCATCGGGATCGCGGCCAGCATCCACGGCGGCCTTCCGGACGGCATTCCGCTGAGCCTTGGCATCCTCAATGGTGAACGTGGCACCGATGACGGCGTTGGCGTAGCGGCCCGCAAGCCCCAGTCCGTAGTCGCCGCCGCCCGCCTGGAAGACCACCGGCTGGCCCTGCTCGGACGGCGGAATCGGCAGCGGTCCCCGTGAGGCCACGTGCCGTCCCTGCAGATTGATCGGCTGGATCTTGTCCGGGTCCGCGAATTGGCCGGTCTGCTGGTCCTTGATCCAGGCGTCCTTTTCCCAGCTGCCCCACAGTGCCTGGGCAATCTGAATGGTTTCGTGCGCGCGTTCGTACCGTTCGGGTCGGGCGTCGATCTCCTGACCGTAGTTGGCGGCCACCAGAGGATCACTGGTCGTCACAGCGTTCCACCCGGCGCGACCGTGGCTCATGACATCCAAGGTCTTGAACTGGCGGGCCGTGTTGTACGGCTCGTTGAAGGTCGTGGAGCCGGTCGCTACCAGGCCGATGCGCTCGGTACCGCGGGCAATCGCGGCCAAAGTCATCAGGGGGTCCAACGTGAGCATGGGAGCTTCTTGTTCGGGGGCCTTGCTCATCCCGGCGAAATCGGGCAGGAACAAGAACGCGAACTTTCCACGTTCGGCGGCTTGGGCGTATCGAACGTGAGCGTCGAAGTTGGCGTAGTTGGCGGCGTCGACCCCCGGTGCTTTCCATGCCATCGGTTGGGATCCGTAGCCGTTGCCCAGCTGCATTCCGAGGATCATGGTGCGCTTGCTCATGGCAGTCCTTTGCGAGATATTAGGAGACACTCTCCGGTTTGAAAACCAAAATACGGAGAGAGTCTCCGTTAATCAACCGACAAGGTGGTTCCCCTCATGACTTCAGCCGTGGGCGGAGGCCCCTCATCAGCGCACCCCTCTCGGAACACGCGCCCCACCCGCACCGATGCCCGGCGCAACCGGGCGCACATCCTGGATGTGGCCGAACAGGTCTTCGCTTCGGAGGGCTTGGAAGTTTCCATGGACGCCATCGCCAAGCGGGCGGGAGTGGGCGCGGGGACGCTCTACCGTCATTTCCCCAACAGAGATGCGTTGGTCGCGGGAGTCCTTGAAGGACGTCAGCCGGATCTGTCCGCCGAGGCAGCCGCTATCGAGAAGGAGTCCGGCGACTCCGGTGCCGCGCTCGAGCGCTGGCTCGATGCCGTGAGCCGGTGGATGAGGGCCTACGAGGGCCTGCCCGAACCCCTGCGGACCGCATTGGGCGAGCAGGATTCCCCGCTGCGCCTCACGTGCCAAGAGGTCATCGACACGACCGGAGCGTTCTTGGAGGCGGCCCAGGGCGACGGCCATGCGCGCGAGGGCCTCACCGGGAGGAACCTGTATCTCGCAACCCTGTCCATGGCATGGGCGCTGGGCGCCCCGTCCGCGGACGGTTCGACCCGAGAGGAACTGAACGATCTGCTCCGGTCCGGTTGGCGGACCGATCTGTAGGTCGAGCGCTGCCCGTGGCCATTTCATCCCGGTTTACTGCAAGGTAGCCCGCCCTACTGTGCAGTAAGGCGGCCACACATGATGCGCGACCTTCGCATGACTCGGGGCCCCTGGGGGCGCGGGTTCTCAGTCCGCCGCGCGCTGATCCAGCATCCGCTGCACGATCTGCAGGCACTCTTCGGGGGAGTAGTTCAGGTCTCCCGCCGCGCGGTCCAGGTACTCGGCGGCAGCGCGGCACGCCGCAGCGTGCCGGTCGTCGGAGGACTGCGCGATGAAAGTGCCCTTGCGGCCGCGGGTTTCGATCACACCGCTGGCCTCCATGGTGCGGTAGGCCTTGGCCACGGTTCCGGCGGCCAGGCCCAATTCGGTGGCCAGGGCACGCACCGGAGGAATCCGGTCGCCGGCCTCCAACGATCCGGAAGCGATTCCGTTCGTGACGCACTGGACCAGCTGCTCGTACACGGGGACCGGGGACGTGGTGTCCACGGCGAACGTTGCCTGGGTGGTGGACATGATGGGACCCCTTCGAACGGTTAAATGAGGCGCGTGTTACTAAACATGATACAAATCCGGTCACGGCCCTGCGGGTGGACGCGGCCAAGCCCCCAAGACACGTAGGCTTATTACTGTGTTTGATCAGTCGATGTTGCCGATCCCGCAGGCCCCTCGACCCGTTGCCGGGCAGGTGGCGGAGTTCGTCCGCCACAGCCTGAACAGGGCGGGGGAACTGACACGTGAGCTTCCCCTGCCGGGTCAGGGAGATACGCGCGAGCTCTGGGCCGCCTTGAGCCACTTGGGGCGGCAGGATCTCGCCCACGCACGCATCATTGAACCGCACCTGGATGCCGTGGCCATCATCGATCAGGCCGGTCGCGGCGACCTCCTGACCGATGGAGACACCTGGGCGGTGTGGGCAGCGGAAGGCCCCGGAACGCCACTGACCGCATCACTTTCCGCGACCGGCTGGACACTGACCGGCACCAAGCCGTGGTGCTCGCTGGCGGACTTCGTGAGCCGCGCCGTGGCGACCGCGCACGTCACGGACGAGTCGGGTGAGCGCACCGGTCACCGCCGTGCGTTCGTGATTTCGACGGATCACCCCGGATTCCAGCCCGAGCCCCTCGACACGTGGGTTTCTCAGGGGCTCTCGGACGTCCCCACTACCGCGGTGAACTTCCGCTCGGTGCCCGCCGAACCGCTCGGCGAGGACGAGTGGTACCTGACCCGCCCCGGGTTCGCCTGGGGCGGCATGGGTGTGGCCGCGATCTGGTTGGGCGGGGCGCAATCCGTGGCGGACCTCCTGTGGCAGCGCTCCAAGAAACCGCGCAAGCCCCTCGACGACGCCGCCCGCGCCCACCTCGGTCGCGTGGACCTGGCCCTGACCGCGGCCTCGGCCGTGCTCGATCGGGCCGCGAGCGCCGTCGACCGTGGTGAGGCAACGGGGGAGCGAGGCGCGCTGTGGGCGTTGCGCGTTCGTAGAACGGTTGCGGAAGCCGCGGAAACGGTGCTCCGAGAAGTCTCACGGGCCACCGGACCGGGGCCGCTGACCGGGGACGCCGCGCACATCCGCCGGGTCTCCTCGTTGCAGGTGTACATCCGCCAGGACCACGCCGAACGGGACAACGCGGCACTGGGAGAACTGCTGCTGACCGCAGAACCCGTGGGTGACACGACTCAGGAGGGAACACCGTGGTGACCTTCGATCACCGGGATCCTGGAACTCCGGAGCAGGAATGGGCCGACAGTAAGGCCCTGCGTGTAGTTCCCGAGCTGGACTTGGAGGGCGTGGACCGCGCCGTCGTCTTCGCCGCGCACCCGGATGACGAGACCCTGGGCGCGGGCGGCACCGTGCACCGACTGATCCAAAACGGTGCGGCCGTACGCGTCATCGTGGCCACGCTGGGGGAGAAGTCCCACCCGGATTCCCCCACGCACACCCAGGAATCGCTGTCACGCGTGCGCCACCAGGAAATGGCGGAAGCGGTCGGTGCCATCACCGCCGGCTGTGTCACCCCCGAGTACCTCGCGCTACCCGACGGCGGGCTCACGGCCGAGGCGCTCGCGGGCCCCATCAACGACGCCGTGGCCTGGGCGGCTCACGGGAACCAGCCCCTGGCCGTGGTCACGTGGGTCAAGGACGGTCACCCGGATCACGAGGTCCTCGCGGAACAGGTTCGGCAGACCGCCGGTGCGGCCGCCGTTCGCTGCGTTCAGTACCCCATTTGGTGGTGGCACTGGGGCACCCCGAACAAACTGCCGCGCGGGCTGGTGCATGTAACGCTCTCTGACGAGGACCGGGACGCCAAACAACAGGCGCTGGAACATCACGCGTCCCAGGTGCGCCCGCTCTCGGACCAGCCTGGGGACGAGGTGCTGCTCGGGCCGCACATCCTGGAACATTTTGAACGGGACCGCGAATACTTCATCCTGGCCGCACCCCATCAGACTCCGGTCTTCAACCGTGTCCACACCGAATCCGAGGACCCGTGGAACGTGGACAGCTCCCGCTACGAGCACCGGAAACGCGATGTGCTCACCGCCAGCCTCCCGCGGGAGTTGTACCCCCGCGCCCTGGACATCGGCTGCTCCACCGGTGCGCTCACCGCGCAGTTGGCCGCGCGTGTTGACGTGATGACGGCGGTGGATGCGAGCGACGTCGCCCTGGACAAGGCCCGCGCGCGCCTCGCCGAGCGGGGTCTCAAGAACGTGCAATTGCGCAACGCGGTGCTGCCCGAGCAATGGGATCCGGAGTGGACCGGTCTGGACCTGATCGTGGTGAGCGAGGTGGGCTACTTCTGCTCGCCCGAACAGTGGAAAGAGCTGCTGACACTGTGCACCAAGGCGCTGTCACCGGACGGCCACCTGGTGTTGTGCCACTGGCGCCACCCCATCAAGGATTGGCCGTTGGACGGGGACGACGTGCACCGTGAGGCCCGGCGGCGGCGCACCCTGACCCGGTTGGTGGAGCACCGCGAGGCGGACTTCGAGATCGACATCTACACACGCACTCGGCGCGGCCGCGCATGAGTCCACGGATCGCGGTGGTGATTCCCGCCTGCAATGAGGAAGAACGCGTGGCCAGGTGCATCGAGTCGGTCGCGGGGGCCGCTCGGACGCTCGTGCGTGCCGAACCGGAGACCACCGTTGACGTAATCCTGGCCGCTGACAGCTGCACCGACCGCACGGTGGCGGCCACCCGGGAGGCCTGGGCTGCGCCGTCGTCACGGGGCCTGGAACAGTGGGCGGACCTGACCGTTCTGGAGGGTGACTGGGCGAGCGCCGGCGGAGCGCGACAAGCCGCCGCAAACCATGCGCTGCGCCTCGGGGCGGACTGGATCGCGTCCACGGACGCGGACACTGCGGTACCGCAGAACTGGCTCAGTTATCAGGTTGAACGCTCGCTGGCCGGTGTGGATGCTGTGCTCGGTACCGTGGAACCGGACCCCGCCGACTGCCCCGAACAGGTGTTCCGACTGTGGCACCTGGAGCACGATCTGACCGAGGGGCACCCTTATATCCATGCCGCGAACATGGGGGTGCGAGCAGGCGCGTTCCAAGCGGCCGGTGGCTTCCCGAACGTGGAATGCAGCGAGGACGAGGCGGTGGTCGGTGCGCTTCGCGCGCACGGCGCTCGCGTCGAGTCCACGGACCGCATTCGGGCCATCACCTCCGGGCGGTTGCGGGGCCGGGCCGCCCTGGGCTTTGCCTATCACTTGCGCAACCTGGCGGCTCAGGACGGCACCCGTGACGCACTTGAGCGCGGACCGGTGGAGGGCTTCGCCGATCGCTGAAGTCCTTGCGGTGGCGGGGCGGGCAGCGCCTAGGGTTGAAACCAGTTAGTCGCAGAACCCATCGCAGAAAGAGGTTTTCATGAGCGAGACCAGCATCAGCGCCAGCCGGGTCATCGACGCCCCGGCAGAGGACATCTTCGAAGTACTCTCCCTGCCCGCCAAGCACCCGCAGGTGGATGGATCGGGCACCGTGGTGTCCGGCACGGACCAGCGCATCCAGCAGACCGGGGACGTGTTCGTCATGAACATGAACGCGGAAGCCATGGGCGGTGACTACAAAATGGAGAACCACGTCACCGGCTTCGATCCCAACAAGCTGATCGCGTGGAAGCCCTGCCAGGAGGGCACCCCCATCGAGCACAACGGTTGGGAGTGGATGTACGAACTCCAGCCGCAGGGACCGGATTCCACCCAGGTCACGCTGACCTACTCCTGGTCGGACGTGCACCACAAGCTGCTCAAGAAGCTGAGCTTCCCGGTGTTCCCGGAGTCCGTACTCGAGGAATCCCTGGAGAACCTCGCCGCTGCGGTGAGCGACAAGTAAAGCTCCACTTCCGCAGTTCCTGAGACGAGATGACGACGCCGCTCGGTCGCCCGCACAGCGCGGGGGCCGGGCGGCGTCGTCCTTGTGCTTCAGCTCATTGACCGCGCGAAGTCTCGGGCGTCGCGAGGCGCAGCACCCACGGGCCGGTCTCCATGGGCGACCCGGCTAGGGGCCGCTGATCACCGTGATCAGCACGAACAACAGCGGCAGGTAGAGGATCGCGACGGCCAAATTGGCGATGCCCCACCCCGGGCGATTGCAAAGAACGGCGCACCCCGTGCCACACCCGCCCGCGAGGAACGGAACCCCCAGCAGGACCAGCGGTAACCACGGACCCATGTACTGGCCGAACGGCAGGAACAACGTGATCCCCACCGCCACGAAGAACATGATCACCGTGAGCCGCGACGAGTAATGACCGCGCTCGCCGTGAGCTGGACGGTGGTTACGCGCCGAATGGCGAGGTCCGGAACCGGAATCACGCCGTGCAGCACGCCGGGAAGCCGGTCGGGATGCGGGCGGGGATGCTGCCTGCCGTGATGCTTCGCGGGCTTCTCGCCGGGACGTGGCGGGGCGGGGCTGATCTGACAGAGGTTCAGCGGCTCGAGCGGCACGAGACCTCGCGTTTGGTTGCGCAGCGAAGTGGCTCATCGCGGCACACACGGTGAGACCGTGAACCAGACGGTGGTGGCCGCGGCGACCACGCGTTCGTCGGTTTCCATTTGAGGCCCGAACCGGTGGATTTCGGCGCGGAAGTGCGCGTCGCACAGACAGCCGAAGTAGCCGCTGTCGATGTAGCACCGGTCGTGGCGCATGCACAGCGTGTCGAAGGTGCCTTGCGGCTCCCCACCGCCGTGACCGGGTCCGCACCAGTTGCCCCAGATTGGAATCCCGGCCGAGATGCCCGTGCGTTCCCGCAAGGGGTCTTGGCTCGGAGACGCGGATGAGGCCAGGTCAGACTCCGCATCCGGTGTGTCCGACACGTCCGGTGTGGTCGTGGGTGCGGCCACCGCGGCCCCCACCGCGGTGAACAGCACCGTGCCCATGACTAGTGGAATGACTGTCACAGCCCAGAATGGTCCCCGTGAAGATCTCATGAGTTCGACTCCCCCAAGTTGAACTAGATGATGTGTTCATACTGTAGGGGCTGTGGCTACCCGAGGGAAACAGATGTGTTGTTCTGTCCGGTGCTGGGCGCCCGGGGCCCACGGAACGAGGCGTACCCTGGTCCAGGAAGTTTGCAGCGGCATCAATGTGAAAGGGAGCGCCTCAGCATGCAGGCCGGCGGAGTGTGGGAAGGCTATGAGCGAGGCAGCTCCGGGTACAAGAGGATTCTGATCGCGTTGCTCTGCGCGGGGATCGCAACCTTCGCGCAGCTGTATTCCGTGCAGGCGGTCCTCCCCATCATGGCCAGAGAACTGCACATCGACGCCGCGCAGGCATCCTTGGCGGTTTCGGCGGCCACACTGGGTTTGGCGGTCGCGGTGATCCCGTGGTCGCTGATGTCGGACAGGTTCGGCCGCCGGACCACCATGGTGGCGGCAGTCATCGCGGCAACCATTCTGGGCGTAACTATGACGTTCATGCCGAGCTTCGAACTGCTCGTGGGAATGAGATTCCTGGAGGGCATGGCGCTGGGCGGTATTCCCTCCGTGGCCATGGCCTATCTGGCGGAGGAAGTGAACCCGTTGCACGCCGCGGTTGCGGCGGGCAGCTACATTTCGGGCACCACCCTGGGAGGGCTCTCGGGTCGTATCGTGGCCGCACCGGTCGCTGACTTCTGGGGCTGGCGTGCCGGCACCATGGTCGTGGCGATTTATGCCGCCGGGGCCGCTGTGGCCTTCATCCTGTTAGCACCCAGGCAACGAGGGTTCACCCCGCAATCGGTTCGCCTCGGTGGGCAAGGTGGACTCTTCGAACGGTTGCTGGTCAACCTCAAGGACCCCGGACTCGTGTCCTTGTACATGCAGGGATTCTTGCTCATGGGCGGGTTCGTGGCCGTGTACAACTTCATCGGTTTCCACCTGGGGGAGGAGCCGTACAACGTACCCCAGTCGATCGTGTCGGTGCTGTTCCTGTCGTATCTGTCCGGCACGTGGTCCTCGACCGAGGCGGGGCGGATTGCCGCGCGTCACGGCCGCAGGAAGGTCCTGATCATTTCGTCCCTGATCACGCTGGGCGGGTTGCTCATGATGCTGATTCCTTGGCTGCCCGCAGTGGTGGTGGGACTGCTGATTTTCACCGCGGGCTTCTTCGCCGCCCATTCCGTGGCTAACGGCTGGGTGCCCGCGCGAGCCACCGTGGGGCGCGCCCAGGCGTCCTCGTTGTACACGCTGTTCTATTACGGTGGCTCCTCCGTTTTTGGTTACGCGGCCGGGCTGTTCCTCACCAACTTCGGGTGGAACGGTGTGGTGGCCTTCGTGGGCGCGCTGATCGTGGTGGCGCTCGCGCTGACCGTGCTGTTCCTGCGCCGCCCCGTCACACCGGAAACCGTGCAGCCCAGCGCCGACTAGGGTTGAACGAGACAAAACCCACACGTGGACAGCCTGAGGAGGCCCCGCATGACCAACACGTTGACCGTTCGCCACTTGTTCGGCCCCGGCCCGTCCAACCCGTACCCGGAAGCCACCGAGGCCCTCGCCCGGCCGCTCATCGGCCACTTGGACCCGCAGTTCCTGGAGATCATGGACCGTGCATGCGATGGTCTGCGCCAGGTGTGGGGAACCTCCAATCGCCGCACGTTGCCGATCTCGGCCACCGGCTCGGCGGGTATGGAAGCGGCGTTCGTGAACTTCGTGAACCCCGGTGACGTGGTGGTTGTCGCGGTCAATGGTTTATTCGGTGAGCGCATGTGCGATGTCGCAGCACGCTGTGGTGCCGAGGTGGTTCGGGTGGACTTCCCATTCGGCCAGCCCGTGGACGCTCAGAAGGTGGCCGAGGCGCACCCGAACCCCGCGATCATCGCCGCCGTTCACGCGGAGACCTCAACGGGTGCGCGTTCTGACATCGCTGCCCTCGGTGCGATCAAGGGCGACGCGTTGCTCCTCGTGGACGCCGTAACCTCGATCGGCGGCATCGAGCTGAAGGCCGATGAATGGGGCATCGATATCGGGTACGCCGGCACCCAGAAGTGCCTGGGTGTGGCCCCCGGTCTGGCGCCCTTCACAGTGTCCGACCGTGCGTGGGAGCGCCGCGTGGAGAACCCGCGCTCGTGGTACTTGGACCTTGGCATGCTGGGCGGCTACGTGGGGGAAACCTCCGGCAGCGCCTCGCGCACTTACCACCACACCGCTCCGGTGGCCATGATCGCGTCCCTGGACGCGGGGCTGCAGCGCATTCTGGGTGAGGGTCTCGACGCCGTTCGCGACCGTCACTACGCCGCAGGCCAGGCGCTCCAGGACGGACTCGAGGCCATGGGCCTCGAGCTGTTCGCCGCGGAGGGGTATCGCCTGCCCGAGCTGACCACCGTCAAGGTTCCGGAAGGCGTGGACTCCGCGGCGGTCCGTAAGGAGCTCCTCGAGAAGTACAACCTGGAGATCGGTGCCGGCGTCAAGGAGTTCGCGAGCACCGTGTGGCGTATCGGACTGATGGGCCCCAATGCCGCGCCGGATTCCGTGGCGCTCATCCTGGGCGCATTGAAGGACGTGCTCGGCAAGTAGCGCGGGCGACTGCCGGCCAGATCCTGTCCGGCACAATCATGACCAAGAAAGCTGCCCCGGTCGCGTGACGCGGCCGGGGCAGCTTTGGTTCTGATTTGGATCAACTCTGACTAGGGCTCAGCCAGGTGATCCGGTCAGTGACCTCAGGCGCTCAATTCATCCTTGATGGCCTGGACGAACGGTTCCAGGTCACCGGGGTTACGCGAGGTAATGAGCACCCAGTCCTTGGCGGGGCAGCGCTTCATGGGCTCATCCACCCAGGTGCCGCCGGCGTTGGTGATGTCGACCTTGACGGAGTCGTAGGAGGTCAGGGTCTTGCCGTCCACCAGGCCGGTCTCCACCAGCAACCACGGGCCGTGACAGATGGACGCGACGGGGCGGCCAGAGGAAGCGAACGCCTTGGCGATCTTCTGGGCATCCTCATCAAGGCGCAGGGTATCCGCGTTGAGCGTGCCGCCGGGCAGCAGCAACAGGTCGTACTCGGACTCGTTCACGTCCGCGATGGTCTGATCCACGGGGAACGTCTCACCCAGATCCCAGTCGCCCACGAGGCTCTGGATCTCGCCGGTCTCCTGCGATGCAACGGTGACGGTGGCACCCGCTTCGCGCAGCTTTTCCAGGGGAACCTTCAACTCGTCCTGCTCCACGCCGCGGTTGGTCTGCAGCGAGAGAATCTTCTTACCGGTCAAGTCAGCCATTGGTAAGGCTCCTTTCAATGTGATTATGGTTCTACGGTTCCACCGCGCGGCGACGTTGGCAAGAAGATTCGCGGGCTGTCCGCTATGAGCGACACGGCCGGCCCCGAGAACACTCGATTGCGAAGGCTGCCGGCGACCTCGCTGTCTGCCGGTGCGATCTCGTCGAGGAGGCTCGGCCTCATTCAGGACCCCGGCCCTTAAGGTCACGAACGGGTCACGATACGAAGAACGTATGTCGTAATACACAAGAATGCGCTAAATCGGCCCTAACCTGCGTGGGATTCAACAGCAATCTGACCACTATGGACGATGCAGCCCTCTGCCTGCGGGGAGGGTGGGGACGGTACGCGCGTGTGGGATTTCGTCAGAGATAGTCAACAACAGATTTTGTTCGCCTCGTGGCAGCATTTCAGCCTGGTGGTGCAGTGCCTTGTGCTGGCCACCGTTCTGGCCGTGGTGCTGTCCGCATTGGTCTACCGGAGTAGGACGGCCAGTGCGCTGGCCAACGGGGTCTCGGCCATGGGCCTCACCATTCCGTCCTTCGCTCTGATCGGTCTACTGATCGCGCCGTTCGGGTTCGGTGTGGTTCCAGCGGTCATCGTGGTCACGTTCTTCGCGACCCTGCCCATCCTCCGTAACGCGGTGGTGGGGTTGAACAGCATTCCCGCCTCCGTGGTCGAATCCGCTCGCGGTATTGGCATGAGCCGTTTCCGCACCCTGGCCACCGTGGAACTGCCCATGGCGTGGCCCATCATCCTGGCGGGCATTCGCGTGTCTGCCCAGATGGTCATGGGCATTGCCGCCGTGGCCGCCTACACCCTGGGCCCCGGCCTGGGTGGCTTCATTTTCTCCGGTCTCTCCCGCCTGGGCGGGGCCAACGCCTTCGAATCCGTGGTGGTGGGAGTCGTCGGTGTCATCCTGCTGGCCATCATCTTGGACCTCCTGCTGGTGGTCCTGAGCCGTCTGACAACCTCGCGAGGTATCCGCGTCCGAAACACAAACCATCCAGAACTCCGCCGAGAAGGTCAGCGGCGCGTCCATCCTGCTTGATCAGGTGACCAAGCAGTACCCCGGACAGGCCAAGCCGGCCGTGGGCGGTCTCACCATGGAAATCCCTGCGGGCAGCATCGTGATGCTCGTGGGTCCCTCCGGTTGCGGTAAGACCACCACGCTGAAGATGATCAATCGTCTGATCGAGCCCACGGACGGGTCAATCGTGATCAACGGGGACAACGTCACGGACATGAACGGCGACAAGCTCCGCCGTCAGATCGGTTACGTGATCCAGGCCGGCGGTCTGTTCCCGCACATGAGTGTGGCGGCCAACATCGGTTTGGTCCCCAAGATGCTCGGGTGGGACAAGGGCCGCATTGCCGCCCGCGTGGACGAGCTCCTTGAACTGGTGTCCCTGGACCCGAAAACCTACCGCAACCGCTATCCCAAAGAACTTTCCGGTGGCCAGCAGCAGCGCATTGGCGTGGCCCGTGCGCTCGCCGCAGATCCGCCCGTCCTGCTCATGGACGAGCCGTTCGGTGCGGTGGACCCCATCACCCGGCAGCGCCTGCAGAACGAGTTGCTCAACATCCAGGCAGAGCTGCAGAAAACCATCGTTTGTGTGACCCACGACTTTGACGAGGCCGTGAAGCTCGGCGACTGGATCGCCATCTTCAACGAGGGCGCCCAGATCGAGCAGTACGACTCTCCCGAACGTATTCTGGCGAATCCGAACAACGAGTTCGTGGAGAACTTCATCGGCTCCGGTGCGGGTCTCAAGCAACTCACGCTCAACCGGGTGCACGAAGTCGAGCAGCAGGAAGCCGTCACCGCTACCCCCGGCGAGTCACCGGAAACGATCATCGCTCGACTTGAGGAAGCAAGTCAGCAGAACGTGGTGATCCTGGACTCCCGCGGGCGCGCCATTCAATGGTTGTCGCAGCGCCAGCTCTCACGCATGCAGGTCATCTCGGACGCTACGGACCCCAACCTGCCTCTCGTCAACGAACAGTCCACGCTCAACGATGCCTTGGACGCGATGCTGGTCGCGAGCACCGGAGCCGCACTGGTCGCTGGTCGACGAGACGTGTTCACCGGCCTGATCACGGTCAACACGGTGATGGACGCCATCTCCACCGGGCAAGCCGCAGCCCAGGGCGGCGGCGATGCACCGGTGGGCCTCAACACCGGATCCCTTCCGGAAGTTGCCGACGACGCCGCCACCGCCGGTTCCACGGCGGCGGGCGCCTCCGACGACTCCACTCGAACCCCGGCTGAGGGCCAGCGTGCCCCGCGGGACGAGCACGGGGACGACTCGAGCGCAACGAGTCGGGGCGACGTCGGCAGGGATAACGTGGCAGAAACGAGGGATCGGCCGTGAGTGCAACCACCGGCGTAACGAACCCGGATGCCGTCTCGACCACCGCGGCGGTCGCGGGAGGTTCGTCCAAGGGGCTGTGGATTCAGCTCGCTGTCATCATGGTGGGCATTGCGGCACTGTTCGCGTGGTTGGCATTCGGCGATCTGACCGACACCGAACGCGCGACCCTGGCACCCGACGCCCTATGGGGCTACACGTGGGAGCACCTGAAACTCACCGCCGTGGCAGCCGCACTGGTCCTGCTCATCGCGATTCCGCTGGGCATCCTGCTCACCCGTGGGCCGCTGCGAAAACTGACCGGACCCGTGCTCGTGGTGGCCAACATCGGACAGGCGGCACCGGCCATCGGGCTGGTGGTGTTGTTGTCCTTCTGGCTGGGCTTCGGCTTCACCGCGGCGGTCGTCGCGCTGGTGGCATATGCGGTTCTACCGGTGTTGCGCAACACCATGGTGGGCCTGCAACAGGTGGATGAACGGCTTGTGGAGGCCGGACGCGGAATGGGTATGAGCGCGGCGGCTGTGCTTTTCAGAGTGGAACTTCCGCTGGCGGTGCCGGTCATGCTCTCCGGTATTCGCACCGCTCTGGTGTTGCTGGTCGGAACCGCAACGCTAGCCACGTTCATCAACGGCGGTGGACTGGGAATTCTGATTACCACGGGCGTAAACCTGAACTTGATCAAGGTGCTGATCGCGG
Organism: Kocuria atrinae; assembly: GCF_039531425.1. NCBI lineage: Bacteria > Bacillati > Actinomycetota > Actinomycetes > Micrococcales > Micrococcaceae > Kocuria > Kocuria atrinae. The sequence goes on from NZ_BAAAQA010000004.1 coordinate 153,612, forward strand.
GCTCTCTGCTGGTCGCACTCTTGGCACTGCTCGTGGATTGGCTGGGGCGCTTCGTGGAACACGTCGCGCGCCCGAAGGGACTGTGATGGCAACGTCGAAACGAACGCAAGGAGCGCAACGACCGGTGGCCGGGGCGGCGTCGTCGAAAAGTAAGCCGACGCGCGCCGTTGCCGGAATCGGTGCGGCACCGTCTGTGATGTTGTTGGCGGGATGTGGGCTGCAACCGGCCACGTCGTTCGTGCCGGAGGTACAACCGGGCGAGATCCAACCTGTGGAGGGACTGCCCGAGGACGCCCAGGTGACGGTGGTGAGTAAGAACTTCACCGAGCAACTCATCCTGGGCAAGATCGCCGTGATGACCGCAGAGGCCGCGGGATTCGAGGTGGAGGACTTCACCAATGTGCCCGGAAGCCAGCCGGTGCGCGAACTGATGGTTTCGGGCGAGGGGGACTTCACCTACGAGTACACGGGAACCGCGTGGATCACTTACATGGGTAACGCCACCGGCATCCCGGACAAGGAAGAACAGTGGCAGGCTATGCATGACGCGGACCTGGAGAACGGACTCACATGGGGCAGGCCCGCGCCGCTGAACAACACGTACGCATTCGCGGTGCGTAGCGAGGCGGTGCCCGAACTGGGCAACATTTCCAAGCTCTCACAGATCGGGAGCCTGCCCGTGGCCGAGCGGACGCTGTGCGTGGAGGCGGAGTTCAACTCCCGGCAGGACGGCTTGGATCCCATGCTGGAGACCTACGACATTCCGCGGGGATCCTCCAACGGCATTCCGGACGGCAACATCGGCGTGTACGACACGGGCGCTGTGTACACGGCGACCGATGATGGCGACTGCAACTTCGGTGAAGTTTTCACAACCGATGGTCGCATCGACGCCCTGGAGCTGACCGTCCTGGAGGACGATCGCAACTTCTTCCCGGCGTACAACGCGGCACCGGTGTTCAACTCGGAGACTCTGGAGGAGTACCCGCAACTGCAGGAAGTCTTTGACCAGGTCTCACCGCTGTTGACCGATGAGACCATGCGCCAGTTGAACCTCAAGGTGGATGTGGAAGGTCAGGAACCCGTGGACGTGGCCTACGACTGGATGGTTTCCGAAGGCCTCATTACTGCCGAGGACTGATCGGCGCGGGTCCGAGCTCCCATCACCTTTCCGGGGTCAGCCCGGGTCTGAGAGCGGAGTCTGAATGCCAAGGGCGCGGCGTCGTCGTAAGACAGATGAACGGTTAAAAGGGGCGGCAGCCGCCCGAAGGCGGCTGCCGCTATTTCCGTCCGTCCAGGAGGCCACTGTCCGGGCGGAGATTAGTGACGGTTCTCAGGAACCGTTGGACAATTCGGACACGAGACGACCCACGTGTCCCTTCGCATCGACGCGGTATTCGGCGTTCGCGAGCGTGCCGTCTGCGTTCACGACGAACGTGGAACGCAGGGGGCCCTCGGAGGTTTCACCGTTGATGGTGCGTTCACCCCATGCGCCCCATTCCTTGGCGGCTGCGTGATCGGGATCGGAAAGAAGCGTGTAGGGGAGGTGGTACTCCTCCACGAAACGGTTGAGTTCTTCCGGGCTGTCCCCGGAGACTCCGTACACGTCGTAACCCAGGCCCTTGATGGCGGCCAGGTTGTCGCGGAAGTCGCATGCCTCGGTGGTGCACCCCGGCGTGAACGCCTTGGGGTAGAAGTACACCACTGCGCTGCGCTCGTTCTGTTCACCGAGATTCACGGTGTTGCCGTCGTGTGCGGTGAGGTTGAGGGCGGGGGCGGTGTCGCCCGTAGCGAGTTCGCGGGACATGGTTGCTCCTAGGTGTTTGGTGGTTCCGGCGGGATCCGCGATCAGCGGGTCAGGATCCGGGACAGTGCTGCTCCGATGCAAGCAGCAGATACGGCCAGAGTCCACATCTCAGCGGAACGGTTCTCGATCTTGCTGCTACCGGCGGAGAAATCCGGGTCCAGCGTATCGCCGGTGTACTTGAAGTAGGACACGTGGGCTGCAGTGGCAGGTGCGTTCGACATTTCTCATTCCTTTCATCATCCGGAAGCTGTTTTCCGTAATACGAAATATACTGTAAGCTGGGTCACAGGTCAAGAGGTTTGCCGAAAAATTTCGTGGTATTGCGCGGGTGCGCAGGAAAGACCCCGTGGGTCGGCTGCCCGAAAGATGGTGTTGAGGCTCTGACTAGCTGCTATGTGCACATCGGGCGGCGGGGCGACGGCATCCGGCATCGGCGCCTGAGGTGTCGATGCGCCATGGCGTGGGCAGTGTGGCGTGAGATTTCGATGCGGGGAAGCCTCGTGTGAGGAAAAGGCGGCTGCGAAGCGCCAGGGGAAGGAAGTGCAGCTTGAGCGCACTTTTTCTGCATGTTCATCACCTAAGACTGCGGGGCTGTAGGTTCCTCACTCCACACTGCTGGGGGGTGCGGTAGCGCGAGGGATGCCGCGCATTGCAGCCACGGTCTGGCTATGAATAGTCCTGGCCGTACACGAGCCCCTCTAGTGGCTGCGCACGTACCCCAGGTGCTTGTCGACCTGGTTCTTCAGGGTCTTGCCGTGCAACCAGCGGCCCAGGTTGTCCTCGAACTGTTCCGCCAGGGTGGTTTGCCAGCCGACCACATCCCCGCTCATGTGCGCAGACATGTGCACGTTGGGCATGGCCCAGAACGGGTGGTCGCGGGGGAGGGGTTCGTGCTCGAAGACATCCAACGACACCGCCGCTATGCGTTCTTCTCGCAATGCATTGACCAGCGCCGGTTCGTCCACGAGCGCTCCGCGTCCCACGTTGACCACGTGCGCTGACGGTTTCATGCGATGGAGGACTTCACTGTTCAGTAGTCCCCGCGTGGCGTTGGTCAGGGGCGCGATCAGCACCAGGTGGTCGACCTCGCCCACGTGGTCCGCGAGGTCCGAGCTGGCGATGACCGTCCCGAAATCCTCGTCGCGCTCGCGACCGGTGCGTCCCGCACCCGTGACCTTCAATCCTGCCGCACTCAACAGTCGGGCGGTGGCGCGGCCGATGCCGCCGGTGCCAACCACTAGTGCCCGCTGCCTCGCGGTCTGCTGGAGTTCGCGATGCTGCCATTCCGCCTCGCGTTGCAGTTCCTTGCTGCGGTGCAGTTGCTTGTCGTGGGCCAGGATCGAGGCGAGCACGAACTCGGCAATGGGCACGTCAAAGGCGCTGTGGGCATTGGTCACCGTGATGTCCGAGACGCGGAGTTCGTCGAACAGCAACGAATCCACGCCGGCCGCCGCCACGTGGATCCACTCGAGGTCCGTTGCGGACTGCCACGCGTCCCGCAGGGCTGTGGAGAAGAAATCCCAGACCAGTAATACCTGCGCGCCGGGTAGGGCTTCCGGTAGTCGGTCCGCGTCCGCGTAGACGACCTCGGCCAGTGTCTCGATCTCCCGCGCATTGGGTAGGTCGGGGACGCCGGGGGAGGTGAGCACTACGAGTTTTGGGCGCCGACGTCGCTCGCTCCCGGCGGCGGCGTCGCTTGCCAGGGTTGCCCGCTTCGTATTGCCGGTGCCCTGAGGTGCGCGAGCTGGCGGCCCGGCGGTGCTTGATGTGTTGTCCGGGTGGTTTTCGGGTGTTTTTTTCGGCTCCACACTTGCACCCTAGAGCAATCCTCTGATTGTTGACAATCATTCGATTACGCCGGGACAATGTGACCCATGACATCTCTGAGTCCTCTCCTGAAGCAGGCAACTCCCGTTGTGGTCGATCACGCCCTGGGAAGTTGGATCTATGGCACGGACGGCCGGGAGTACCTGGACTTCACCACGGGCATCGGGGTGACGAGCACCGGTCACTGCCACCCCAAGGTGGTGGAAGCGGCCCGGGAGCAAGTGGGCAAGGTGATCCACGCGCAATACACCACCGTGCTGCACAAGCCGCTGTTGGCGTTCACGGAGAAACTGGGTGAGGTGCTGCCCGCGGGATTGGACTCTCTGTTCTTCGCCAACTCCGGCTCGGAGGCTGTCGAAGCCGCGGTCCGGTTGGCTCGTATGGCCACGGGCCGCCCCAACATCGTGGTGTTCCAGGGTGGGTTCCACGGTCGCACGGTGGCGGCGGCATCCTTGACGACCGCAGGTACCAAGTTCTCGGCCGGCTTCTCGCCGCTGATGTCCGGCGTACACATGTCCGCGTTCCCGTACGCCTACCGCTACGGCTGGGATCAGGACACGGCCGTGGGCTTTGCGTTGCAGGAGCTCGACTACCTGCTGACCACGCGCACGGCCCCCAATGACACCGCGGCGTTCCTGATCGAACCGGCGCTGGGGGACGGCGGCTACATCCCCACGCCCCCGCGATTCCTCGAGGGACTGCGCGAACGAGCCGACCGCCACGACATCCTCCTGATCTTCGACGAGGTGCAAGCCGGGGTCGGGCGCACCGGCAAGTACTGGGGACACCAACACTCCACCGCGCTGCCGGATATCCAGATCATGGCCAAGGGCATAGCCTCGGGCTTCCCGATCTCGGCCATCGCCGCGTCGAACGAGCTCATGTCCAAGGGCTGGCCCGGTTCGCAGGGTGGCACCTACGGCGGCAACGCGGTCTCCGCGGCGGCGGGCGTGGCCACCCTTCAGGTTGTGGAGGACGAAGGTCTTGTCGAGAACTCCCGGGTCCGCGGCGACCAACTCCAAGCCGGACTTCTGGACATCCAGTCCCGCTATCCGGTGATTGGTAACGTGCGCGGGCTTGGCCTGATGCAGGGCATCGAGTTCACCGCCCCGGACGGCTCACCGGATGCCGCCACCGCCGCTGCGGTGCAGCAGGCCACAACCGACCAGGACCTCCTCACGCTCACCTGTGGGCCCGCGGGCAACGTGGTTCGGTTGATCCCCGCGCTCGTGGTCACCGAACGCGAGATCGAGCAGGGCCTCGAACGGTTCGACGCCGCTCTGGCCGCCGTCACGGCGTCTGCTGGCTCGGCTGCCGGGAACTGAGGGCGCCCATGACGCCCGCAGCAATTCCGGTGGTCACCCGACTTCGCGAAGTGGGAATTGAGGTCGACCCCTCCGAGCGCCGCACCTCCGAGTACGCCTACGATGCCTCCAACTACCGTGTGCGACCCCTCGCCGTCGTCTTTCCGCGCGCCGTGGATGACGTGGTCGCTACCGTGCGCGCCTGCGCGGCAACTCGCACCCCCGTTGTCAGCCGGGGCGGCGGAACGTCCATGGCGGGCAATGCGGTGGGGCGCGGCGTCGTCGTCGATTTTTCGCGCCACATGGACCGGATCCTGGAGGTGGACCGGGAGGCCGGAACCGTCGCGGTGGAACCCGGTGTGGTGCTGGCGAATCTGACCCGCGAGGTCGAGGCCGCGACGGGCGGCAAGCTGACCTTCGCCCCGGATCCGTCCTCCAAGAATCGCGCTACCGTGGGCGGCGCGATCGGCAACGACGCGTGTGGCAACCACTCCGTGCGGTACGGACGGACCAGCGATCACACGATCGAGATCGACGTAGTGACTTCGGACGGGGCACGGCTGACGGCCACCGCGAGCGAGCTGCGCGCCACGGACCCGACCGACAGGGCATCGGTGATGCGTGCGGAGGAATTGAGCCGTGAACTGCGGGAGCTGGCCCGCGAACACCTGGCTGCATTCCGGCTGGAACTCGGCCAAATCCCGCGCCAAGTCTCGGGATACCACCTGCAGAATCTGCTGCCCGAAAAGGGTTTCAACGTGGCTCGGGCGCTTGTGGGATCCGAGGGGACCTGCGCCTTGATCGTGGGCGCTCGCATGCGATTGGTGCCCAAACCCGCGAGTGCGCTGCTGGTGTGCCTGGGCTACGACACGGTGGTTGATGCCGCTCGGGACGTGACCACGATCCTCGAGTTCTCGCCCGCGGCGGTCGAGGGAACCGATAAGGCCATTGTGGAGACCATGCGTTGGCGGCGCGGGCCCGATTCCGTCACGGGTCTGCCCGAGGGCAATGCGTGGTTGTTCGTGGACCTGGACGGCGACACGGAAGACGCCGTCAATGCGCAGGCGGATGAGTTGCTGGAGCGGCTGAGCGAGAACGGTCGGCTTGTGGAAGGCATCGCTGTTCCCGACCCGGAGGAACGCGCGAACCTGTGGCGGGTGCGCGAGGACGGCGCCGGACTCTCGTCCCGGCTGTCCACGGGCGGAGAATCCTGGCCGGGCTGGGAAGATTCCGCGGTGGCCCCTGAAAAACTGGCCGACTACCTGGCCGAACTGCGTGAACTCATGGGGGACTACGACCTGGACGGTGTGATGTACGGGCACTTCGGCGCCGGGTGCATGCACATTCGCATCACGTTCGACCTGCGCACCGAAGCCGGGCGCGAGGTATACCGGAAGTTCACCCGGGATGCCGCCCACCTGGTGGTTCGCCACGGCGGCTCTTTGTCCGGGGAACACGGCGACGGCCGCGCCCGCTCCGCGTTGTTGCCCATCATGTATTCGCCCGAGGTACTCGAGGCCTTTGCTGCGTTCCGGCGCGCGTGGGACCCCACGGGGCTGCTGAACCCAGGATCGATCGTGGATCCGGAACCCATCGACGCGCACCTGGCCCTCCAAGGTGTGCCGGACCGGGAATGGCACACCAGCTTCGATCTGCAACCCGCGGGCGCGGCGGAAACCGCCCGCGAGTCCGGGCACGCTGCCCAACCCGATCCCTGGGTGCACGCGGTCCAAGGTTGCATTGGTGTGGGGCGCTGCCGCGCGGACAGCGGCGGCGTGATGTGCCCGAGCTTCCGCGCAACCCATGACGAGAAAGACTCGACGCGCGGGCGGGCCAGAGTCCTCCAGGACATGGTGCGCGGAGCCGCCACCGTGTCCGAAGGGTGGAAGTCCGACGACGTGCGCGAGACCCTCGACCTGTGCCTCTCCTGCAAGGCCTGCGCCACGGACTGCCCCGCGGGCGTGGACATGGCCACCTACAAGTCCGAATTCTTCGACCATTACTACGCGGGCCGGATCCGTCCGCGCTCGCACTACTCCCTGGGGTGGCTGCCGCGCTGGCTCAAGATCGCGGGCAGGATCGCACCGCTCGTCAATGCCGTTCTGACCACGCCGCTGGGCAAGGCCGCCGCGTGGCTCGGCGGTCTCACCACGCGCCGCGCGCTGCCGAAGTTCGCGCGTGCGGGGCAGTGGCGTACCGAGGTCGACGATGCCGCTCGCACCGGGCGGTCGCGCCGCGAGACCAACGACGCCGCTCGCACCCTTCCACGCGACGGTTCTGGAGGCCTGTCGGATTCCACGTCCGACGGTTCGACGTCCGGCCCCACCTCTCCCAGCAGTGCCACATCGAGTAGTTCCTCGACCGGCGGCGACCCTTCCCGTGGCGCCGTGCTGTTCGTGGACACCTTCACTCGCGGTTTCCGACCCGAGGTCGCCGGAGCGGCCGCCCGAGTTCTGGCCGGCGCGGGCGAAAACGTCGAGTGCGCGGCGGATGTGTGCTGCGGGCTCACGTGGATCTCCACGGGACAGTTGGGCACCGCCAAGAAGATGTTGAATCGCGCGGCGTCGGTATTGGATGACGGAACTGACCACCCCATCGTGGTCATCGAACCCAGTTGCGCGGCGGCCCTGCGTAAGGACCTGCCGGAACTCGTGCACACCGAGCAAGCGCAGCGGGTGTCGCGCAGGGTCACGAGTTTCGCGGCGCACATTACTTCTCTGGCGGGTCAGGACAGGCTGGCAGAGCCGGCGCGGCCGCTGCCGCAGCGCGCCGTCGTGCAGACCCATTGCCACGAGTACTCGGTGTTCGGCCCCGCCACGCAGCGCAGGGCGCTCGCGGCCGCGGGAGTTGCCGAGGTGAACGAGGCGAATGGCTGCTGCGGAGTGGCCGGAAACTTCGGATTCGAGGCCGAACATTACGAGGTCAGCATGAAGGTCGCAGAAACGTCCCTGGCCCCGGCCTTGCGCGCGGCTGCACCGGACACCGCGGTGCTCACGGACGGATTCTCGTGCGCAATGCAGGTGAATCAACTGGATCCCAGCGCACGTGGCACGCACATCGCCGAAATCCTGGACCCCGGATCCTTCAGCCGAGCCGCAGCGGACGGTGAGCCTCGGTATACGAGCTCCGGGGCAACTGAATCACAACCACCGGGCTCGCCCTGACATGACTGGCCATCTTCGAACGAAGGAACTCCCATGAGCACACACACCACCGAACACCGCACCTCGCAGGCGGCCCTGGACGCGGTAGCCACGGTCAACACGGGCACGTTCATCAACGGCCAGTGGGGTGAGGCCGCCTCCGGGGCTCGCTTTGACGTGCTCAATCCGGCAACCGAAGAAGTCATCGCCACCGTGGCTGACGGCGGACCTGAGGACGCCCAGCGCGCCATTGAAACCGCAGGACGGGTCCAGAAGGAATGGGCCGCTACGCCGCCACGGGAACGCAGCGAGATCCTGCGCCGCGCCTACGACCTGATCATGGAACGCCAGGACGAGCTGGCTCTCATCATGACCACGGAAATGGGTAAGCCGCTGCCCGAGGCCAAGGGAGAAGTGGCCTACGCCGCCGAGTTCTTCCGCTGGTTCTCCGAAGAAGCCGTGCGCATCGGCGGGGACCAGACCATGACCGGGGACGGCAAGAATCGCATCATGGTGTCCAAACAACCCGTGGGTCCGTGCGTGCTGGTCACGCCGTGGAACTTCCCGCTGGCCATGGGTACGCGCAAGATCGGGCCGGCCATCGCCGCCGGCTGCACCATGGTGTTCAAACCCGCGAACCTTACGCCGCTGTCCTCTCTGGCGCTGGTCGACATTCTGGTCGAGGCGGGGCTTCCGGCCGGTGTGCTCAACGTGGTGTGCACCAAGAAGGCCTCCTCGGTGGTGAGCCCGTGGATGGCCAGCGGCATTGCCCGGAAGGTCAGTTTCACGGGTTCCACAGATGTGGGCGTCCGCCTGCTGGAACAAGCAGCGCAGCACGTGATGCGCTCCTCCATGGAACTAGGCGGTAACGCGCCGTTCATCGTCTTCGAGGACGCTGACCTGGATCGCGCGGTCGACGGCGCAGTGGCCGCCAAGATGCGGAACATGGGTGAGGCCTGCACCGCGGCCAACCGCTTGTTCGTCCACAGTTCGGTCATGGACGAGTTCTCCAGAAAGCTCGCGGAGCGACTGGGCAGGTTGTCGGTGGGCGACGGCGCTCAGGACGGGACCGACGTCGGGCCCCTGGTCGAAGCCAAGGCTCTCGACAAGGTTCAGGAACTCGTGGACGACGCCGTGGCCAAGGGTGCCACCGTGGAATGTGGTGGTTCCCGCCCTGATCGCCCCGGGTTCTTCTACAGCCCCACCGTGCTCTCCGGCGTGGATCCGGGATCGCAGTTGATGACCGAGGAGATCTTCGGCCCCGTGGCGCCCGTGATCCCTTTCGACTCGGAGGATGAAGTGGTCGAGATGGCCAACGACACCCCGTGGGGACTCGTGGGCTACCTGTTCACGCAGGACGTGGACCGCAGCTTCCGGGTGAGCGACGCTCTGGAGGTCGGCATGGTCGGACTCAACACGGGCATCGTCTCCAACCCCGCCGCGCCGTTCGGTGGTGTGAAGGCCTCCGGGCTCGGTCGCGAGGGTGGCCGCGTGGGGATCGAGGAGTTCCTGGAGTACAAGTACGTGGCCGTGCCGCGCACCTGAGGCCGGTGCGATGCGGTTCCGGGGCACTGGGCCCCGGAGCCGTGGCGCGGCGTCGGGCCGTGCGTGGATTGGTGCTGCAGCTCCTGTGCCCGGTGAGCGCCTCTTGGGTTGCGTGCTACGCGTCCTCGGTGGTGAGGCGCATTACGGCGTCGCGCATGTGATCGAGGAGCAGCAGATCCACGCGGGCCTCGTCCGCCGCGCGGATGGCTTCGGTGATCTCCCGGTGCTCGTCCAAGCGGAAACTGTGGGACGCGTACCGGGTTTCGAGCGCGGTCATGCACATGCGCGTTTCCACCATGAGGGTGTCGTGCATGCGAATCAGACGGGGACTTTCGGACAGCTCCACGAGCAGTTCGTGGAACGCGACGTCCGCCTCGGTCAACGCGGCAGTGTCTCCGCGTTCGATGGCCGCGGACATCTCGTCGACCTTTTCCAGCAGTCGATCCGCACCGGCCTCGGGGTCGCCCGCGATGACCCGCGCGGCGGCCGCGCGCTCCACGGCGTTCCGAGCGAGATAGAGGTCGCGAACGTCGTCGTCGGTGACCTCGATGACGAACACGCCGCGGTTACGCACGCTGAGCAGGAGACCTTCTTGTGTGAGGCGCTGCATGGCTTCGCGCAGTGGGCCGCGGCTCACGCCCAGGGAGCGGCTCAATTCCATTTCATTGAGCTGCTGGCCGGGTGCCAGTTCGCCGTCACCGATGGCTCGTCGCAGTTGCCGGGCGATCAGTGACGGTGTGGTTTCTTGCACCACGGGTCGTAGCAGATTGCCGGGCATGGCGGCCTCCGGTCCGGGGCAAACACAAGGGTTTGCAGGTCAACGTCTTACGTACCGATAAGCCTAGGGGTAGGATTGTCGACAATCAAACGGTTTGGGCGTCTTTTGCGTCACGGCCGTAGAGCGCCGGTGCGCCATCAGGTGCCCGCTGAATTCACCATGGAGGGTTCCATGAATTCGCAACACCAGGCTGATCCGCCGCACGATCCACGCGGCGCCAATACTCCAGACGGAGCCGCCCACCACCCGGAACCGGACGCCCAGACGGTTCGCCGTGCGGTGGCTGCCTCTGCGATCGGTAACGCCACCGAGTGGTTCGACTACGGCGTGTATGCAGTGTCGGTCGTCTACATCACCCAGAACTTCTTCCCGGGTGAAGCCGGCACCCTGCTGGCGCTGAGTACGTTCGCCCTGTCCTTCCTGGTCCGCCCCCTGGGTGGTTTGTTCTGGGGACCGCTCGGTGACCGGCTGGGCCGAAAGAAGATCCTGGCGCTGACCATCATCTTGATGGCCGGTGCCACGTTCTGCATCGGACTCTTGCCCACCCACGGAACCATTGGCCTGGCGGCTCCCATCCTGTTGGTACTGCTGCGCGTGATTCAGGGATTCTCGACCGGCGGGGAGTACGGCGGCGCAGCCACGTTCATGGCCGAGTACGCCCCGGACAAGAAGCGAGGCTTTCTAGGCAGCTTCCTCGAGTTCGGCACGTTGGGTGGCTTCGCCCTCGGTTCGCTGATCGTGCTCATGGGTGAGGTCGTCCTGGGTAACCAGGCCATGATGGAGTGGGGATGGCGCATTCCGTTCCTGCTGGCCGGCCCCATGGGTCTGATCGGTCTGTATCTGCGTTCCAAGCTGGCCGACTCGCCCGTGTTCTTGGAGCTGGAAGAGGCCGGTGAGTCGGAGGAATCCGCGGGCATGGCCGTCAAGGAACTGGTCACTACCTACTGGCAACCCATGCTCATCATGTCCGGGCTGGTCGTGTCCGTGAACGTGGTCAACTACACCCTGCTGAGTTACATGCCCACCTATCTGGAGGGGCAAACGGAGATGTCCGCGCAGACGGTGCTGACCATCATGTTCATTGCGCAGTTCGCCATGATGCTCGTGATTCCGTTCGCCGGCACGCTGTCTGACAAGTTCGGACGAAAACCCATGTGGTACTTCTCGCTCATCGGACTGATCGTGATGTCGATTCCCATGTACATGCTCATGGCCAACGGCTTCTGGTGGGCGCTGCTGGGCTTCGCGGTACTGGGTCTGCTCTACATCCCGCAGCTGGCGTGTATCTCGGCCACGTTCCCGGCCATGTTCCCCACGCAGGTGCGCTACGCAGGCTTCGCCATCACCTACAACGTGTCCACCGCGATCTTCGGCGGTACTGCACCGTTGGTCAACGAGGCATTGATCGAGTCCACGGGCAACCCGTTGATCCCCGCCTTCTACATGATGGGCGCGTGTGTGATCGGTCTGATCGCGGCCAAGTTCATGAAGGAAACCGTGGGCGCGTCGCTGCGCGGTACCGAAATTCCGGAGACGGGCAAGATGCCCGTGGTCACCAGGTCATAGCTCGCGCGGAGAATTCAGCGCGCCAGCAAACGCAATGCGGCCAGGGTGTATGCCCTGGCCGCTTGTGTTAACTCTCGAACACTCACGGACTCATCCACCTGATGCGCCTGGTCGTTGAGGCCGCCGGGACCCATGACCACCGTGGGCACGCCGTGGTCGCGGGCGATGAACCCGCCGTCGCACGCTGCGGTCCAGCCGCCGATCGACGACGCCCCGCCCACGTCCGCCACCGCCCTGTGCACGGTGCCGACCAGCTGGTGATCCTGATCCGTGCGAAAACCCGGCATGGACATGGTGATCTCGATGTCCATGAAGATCCCGTTGCCGGCGATGCCGGCCTGGTCCACGGCGTTACGGAGATCGGAGACGATCTGCTCCGGGTCCTCGCCCGGCATGAGGCGGCGGTCCAACCACACGTGGCACGAAGGCGCCACCATGGAGGTGGCCCGGCCACCCTCGATCTTGCCCACATTCCAGGTGGGGGATCCCAGTAGCGGATCCAGCTCGCGGATGTGGTTTTCGTGGTCCTGCTTGATCAGCGTGAGGAGCGCCGCGGCGGCGTCGATCGCATTGCGCCCGTCCGCCGGACGCCCGGAATGTGCGGGGACGCCCGTGATCTCGACCTCGAGGTAGGCGTCCCCGCGGCAGGCAATCACGGTTTGCAGATCGGTCGGTTCGGCCACGATGCAGCCTCGGAATTCACGTCCCAACCCGCGTGCGGTGAGATGACGGATCCCCAGGCCCAGGTCCTCCTCGTCCACGGTGGACGACAGCCGCACGGGCCCGGCAAGTTCCCTGCCCGAGCGGCGCAGCGCATCCATTGCGACCAGTGCAGCGGCCAGCCCGCCCTTCATGTCCGTGGCACCGCGCCCGTACAGTCGATCACCCTCGACCTCCGCGTTGTAGGGCTGCCGCGTCCACCCGGGCCCCGCTGGAACCACATCGGAATGGCCCAGAAACAGTAACCCCGGCCCGTCTGCCACGGCACCGCCCACGGGCAGGTCCACGTCCACGTTGGGGCGCCCGGGGGCTACCGCGTCGCTGCGGGACACCAAGCCTCGCTCGCTTGCCGCGCGCTCCAAGGCCTGAGCGGTGCGTTCCTCGGTGCCACCGGGATTCTCACCAGCGGCGTTCACCAGGGTGCACGTGAGCTCGATCAGCTCATCCGGGTCGATGAGATCGAGTACGATCCGCTCGTCCGGGGTGCACTGCACATCATCACTGGGCATGAGGATCTCCGTTCCTGTGTGGCACCTGGTCTGGACCGCCACGTGAACTCCTGGTTCCGAGCGCAATCGACCCGGCCACGCTGCCGGTCTGTGTTCGAACGGTCAGGTTTACCCGTCGACTTCCTTGCGGGCGATGTCGAGCGCCCGGGCGAGCCGCTGGAGCCCCTCTTCGGTGCGTTCCGGGGTGCTCGAGGCGAAGCACAAGCGGAACGCGTCCTGGAATTGACCCGACGGGGACAACGACGGTCCCGGAATGAACGCGACCCCTTCCGCCAGTGCGATCTCGAATAAGCGGGGGGAGGCGACCCGGGCGTCGTCGCCCTGGAGCGTGACCCATAGGAAGAATCCGCCGTCCGGATTGGTCGTGCGCACGCGATCACCCAAATGCCGCGCGATGGAGGCGTCCATGGCCTCCTTACGGCGCTTGTACTCGGTGCGTAGGCTGGTCAGGTGATCGCCGTATCCGCCGCGGTTGATATAGGCGTTGACGATGTGCTGGCCGGGCACATTGGCGCACGTGTCCATGGCCTGTTTGCCCGCGATCAAGAGTTTCCGCAGCCGGGGATCGGCGTTGATCCAGCCCACGCGTAAACCGGGGGCCAGGATCTTCGAGAAGGTTCGCACCGAGAAAACCAGGGGATCGTCAGGGTTGATCTCCCGGAAGCCGGGCACCGGGTCTCCTGAAAAGCGAAGGGCTCCGTACGGATCGTCGTCGAGAATCATGGCGCCCCATCGGTGCGCGAGGTCGAGCAAGCGGCGTCGCCGGTCCTCGCTCAGAGTGGTGCCGGACGGGTTCTGGAAGTTGGGAATCGTGTAGATCATCCGGGGAACGCGGCCCGACTCGGCAACGAGAGTCTCGAGCGCGTCAATATCCATGCCGTGATCATCCACGGGTACTTCCAGGACGTCGGCCCCGTAGCTCAGTGCGGTGCCGGAACCATTGGTGTAGGTGGGGCTCTCCACGACCACCAGGTCACCGGGATCCGTGAACAATTTGAATGCGAGGTCCAGGCCCTGCATGCCGCCGGAGGTGATCACAATGCGCTCCGGGTCGGAGGACGCGCTCGAGAACTGTTCGGTGACCGTGGTGATCAGGTCCGGTTCACCCTCCGTGGCACCGTAGGTGAAACTCGCATCCGTGAGAACTTCCCCGGCAATCTCCCTGAACTCTTCGGTGGGGATCACTTCAGCCGCCGGGGCACCCATGGCGAAGCGCACGATGTCGTGGGTCTGTGCCGCGAGCAAGGACGTGGAGGAATCAATCACAGACCCCACGAGTCCGTCGGCGCGGGAGGCCAAGGGGAACAAGCCCTTGTCTGCCGGGCCGGAGATGCCCGCAGTGGGGTTGGGGTCCAAGGAACGGACGGTGGTGATGAGTGGCTTGTTGCTGGTCATGAGCTCACTTCCTGATGATCTGGCGGGGGAAGGAAGTGAATGTCTCCACCCCCGTGCTGGTCACTCGGATGGTCTCCGAAACTTCGTAGCCGTACCCCGTCATCCACATGCCGCAGATGAGGTGGAAGGTCATGTTCTCCGCGAGGACGGTCTCGTCCTCGGAGCGGATGCTGATGGTTCGTTCGCCCCAGTCCGGTGGGTAGCCGATACCCACGGAGTACCCCAGGCGGCTGGGCTTCTCGAGTCCGTAGGCGGCGAGTTTCCAGTTCCAGGCGCTGGCCAATTCGCGGATCGGGACATCGGGCGCAGTGGTATCGAGGATGGCCTGCAGCCCGTCGGCAACGGCCTCTTCCAGGCGAAGCATGTGGTCGCTGGGTGGCCCCATGGTCACGGTGCGGGCCAGGGGTACGTGGTAGCGCCGGTGGACGCCACTCAACTCGATCACCACGGCGTCGCTGGGTTTGAGAATCCTGTCGGACCATGTGAGGTGGGGAGTGTCAGCGGATGCACCGGTGGGCATCATGGGAACGATGGCGGGGAAGTCACCCCAGGCCTCACCCTCACCCTCACCCTCTGCTTGCGCAGCGGCAATCCGCGCGGCCACGCGATACTGGGGCTCTCCGGGTTCAATGGCGTCGATGGCGGCCTGCATGGACGCTGTGGTGACACGCGAAGCCAAGCGCATGTAGTAGATCTCAGCCTCGGATTTCACGGAGCGGACCCAATTGACCAATTCGAAGCAATCGACGAGCAGCCACTCGGGTATCGCGTTGCCCAGTGAGCGGTAGCCCTTGGGGGAGAAGAAATGAGCGTCCATTTCCAGCCCCACGCAACCGTGGGCGGCCGGGGCGACCTGCCCGCGGCGTCGTAGCGCGAACGCCACCCAGTCGAACGGGTGCAGGTGTGGGCGCTGAACGTAGCGCTCCGGGTACCCGATGATTTGGTGCGGAGGCAGCCACGATGTGCGGAACGCGCCCTGTGCATCCATCTCGCGCAGGAACAGCAGGATGTCTCCCTCGGCGGGGACGAACAGCATCTGCGGAACGTAAAACGACCAGGCGTCGTAGCCGGTCAGATAGAACAGATTGGCCGGATCCGTCACGATCAGCGCGGACAGTCCCTGCAGCGCCATCTTCTCGCGGACGCACTGCAACCGCTGTTCGTACTCGTGGGCCGTGAAGAGTGGCGAACGGACATCAGCAGGGTCCGCCACGACCTCCACGGTGGGGGCCGGACCAGTGGAAGGAAACCCCTCGGACACGTCCCATGTGCTCATGGTTCATGATTGAAGGAAATCCGCCTATTGTCAACAATCAAGCGATCCGTGCGAAAGACGGAGTGGTCACACGATCACCAGTGCGCGTGAGGCATGGACGTGCAGTTGGGGTGTTGCGGGTCATGGCACATCGGGCCGGATGAGGTGGGGCAGGATGGCCGGACGGGGAGCCTCGTGTGAGGGAAAGGTAAGAAGTGGGCACGTTTTCTGCATTCTCATCACATGAGACTGCCGTGCTGCAGGTTCCTTACACCAGAGTGGATAGGCCGGGCTATCAGGCTGCGCCGCGGACACATGACGGACACCCGGTCGGCTAGACAAGCTTGCTGTTGTGCCGGCACCTGCACCTATGTCGGTCAGGACACCAGGATCGAGGCGGCCAGCTCGGCGGGTAGTTCTACGGACTCTGAGCGGTCCGAGCAGCGCAGGGTCACGGGGCCGGGGTGAGCCGAGTGGGCATCCGTGTCAGCGGGAGCTGAGCCACTGATGACCACGGTGGCGCCCGGCATCAACCCGGCGTCGTAGAGGGAACGCAGCACGTCCGCATGGGTTTGTACCGACTCCGGGATCAGCTCCAAGGTGTACTGGCGCTCGCCGTTGGGGCGGGATGCCCCGACACAGGCACCCGCGCCAGCGCCTCCAGGCTGAACCGAATCAGCCCCGGCAGCACCCGACCCGGCCGCACCAGAAGTAGCACTAGCCTGCGCCACCGCATCCAGTAACGAGACACCTTCCGGGTTCTGCGTGAACGCTCCGTGGATCGGGGTGCCGTAGGGGGATGTCGTGGGGGAGGCCAGCAGTTTCTCGAGCAGGACTTCCACACGGTCGCTCATCACGTGTTCCCAGCGGCAGGCTTCTTCGTGCACGTAGGGAAGCTCCAAGCCGATCACGTCCGCCAGCAGACGTTCGGCCAAGCGATGCTTGCGCATCACGGATGTGGCCTGTTCGCGACCCTCCGCGGTCAGGGACACGGTGCGGGTGCGGATATCTCCCTCGGAGAGCTCCGTGAGCCCCTTGCGGCACAGTCGCTGAACGGTTTCGGACACGGTGGGGCCGGTGTGGCCCAGGCGCTCCACAATGCGAGCGCGCAGGGCAGGGATGCCCTCTTCTTCGAGCTCCAGCACGGTGCGCAGGTACATCTCGGTGGTATCGATCAAATCAGTCATGGCGCGCTCCTAGCTGCGGAACCGTTCCTTCCCGTGTCCAAACCTGCCGGACGGGTCATACGTGGAAAATATCAATAGTGTGCCCGGGCTTCACAGTATGAACCGTGAAACCCGGGCAAGCCACTAACGAGCGACCAACGGGCCACTAACGCGTGTGAATCACACCTGGCCGCGGTTGAGCAGGCGACCCGAGGGCTTCTTGTAGTCGACTTCCTTGCCGCCCACGAAGGTCTTGCGGACCTTACCGGAGAGCACCTTGCCCTGATACGGGGTGATGGGGTTCTTGTGGTTAAGGGACTTGGCGTCCACCACGAAGCTCTCGTCCTGTGCGAAGACGGCCATATCGGCGTCGTAGCCCAGGGACAGGCGACCCTTGGAGCGCAGGCCAACGCGCTCGGCCGGGCGCGTGGACATCCACTGCAGGACCCTGTCCAGGCCAACACCGCGGCGTCGTGCTTCGGTCCAGATCAGTGACAAGCCCAACTGCAGTGATGAGACGCCGCCCCATGCCACGCCGAAGTCACCGTTGCCCAGGTCCTTCAGGTCCAGGGTCGACGGCGAGTGGTCCGAGACGATGAAGTCAATGGTCCCGTCCAGCAAGCCCTCCCACAGCTTCTCCCGGTTGGAGACCTCGCGCACCGGCGGGCAGCACTTGAATGCGGTGGCGCCGTTGGGGATCTCCTCGGAGAGCAGGGTCAGGTAGTGCGGGCAGGTCTCCACGGTGATATCCAGGCCGTCGCGCTTGGCGGAGGCGATCATGGGCAGCGCATCCGAGGAGGACAGGTGCAGGACGTGCGAGCGCGCCTCGGTCCAGCGGGTGCGCTCGATAACCTCGGCGATCGCGATGTTCTCGGCACCGCGCGGGCGGGACTTGAGGAAGTGTTCGTACACGTCACCGTTGGGCTGCGGGGCCTTGTCGATGGTGCGCGAATCCTCAGCGTGCACGATCAGCAGCGAGTCGAAGGTCTTGACCTCGGCCAGCGCCTCTTCCATTTCGTCCGCTTCCAGGTGCGGGAACTCGTCCACGCCGGAGTGGAGCAGGAAGCACTTGAAGCCGAACACGCCGTCGTCGTGGAGGGGGCGCAGGTCCTTCTTGTTGCCGGGGATCGCACCGCCCCAGAATCCGACGTCCACAAAGGCGTTCTGCTGGGCGAACAGGCGCTTGTACTCCAGCGCGGCAACGTTCACGGTGGCGGGCACGGAGTTCAGCGGCATGTCCACGATGGTGGTCACGCCACCGGCTGCCGCGGCGCGGGTTGCTGAACCGAAGCCCTCCCACTCGGTACGGCCGGGCTCGTTGACGTGGACGTGGGTGTCCACGAGGCCGGGGATCAGGGTCTCGTCATCTGCCAGCTCCACAACCTTGGCGCCCTCGAGGTTCGCACCGAGTGGTTCGATCGCCACGATCTTGCCGTCCTTGACGCCGATCTCACGCGGGGAGAAATGATCGCCGCACGAAACCTGCTTGCCGCGCACCACCAGGTCGAACTTCCCGGCGTGCTGACCGGTGATGCGGGCCTCGGTGGGCTCGTCAGATTCCTTGAGCTTGTTCTCCGACTTGTACGCGCGGATCAGTTCGCGCACGCGCTCGGCGCTGTTGACCTCGTTGGCGAGCTTGATCTGCTCGGCGCGAGCGGACTCGACCTCTTCGCGGCGGTCCTCGGTCACGGCCAGCTGCGAGTTCTCCTGGGCCACGTCCTGCGGGGATTCGTTGACCTCGGGGTTCGACGCCGCCTCGGCCACCTTGGCCTTCACACTGTCCGTTGCGCGCTCCTCGTTGACCTGCGGGTCCGTGGTGCGCTGGTTCTTGTCCTCAGCGGGCTGGTTGTTCTTGGCGTTGCCGGAGTTCTTACCGGAGTCTTTATTGCCCTGTTGAGGGGTTGCGTTCATGACGGGGAGTTCCTTTCGGAGGTGCGTTGGAACGGTGGCGGCGCGGGCCGCTCAGCCATTCGAGGTCTGGGCTAGTTCTGAAGCTACCGTGTGTCCCACCTCACGGAGTAACCGGGGTGCTTCACGCATGGATGTCTGGGCGTCCGGGGCGAGGTCGGAGAGCGCGTGAGTGGCGCGGAAACCGGTGGCTTCCAGCGTCTCGCGGTCCAGGGTGGTGCGGCCGCACACGGCAATCACGGGTACGCCGTGGGCCTGGCCGACCTTGAGCACGCCCACCGGGGTCTTGCCGCCCAGGGATTGTTCGTCCAGGCTGCCTTCGCCGGTGATCAGCAGGTCCGCGCCGGTCACGGCGTCGTCCAGGTTGACCAGGTCGAGGACGACGTCGATCCCAGGCCTCCGCGTCGCATTCAAGACGGCCAGCGCGGCATAGCCGACGCCACCGGCGGCACCCGCCCCCGGAGCCTCGGCTGCTGAGCGTGCCGAGGCACCCAAGGCCTCGGCGAGGACGTCGCGGAAGGTTCCCAGGGCGGCGTCGAGCTCGGACACGTCCTGCTCGGAAGCGCCCTTCTGGGGACCGAAGACCGCCGCGGCACCGCGCTCGCCGGTGAGCGGATTGTCCACGTCCGCGGCCAGGACGAACTGCGCGGAGGAAATGCCGGGGTGCAGGCCGGAGACGTCCACGGAGGCCAACTGCGCGAGGGCGGCGCCGCCGTCGGGAATCTCGTTGCCCCGGTCGTCCAAGAGACGGGCGCCCAGACCGGCCAGCATGCCTGCCCCGCCGTCCGTGTTGGCGCTACCGCCCACGCCCAGAATGATCTGGGTGCAGCCGGCGTCCAGAGCGGCGGCAATCAACTCGCCGGTGCCGCGGCTGGTGGCTTCGCGAGCGGCAAGGATTGGTTCGCCGTTCTCGTCGTGGGGGAGTGCTGCCAACCCGGAGGGCAGGGACATCTCGACCACAGCGGTGTCGTTGAGGCGAGCCCAGGCTGCGGCCACTGGTTCGCCGATGGGGCCGGTGACCGTGAGGTCGTGGCGCGTGTAACCGGCGGTGACCGCTGCATCCAACGTGCCCTCACCGCCGTCGGCCACGGGCAGGATCGTGACCTGGGCGTCGGGCTGGGCCTCGCGGATCCCGGCGGCGATGTGCTCGGCCGCCTCCTCGGCACTCACCGAGCCCTTGAACTTGTCTGGTGCCACCACAATGCGCACGAGAACCTCCCGAAAATCTAGAGATGAACCGCGGGCCGCACACGGAATCCGTGAGCGGCCCGCGGTGTATCGGACTGAAGTAGAACAGTCCGTGATTAGTCGAGCAGGGCGATGGCGGTGGGTGCGTCCACACCGCGGGCCGCCAGTTCCTCGAACTCCACCACGTTGTCCAACTCGGTGCCCATGGAGATGTTGGTGACCTTCTCCAGGATGACCTCCACCACCACGGGAACCTGGTGCTCCTGAGCCAACGAGTTGGCCTCGGAGAACGCATCCTGCAGCTTGTCCGGATCGGTCACGCGAACAGCCTTGCAGCCCAGGCCCTCGACCACCTTGATGTGGTCCACACCGTATCCCTGGGTCTCCGGGGAGTTGATGTTGTCGAAGGCCAACGACACGTTCTGTTCCATCTTGAATCCGCGCTGGGACTGACGGATCAGGCCCAGGTAGGAGTTGTTCACGACCACGTGGATGTAGGGCAGGTTGAACTGCGCGCCCACGGCCAATTCCTCGATCATGAACTGGAAGTCGTAGTCACCGGACAGTGCCACCACGGTCTCACCGGGCTTGCCGCGCACCACGCCCAGGGCCGCGGGGCCGGTCCAACCCAGGGGGCCGGCCTGACCCGCGTTGATCCACTTGCGCGGACCGTACACGTGCAGGAACTGACCGCCGGCGATCTGCGACAGACCGATCGTGGACACGAAGGTGACGTCCTGACCGAAGGCCGAGTTCATCTCCTCGTACACACGCTGCGGCTTGATCGGTACCTCGGTGAAGTGCGTCTTGCGCTGCAGCTGACCCTTGCGCTGGATGCATTCCTTGGCCCACACGCCGTAATCGGGGACGGAGAACTTTTCCTTACGCTCCTTGGCCACCTCGAGGAGGACGGTCAGGGCGGCGTCGGCGTCGGACACGATGCCCAGGTCAGGCGAGAACACGCGACCGATCTGGGTGGGCTCGATGTCGATGTGCACGAACGTGCGGCCCTCGGTGTACTTGTCGATGGAACCGGTGTGGCGGTTGGCCCAGCGGTTGCCGATGCCCAGGACGAAGTCCGAGGCCAGGAACGACTCGTTGCCGTAACGGTGCGAAGTCTGCAGACCCACCATGCCGGCCATCAACGGGTGATCATCCGGAATGGCGCCCCAGCCCATCAGGGTGGGGATCACGGGAACGTCCAGCACCTCGGCCAGCTCGACCAGCTTCTCGGATGCGTTGGCGTTGATCACGCCACCACCGGCCACGATCACCGGGTGCTCCGAAGCGAACAGCATGTCCAGGGCACGCTCTGCCTGGGCACGGGTGGCTGCGGGCTTGGCCACGGGCAGGGGCTCGTAGAGGTCGATGTCGAACTCGATCTCGGCCAACTGCACGTCCAAGGGCAGATCAATCAGCACCGGGCCGGGGCGGCCCGTGCGCATCTCGTGGAACGCTCGGGCAAAGGTGCCCGGAATCTGACCCGGCTCCAGCACGGTCACGGCCATCTTGGTCACCGGCTTGGCGATCGAGGCGATGTCAACGGCCTGGAAATCTTCCTTGTGCAGCTTGGCCACCGGTGCCTGACCGGTGATGCACAGGATCGGCACGGAGTCAGCGATCGCGGCGTAGAGGCCGGTGATCATGTCGGTGCCTGCGGGGCCCGAAGTGCCCACGCAGATGCCGATGTTGCCGGGAGCGGCACGGGTGTAGCCGTCAGCCATGTGCGAGGCACCCTCGACGTGACGGGCCAGCGTGTGGCGGATGCCGCCGTCATTACGCATGGCTGAGTAGAACGGGTTGATGGCCGCACCGGGCAGACCGAACGCCTCGGTTGCGCCTTCCTTCTTGAGGATGGCGACAATGGCGTCCACCGTACGCATCTTGGTCATGATGTTCTCCTTGAAATCTTGTCTCAGACCGCCGTGCCCGCGTGGGCCGGGGAAGTTACTTCTTGTCGCCGCCGGACAGTTCATGGGCGAGCTTGAACAGACCCGAGTGGTCCAGGCCGCCGTCGCCGCGGGCGACCAGGGCGGAGACCAACTGGGCGACGACCGCGCCCAACGGGATGGTGACGCCGGCTTCGCGTGCGGCGGCGGTGACGATGCCCATGTCCTTGTTGTGCAGGGCCAGGCGGAAACCGGGATCGAAGTTGCGATCGAGCATCTTCTGTCCCTTTTGATCGAGAACCTTGGAGCCGGCCAGGCCGCCACCGAGGACCTTCAGAGCGGCGTCCGTATCAACGCCGTAGGCCTCGAGGAACACGACCGACTCGGCGAGCAACTGGATGTTGCCGGCCACGATGAGCTGGTTGGCGGCCTTGACCGTCTGGCCGGAGCCGGAGGGGCCCACGTGCACGATGGTCTTGCCCACGCCGTTGAGGACTTCCTGGGCGGCCTCGAAATCAGTGGCCTCGCCGCCGACCATGATGGACAGGGCTGCGTCGATTGCGCCTTGCTCGCCGCCGGAGACCGGGGCGTCCAACGGGCGGATGCCGGCCTTGCGGGCGGAGTCGGCCAGGGTCACGGCCACGTCCGGGCGGATGGTGGACGCATCGATCCACAGGGCGCCCTTCGATGCATTGGCGAATACGCCGTCCTCACCCTCGACCACGTCCTGGACGTCCGGGGAGTCCGGAACCATGGTGATGATGACCTCGGCGTCCTTGACCGCCTCGGCCACGGAGCCGGCAGCGGTGCCGCCGGCCTGGGCGAGGTCCTGTGCCTTTTCGGGGGAGCGGTTGTAACCGGTCACCTCGTGGCCGGCGGTGACGAGGTTCTTGGCCATGGGAAGGCCCATGATGCCCAATCCGATAACTGCAACCTTGGTCATGATGTTCTCCTTAGAAGTTCTGCGGTGATCCGCGCGTGTAACTGGTGTTCTGTGGTTCGTTGTTCTCAGGGGCGAGGCGGCCGGATCAGGCGCGCTTCTCGCGGGGCAGCCACGCGAAGGGATCCTCCTGCGAAGCCTTGTACTCCAGGCCGATCACGCCGTCGTAACCGAGTTCACGGGAGCGGTCGATCCACTTCTCGAGCGGCAGCTCACCGGTGCCGGGCTCGTTGCGGCCGGGGTTGTCGGCGATCTGGATGTGGCCGAAGTTCGCGGCGTGCTCCTCGATGACCTTCTCCACGTCATCACCGTTGACAGCCAGGTGGTAGAAGTCGGCCAGCAGCTTGACGTTGTCGCGGCCCACCTTCTCGATGATGGCCAGGGCGTCCGCAGCGGTCTTGAGCGGGTAGGCCTCGGTGCCGGAAACGGGCTCGAGCAGCACGACACCGCCCAGGGGAGCCACGGCATCCGCGGCGCGCTGCAGGTTTTCGACGCCGATCCGGTCTTGTTCAGCGGCGTCCTCATCGTCCAGACGGTTGCCGTAGAGCGCGTTGAACGCCTTGCAGCCGGTGGCCTGGGCGATCTTCACCACGGCGTCGATATTGGCCTGGAACTCTTCCGAACGCGCGGACTGGGAGAGCACACCGCGCTCGCCGCCGGGCATGTCACCGGCGTAGAAGTTCAAACCGGTCAGCTGGACGCCCGCGTTCTTGAGCGCGTCCACGAAGTCCTGGATCTCTGCATCCGTGGGGGTGGGCGTGGGGAACGGCCACCAGAACTCGGCGCGCGTGAAACCTGCGGAGGTCACGGCCTGCGGGCGGTCGTTGATCGGCAGGTCGGTCAGCAAGATCGAAGAGTTGACGGTGTAGCTCACGGTTTTCCTCCTGTGTGGCGGCCCATCGCGGGTGCCCATCTTTCGGATTGTGGAAGTTAAGTTCTATCTGGTGAAAACGTTAGGTTAGAATGTGACCTACGTCAACCTTTGGTGTGAGATGTTTCTGTCTGTGTCTCCCGCCCACCGGTGGACCACATATCGGGCCAGATCATCAGGGCCGCGTCCGGAGAACGACTCATCACCTAAGGAGGGGATATGGCCACTGACGAGACCGCTCTGTCACGCGAACGTGCCGCCGGACGCCCGGAATTCGACCACGTATATTCGCCCGGCACGGTTCAGACCGAACCGCCGCCCATCACCAGCGACCGGCTCTACAACGTGGATCTGGCCCCCACGCGCAGGGAAGGTCGCACGTGGAACGCGTACAGCATCTTCACGTTGTGGGCCAACGATGTGCACTCGTTGGGCAACTACTCATTCGCCATCGGGCTCTTCGCACTCGGACTCGGGGCGTGGCAGGTGCTCACGGCTTTGGGTGTTGGCGCGCTGCTGTTGTTCTTCCTGCTGTGCCTGTCCGGATTCATGGGTTACAAGACCGGTGTTCCGTATCCGGTGATGAGCCGCATCTCCTTCGGTGTGCACGGCGCGCAGTTGCCGGCCGCGGTGCGCGGAATTGTTGCCATTGCCTGGTTCGGCATTCAGACCTACCTGGCCTCGGTGGTGCTACGCGTGATGCTCATTGCCCTGTGGCCGGGGCTGGCGCCGTTGGACTCCAACGACGTCCTGGGGCTCTCCACTCTGGGGTGGATCAGCTTTGTGGCTTTGTGGATCATTCAGGTGATCATCGTTTGCTACGGCATGGAGATGATTCGCCGGTACGAGGCCATGGCCGGTCCGATCATCCTGGTCACCTTTGTGGCGTTGGCCGTGTGGATGCTGTGGCGCGTGGACTTCTCCATTGCGTGGGCCACCGAGAACCCGTTGACCGGCTGGGAGATGTGGGTTCACATCCTGGGCGGCGGTGCACTGTGGGTGTCCATCTACGGAACGTTCGTGCTGAACTTCTGTGACTTCACGCGTTCGGCCACCAGCAGGGGCGCGATCGTGAAGGGCAACTTCTGGGGCATCCCCATCAACATGCTCTTGTTCGGCCTGATCGTGGTGTCCCTGGCCGGTGCGCAGCTGAAGTTGGACGGAACCATCATCACGGCACCGGCGGATATCGTTCAGACGATTCCCTCCGTGCCGTTGATCGTGCTGGCCTCCCTGGCGCTGCTGATTCTCACGGTCGCGGTGAACCTGATGGCCAACTTCGTGGCACCCACCTACGCGCTGACCAACATGTTCCCCAAGGCGTTGAACTTTCAGAAGGCTGCCATCGTCTCCGCGGTGATCGGACTGATCATCCTGCCCTGGAACCTGTACAACTCACCCGTGGTGATCGTGTACTTCCTGGGTGGACTGGGTGCCCTGCTAGGCCCGCTGTTCGGCATCATCATGGTCGACTACTGGATCATCCGCCGCTCCAAGGTCAACGTTCCGCAGCTCTACATCGACACCAATGACGGCGCGTACTACTACCGCAAGGGTGTGAATCCACGAGCGATTGCGGCGTTCATCCCCTCATCGCTGGCATCCCTGGCCGTGGCACTGCTTCCGTTCTTCGCCGGAGCCAGCGAGTTCTCGTGGTTCATCGGCGCCGCACTGGGCGCGATCTGCTACTTGATCACCGCCAAGAAACGCGTGGAATACACCGATCAGCACGGCGAGGCCATCGCCGTGGCCACCACCCACTGACCTTGAACAGGAGAACACCATGCGCATTTTGACGGTCAACGTGAACACCACGGAGTCCATGACGGAATCGATTGCGGAGTCGGCACGAAAAGTGGCCGAGTCCGGCGTCGAGATTGTGGGACTGACCCCGCGTTTCGGGGCGCCCTCGTGTGAAGGCAACATGGAGTCCTACCTGGCCGCGGTGGGCGTCATGGACGCCGTGCTCAGCTACGACCAGCCCTTCGACGCCGTGATTCAGGCCGGTTTCGGCGAACACGGCCGCGAAGGCCTACAGGAGCTGTTGGAGCAACCGGTCGTGGACATCACCGAGGCCGCCGCCTCCATGGCGACGTTCGTGGGGCGCAGCTATTCGGTGGTGACCACCTTGGACCGCACCGTTCCCCTGATCGAGGACCGGCTGCAGCTGGCGGGTCTCATGGATCGCTGTGCGTCCGTGCGGGCGTCCAACACATCGGTGCTGGATCTGGAAGCGGATGAGAACGCCGCGATCCAGTCCATCGTGGCCGAGGCCCAGCGGGCCATCGACGAGGATCGTGCGGAGGTCATCGTGCTCGGCTGCGGTGGCATGGCAGCGCTCGAAGCTGCCGTTCGTGAACAGTGCGGTGTGCCCGTCGTGGACGGAGTCGCCGCCGCGGTGACCATCGCACAATCTCTCGTGCGCCTGGGACTCACCACGTCCAAGTCCCGCACCTACGCATCTCCGCTGCCCAAGGACCTCAAGGGCTTCCCGCTGAGCTGAGCAAGCTGAGCGCTCTCACCCGGGAATGGAATAAGGTTCCTTATCCCCGATTCCACAGCGGAAATCGGGGATAAGGAACCTTAAACCTTCAACGGCAAACCGTCAGCAGTCGAGATCAGCGCCCCGCATGCCCTCCCAGGGACAGGGGAGCGTGCCGGTTGACGTCTTTGTACAGCAAGTAGCGGAAGGGCTTGGGCCCACCGGCGTAGCAGGCCTGCGGGCAGAAGGCGCGCAGCCACATGAAGTCGCCCTCCTGCACCTCGACCCAGTCCTCGTTGAGGCGGTACACGGCCTGGCCCTCCAACACGTAGAGCCCGTGTTCCATCACGTGGGTCTCCGCGAACGGGATAATCCCGCCGGGCTGGAACGTCACGATGGTCACGTGCATGTCGTGGCGCACGTCCGCCGGGTCCACGAACCGCGAGGTGGCCCAGCGGCCCTCGGTGCCGGGCATGGGCGTGGGTTCCACGTCCTGCTCGTTGGTCACGAAGGATTCCGGCTTCTCGATGCCCGCGACCTTCTGGTAGCGCTTACGCACCCACATGAAGCGGACTTCCTCGGAACCGCGGTTGTGCACGGTCCACGTCTCCCCGGGGGAGATGAATGCGTAACCACCGGGGTTGAGAGTGTGGATGTCATCGCCACCGGGCTCGTCACCCAGGGTCAGCTCGAGCGAACCTTCCATGACGAACAGCACCGATTCCGCATCCGGGTCCTCCTCGGGCTTGTCCGAACCGCCGCCGGGGGAGACCTCCATGAGGTACTGCGAGAACGTCTCCGCGAAACCGGTCAGCGGTCGCGCGAGCACCCACAGCCGAGTGCCCTCCCAGAACGGCAGGAACGACGTCACGATGTCCCGCTGCGTGCCCCGCGGAATCACCGCGTAGGCCTCCTTGAACATGGCCCGGTCGGTCAGCAGGTCGGTCTGCGGCGGGTGGCCACCGTGGGTGGCCCAGTACGTGCGTTCGCTCATCGTGTGTCTCCTGTTTCAGAATGTTCAGCGTTCGACGCTGCAGCCACGCCCGTCTTCGCAACCGAGCTCACCGTTTCCGGGGTCAAGCCGGAGGCGCGCAGCTCGTCCTCGGTCACCGCGCCACACAGCGTGCCGCGCAGGATGTAGCGGGCCAGGGCACGAGCGGTGGCGGGTTCATCGGCCACATCGGCGGCTTCAATGCCGGGCACCGACCGACGGGAGTAGACCTCCAGGCGGTGGGCGGCGGCGTCGAACCCGTCGCGGTAGAACGCGTAATTGGTGAGGAAGCGCGTGGGCAGCTGGTGGGCGTGCAGATCCCAGCCCTGGTAGTAACCGCGCTCCAACGACCGTCGGACCAGCCGTGCGTGCAGTGCCCAGGAATCGCGGCGCTGTTCGGCATCGCCCACGGGCAATTGGTTGGTGGAGCCGTCGGAGAGGTGCACGCCCGTTCCGGCCACTGCCACCTGCATGACGTTCTTGGCGAAGTCCGCGGCGGGGTGCTCCATGGACTGGAACTGCGCGGAGATCCCCAGGGACGCCGAGTAGTCGTAGGTGCCGTAGTGCAGCGAGGTGGCGCGGCCCTCGGCAGCGCGCAGCATCGCGGGGATCAGGCAGGTGCCATCCAGCCCCAGGATCATGGGGGCGGTTTCCATCTGGATTTCGAAGCGCAGTCGGCCGTTCGGCAGATCCAGCGCATCCTCGAGTGCTTGGCACGCTTCGACCATGATCTGCACCTGTTCCACGGAGGAAACCTTGGGCAGGGTCAGCACGAGTCCCTCGGGTAAGCCATCCGAACTCACGCCGGCCTCGATCAAGCCGCCCTCGCGCACCAGGGTGGTGACGAAAACGTCGAGCGAACGCAGTCCGCGGGCCCGGGTTGCCTCTTCGAAGCACTTGAATCGGATGCCCGCGAAGGCCGGGGCCGGTGCGGAACCATTGGCCCGGTTGATCGCGAATTGCGCCACGGTGCGGGCGGCCTGGGCCGCGGCGGCGTCTTCTTCGCCGTCGGAGCGGTTGCCGAACCCGTCCTCGAGGTCCAATCGCAGGTCCTCGATCGGCTCGGTCTGCAGCTTGGCGGCCACACGGTCGACGACGTCGCTCATGCCGTCCCCGGAGAGTCCCGCCAACTCGGCGAGCACCTGGAGTCCACCCGCTTCGTCGGCGGCGGCCTGTGCGGCGCGGCCCCATTCTGCGGGGGTGTTCACGGTGACGAGGTCGGCCGGGACGTAGCACGTGTGTACGGGTTGGCGGACCCCGGAGTCACCCGGGAAGAACCGTGCGAGGTCAGCATCGGTGCCGGCGAGCACCAGGTCGGCGCGCTGGTAGAACGTGGTGGGCAGGCTCGCGCCGGCCGGGACGGCCCCCGCCGAGTCGTTGGTAGCGACGTCGGCGGGAGCAGCGGAGGCGACTCGCGCCCCGAGAATGGATTGTGTCACTTGGCCCCTTCCATGAGGTCATACGCGGGCAGGGTCAGGAAGTCCGGGTAGTTGTCGCTCAGGACCATGTCGGAGATGAGCTTTCCGGCCGGGACGAACCACTTCTCGTAGTTCTCCGCGTCGATTTCCTGCTTGAGGACCTCCAGCTGCTCGTCCAGAGCGGCGGAGACCAGCTCGCGCGTTGCAGTGTTTCCGGTGTCGGTGTAGACCACACCGTTCTTGATCTGCTGCCAGATCTGGGAGCGGGAGATTTCCGCAGTGGCAGCGTCCTCCATGAGGTTGTGAATGGCCACGGCGCCGTTGCCGGACAACCAGACCGCAATGTAGCGGATGGCCACGTAAAGATTGGCGTTGAGTTCTTCCTCGGTGCGCTGATCGCCGGCGGAGGGAACGTCCAACAGCTGCTCGGGGGTCACCTCGACCTCCGGGCGCTGGCGGTCCAACTGATTGGGCTTGTCGTTCAGTACGCCGTCGAAGATCTCCTTGCACACGGGCACGAGGTCCGGGTGGGCGACCCAGGAGCCGTCGAAACCGTCGTTGGCTTCGCGGGTCTTGTCGTTGCGGACCTTCTCGAAGGCCGCACGGTTGACTTCTTCGTCCTTGCGGGACGGGATGAAAGCGGCCATGCCACCCATCGCGAAGGCACCGCGCTTGTGGCAGGTCTGCACCAGAAGGTCGGTGTAGGCGCGCATGAGCGGTGCGGTCATGGTGACCGAGGAGCGGTCGGCCAGGATGAACTTGTCACCGGCGTCACGGAAGTACTTGATGATCGAGAACAGGTAGTCCCAGCGGCCGGCATTCAAACCGGAGGCGTGATCGCGCAGTTCGTAGAGGATCTCGTCCATCTGGAACGCGGCGGGGATGGTCTCGATGAGCACCGTGGCCCGAATGGTGCCGTGTTCGATGCCCAGGTACTCCTCGGCAAAGGTGAACACGTCGTTCCACAGGCGAGCCTCGAGGTAGGACTCCATCTTGGGCAGGTAGTAGTAGGGGCCCTGGCCATTCTCGATGAGCTGCTTGGCGGTGTGGAAGAAGTGCAGGCCGAAGTCCGTGAGGGAGCCGGAGCCTTCCTTGCCGTTCACGGTGATGTTGTGCTCGGGAAGGTGCCAGCCGCGCGGGCGGGTCACAACCACGGCGAGCGGCGCGTCCTCGCGCAGCTTGTACTCCTTGCCCTCGGGCGATGTGAAGGCCAGGGTGCCGTGGGCGGCGTCGCGCAGGTTGGCGATCGCGTCGATCTGGTTGGCCCAGCTGGGGCTCGCTGCGTCCTCGAGGTCGGCCAGCCACACCTTGGCGCCGGAGTTGAGCGCGTTGATGGCCATCTTGGCCGGGGAGGCGGGGCCGGTCATTTCCACGCGGCGGTCCTGCAGTGCCTTGGGAGCCGGGGCAACCTGCCAGTCACCCTCGCGGACCTCGCGGGTCTCCTCGGGGAAGTCCAGCGTGCCGGTAGAGGCTGCTTGCTCACGAGCGGTCTCGCGCTTGCCCAGCAGCTCTTCGCGGCGGTCGTTGAACTTCTCGTGCAGCGCCTCGACGAACGCGAGTGCCTCGTCGCTGAGGATCTCGCCGGCCGCGGCCACGTTCTGCGGGCTGTTGTGGGTAATGGTCATGATTGCCTCCTGGAAAGTACGTGTAGTGCTGGTAGTGCTTGGTCTCGCCGGTATCGCTGCGTTGCGCTCGAAGCGGCGGGTGGGCGGCGTCGTCGTCATGAATGAACGACGACGCCGCTCCTGAGGTTTTTCGCGTGACTAGCCTTCGATGCCCAGCGCGGTGTTCTTGACCGCTTCCGCCACGGCCGGGGCCACGTTGGGGTCGAACACGCTGGGGACGATGAAGCTCGCGTTGCGCTCGTCCGGTTCCACGCAGTCCGCAATGGCCTTGGCCGCGGCCACGAGCATGTCGGACGTGATGTCCGAGGCTGCGGCGTCCAGCAGGCCGCGGAACAGGCCCGGGAAGGCGAGCACGTTGTTGATCTGGTTCGGGAAGTCGCTTCGGCCGGTCGCGACCACGGCGGCGTGCTCGGCGGCTTCGGCCGGGTGCACCTCGGGGTCGGGGTTGGCCATGGCGAACACGATGGCGCCGTCGGCCATGGTGGCGATGTCATTGCCATCCAGAACGTTGGGAGCGGACACGCCGATGAAGACGTCAGCACCGGCCACGGCTTCCTTGAGCGAGCCGGAGAAGCTGTCCTTGTTGGTGTTCTCGGCCAGCCACGTGCGGTGGGGATCGGTGTAGGTCTCACCGGAGTGGATGGCGCCGTTGCGGGAGCACGCGATCACGTTGGCCACGCCGTTGGCGAGCAGCAACTGGATGATGGCGTTACCGGCAGCGCCCACACCGGAGACGACAACCTTGACGTCCTCGATGTTCTTGTCCACCACGCGCAGTGCGTTGTAGAGGGCGGCCAGGGTCACGATGGCGGTGCCGTGCTGGTCATCGTGGAAGACGGGAATATCGAGCTCTTCACGCAGGCGGGCTTCGATCTCGAAGCAGCGCGGGGCTGCGATGTCCTCAAGGTTCACGCCGCCGTAGACCGGAGCCATGGCCTTGACGATGCTGATGATCTCCTCGGTGTCCTTGGTGTCCAAGCACACGGGCCAGGCGTCAACGTCGGCGAAGGCCTTGAAGAGGGCAGCCTTGCCCTCCATGACGGGCAGAGCGGCGGCGGGGCCGATATTGCCCAGGCCGAGCACGGCGGTGCCATCGGTCACCACGGCCACGGTGTTGCGCTTGATGGTCAGACGACGAGCGTCCTCCGGGTTCTCGGCAATGGCCGTGCACACGCGGGCCACGCCGGGGGTGTAAGCGCGGGAGAGGTCGTCACGGTTACGCAGGGAGACGCGCGGGGTGACCTCGATCTTGCCGCCCAGGTGGATCAGGAAGGTGCGGTCGGAGATCTTGTGGACGGTCACGCCGTCCAGTGTGTTGAGCGCGTCCCGGACCTCGTCGCGGTGTTCCGCGTTGGAAACGTTGCAGCTGATGTCGATGACCACGCTGGTGGGGTGCGATTCGACAATGTCCAATGCGGTCACCTGGGCGCCGGCCGCAGAGGCCGCGGTGGTGATTTCACTGGTCGAGTTGAACGTGGCGGGCGCTTCAACTCGCAGGACCATGGAGTAACCGGGGCTGGGAGTAGACATCTGTATGAAGTTCCTTTCAGACTGAGCGGAACCCTCGCTCCACTTCGTTATCCGCATTGTGGAAAAAAGTTTCCACTTCTTGAATCGTAGATGTAGTCTAGGGCGAAAGACAAGACCCGTGTGAGACTTATTTCACATGATGACATTGGAGAGGCCGCCCCGGACAGGGGCTGCCGTCCATCACGGAAAGCGAGTTGGCACCATGGCAGAAGGTAAAACTGGGGGAGGAGTCCAGTCGGTTGAGCGAGTGTTCGACCTGCTGAACATCATCACTGCCTCCGGGGGAGAGTCCTCCTTGAGTGAGCTGGCCAACAAGGCCGAACTCCCGCTACCCACCATTCACCGTTTGCTGCGCACCCTGGTGCCCCTGGGGTACGTGCGCCAGCTCCCCAATCGCAGTTACGCGCTGGGCCCCGGTCTGATCCGGTTGGGCTATACGGCCAGCCTGCAGCTGGGAACCTACGCGCAACCCGTGCTGCAACAACTCGTCCAGGAACTGGGCGAATCCGCCAACATGGCAGTGCTCGACGGCCGCATGGTCGTGTACGTCGGTCAGGCACAGTCCCAGCACTCGATGCGTATGTTCACCGAAGTGGGCCGCCGCGCACCCATGCACAACACCGGCGTGGGGAAGGCCATTCTGGCCACGCTCCCGGATCAGCAAGTGGTCTCCATCGTGCATTCAATGGGCATGACCACCCCCACGCCCAAGAGTCTGGGCACCGTGGACGATCTGCTGGCCGATCTCGAGAAGATCCGCGAACGCGGTTACGCGATTGACGACGAGGAGCAGGAGATCGGAGTGCGCTGCTTCTCCATGGCCCTGCCCAACGCCCCCACGCCCACCGCGATCTCGGTCTCCGGGCCCACCACGCGCGTGGACTGGGACTTCGGCGATCGCGCCGTCCCGCTGCTGCGCAAGGCTGCTCAGGAACTCTCGAGCCAGTTTGTTCCGGCGGCGTCGAACTCCACCACGCCGTATGCGGTGGGGTCGGCCACGCGATAACCGAACACTGCTGCGCCGTCGATCTCATTGAAACGGCGTAGCTGCGTGCCCAGGCCTGGGTCGTAGAAAATGTTGTCGCCCAGCACCAGGCACACCGGGTCATTGCCGATGTGGTCGGCACCCAGCGTGAAGGCCTGCGCAAGCCCGTCGGGGGAGGCCTGCACGGTGTAGGTGACCGACACCCCGAACCGCGAGCCGTCGCCCAGGAGACGCTGGAACTGCTCCAAATCCTGCGGTGTGGTGATGATCAGGATCTCGCGCGCTCCGGCCAACAGGAGGGTGGAGAGCGGGTAGTAGATCATGGGCTTGTCGTACATGGGGACCAGTTGCTTGCTGATGCCCATGGTGATCGGATGCAGCCGGCTGCCCGTGCCACCCGCCAGAATAATCCCCTTCATACCGCCCATTCTCGCAGCAGTCCGTGCAGACGAATGGATTCGGACACAGCTGTGGCCCCCGTCCGACGAGGGGCGGGGCCACAGCTGAACCGGGTGGGATCAGGCGTCTCCGCCGGCGTTACCGGAGGTTCCGGCCTTGGGGTTGAGCAGGTCGTACTTCTCGATGGCCTGCTTGGGAGCCTCAGCGTCCACTTCACCGGAATCCGCGAGCATCTCCAGCGTGCGCACCACCATGGAATGGGCGTCGATGTTGAAGAAGCGGCGCGCGCCAGCGCGGGTGTCCGAGAAACCGAACCCGTCCGCACCCAGCGAGGCCCACTCGTTGGGCACGTACTGACGGATCTGGTCCTGCAGATCCGAGGCGAAGTCCGACGTCGCCACGACCGGTCCCTGGGTCGCGCCCAGTTTCTCGGTCACGTACGGCACGCGACGGGCCTCACCCGGGTTGAGGAACGTGTCCCGCTCGGCTGCCAAGGCGTCGCGGCGCAGGTTGGTCCACGAGGTCACCGACCACACGTCAGCGGAGACACCCCACTCGTCGGCGAGGATCTGCTGAGCCTCGAGAGCCCAAGCGACACCCACGCCGGAGGCGAGCAACTGCGCCTTGGGGCCCTCGTTCTCCGCCGGCTTGAGCAGGTAGATGCCCTTAATGATGCCCTCGACATCCACGTTCTCCGGTTCCGCTGGCTGGCGGATCGGCTCGTTGTAGACGGTCAGGTAGTACATCACGTTGTGGTCCTCATCCTTGGACCCGTACATGTGCTCGATGCCGCGCTTGATGATGTGCGCGATCTCGTAGCCGTAGGCGGGGTCATAGTGGATGACGGCCGGGTTGGTGGCCGCGATCAACGGGGAGTGACCGTCTGCGTGCTGCAAACCCTCACCGGTGAGCGTGGTGCGACCGGCGGTGGCGCCGATGATGAACCCGCGTGTCAGCTGGTCCGCGGCAGCCCAGAAGGAGTCACCCGTGCGCTGGAATCCGAACATCGAGTAGAACACGTAGAACGGGATCATGGCCTCGCCGTGCGTGGCGTAGGACGTGCCGGCGGCGGTGAACGCTGCGGTGGCGCCGGCCTCGTTGATGCCGGGGTGCAACAGCACGCCCTGAGGCGATTCCTTATAGGCCAGCATGAGCTCGCGGTCCACCGACAGATAGTTCTGCCCGTTGGGGTTATAGATCTTGGAGGTCGGGAAGAACGAGTCCATACCGAACGTGCGCGATTCGTCCGGGACGATTGGCACGATGCGGTGGCCGAACTCCTTTTCGCGCATGAGGTCCTTCAAGATACGCACGAACGCCATGGTGGTGGCGGCCAGCTGCTTGCCGGAACCCTTCTTGCCCGAGGCATAGGCCTTGTCGGAGGGCAGCACGATGTCCTTCTGCTCGTGCGGGCGATCCGGCACAAAGCCACCCAGTTTCTTTCGGCGCTCCAGGAGGTATTTGATCTCCGGGGAGTCCTCGCCGGGGTGGTAGTACGGCGCGTTGTAGAGGTCCTTTTCAAGTTTCTCGTCGCTGATGGGGATCCGCAGGTGATCGCGGAAGACCTTGAGGTCATCCAGGGTCAGCTTCTTCATCTGGTGGGTCGCGTTGCGGCCTTCGAAGTGTGTGCCCAGACCGTAGCCCTTCACAGCCTGCGCAAGGATCACCGTGGGCTGACCCTTGTGTTCCGTGGCCGCTTTATAGGCCGCGTAGACCTTGTGGTAATCATGAGCGCCGCGCTTGAGCTTCCAGATCTCGTCGTCGGACATCTCCGCCACGAGTTCCTTGGTCTCAGGCGACTTGCCGAAGAAGTGGTCGCGGACAAAGCCACCGTTCTCGGCCTTGTACGTCTGGTAGTCACCGTCCAGCGTCTCGTTCATGATGCGGACCAGATCGCCGGTCTTGTCCTTCTCGAGCAAGTCATCCCACTCGCGACCCCACACGACCTTGATGACATTCCAACCCGCGCCGAGGAAGAACGCCTCGAGTTCCTGAATGATCTTGCCGTTACCGCGAACGGGTCCGTCCAGGCGCTGCAGGTTGCAGTTGATCACGAACGTGAGGTTGTCCAACTTGTCGTTGGCGGCCAGCTGCAGAAGCCCGCGGCTTTCCGGCTCGTCCATCTCACCGTCGCCGAGGAAGGCCCACACGTGCTGCTCGGAGGTGTCCTTGATGGCGCGGTTGTGTATGTAGCGGTTGAACTGTGCCTGGTAAATCGCGTTCATCGGGCCGATGCCCATGGACACCGTGGGGAACTGCCAGAAGTCCGGCATGGAACGCGGGTGCGGATAGGACGAGAGCCCCTGAGGAGCCTTGGTCTTTTCTTGGCGGAACGCGTTGAGATCCGCTTCGGACATTCGACCCTCGAGGAACGCTCGCGCGTAGTTACCGGGGGAGGAGTGACCCTGCCAGAACACCTGATCGCCGCCGCCCGGGTGTTCGGGGCCGCGGAAGAAGTGGTTCAAGCCCACTTCGTAGAGCGTGGCCACGCCGGCGTACGAAGAAATGTGGCCACCCACGCCGATCTCCGGGTGCTGAGCGCGGTGCACCATAACCGCGGCGTTCCACCGCAGGTACGCGCGGTATCGGCGCTCGATCTCCTCGTCGCCGGGGAATTCCGGTTCCTGGTCGACCGGGATGGTGTTCACGTAATCCGAGGTGGTCACCATCGGAACGCCCACGGAATGGGTGCCCGCGTGCTGCAACAGAGCGCGCATGATGTACTCCGCGCGCTCCGTTCCCTGCGCCGCGATCAGCCCGTCGAAGGACTCGATCCACTCCTGGGTTTCCTCGGAGTTGGCGTCTTTGAGGTTGTTGGTCAACCCACTCAGAATGTGGTGGTTACTTGAAGGCTGCACAGTTTCTCCTGCAGTGTCACGGTGGTTCACCGATGTGGCAGTGCGGCTGCCAGGCTCCGGTGGGGGCCTGGCAGCCGCGAGTATTTTTCGGGTGACGACGCCGCTCGGCGCGGTCGATCGCGAAGGTCGCGAGCGGCGTCGTCCCCGTGAATTAGTGGTCGCTGGTGGAGGACCCGGAACGATTCTCCACGACCGGAGCCTGGACGACCTCGCCCGACGCCGTGATGGCGGGAATTTCCTTGCCCTCGGAATCCACGAGCTTGCCGTTCTTGATGGTGTCGCCCTCGCGCAGGGAGCCCTGCAGGTGCTCGAGCGATTCGATCCGAACGTAGCGAGGTGGCGCCGCGGTGAAGACAGAACCTTCGCCCTTGGGCGGGTTACCCAGCTTGATCTCGTTGAACAGGATGTTCAGGAGGACAGCTGCCACAGCGGCGGAAGAAATACCGGAGTGGAAGATGGTCTCGAACCACGTGGGGAAGCCGCTGTAGATGTCCGGAGCTGCGATCGGCAGCATACCGATACCAATGGCGGTGGAGACGATGACCAGGTTGGGAGTGCCCTGGTACTTGACCTTACCCAGGGTACGGATACCGGAAGCGGCCACGGTGCCGAAGAGCACGATGCCCGCGCCACCCAGGACCGGCATGGGGACCGCAGCAACCACGCGACCCAGGATGGGCAGCAGGCCGAGGATCAACATGATCAGGCCGCCGGCCGTGACCACGAATCGGCTCTTCACACCCGTGATGGCGACCAGACCAACGTTCTGCGCGAACGCGGACTGAGTGAAGCCGTTGAACAGGGGAGCCAGGAAGGAAGCGCCCATATCGGCACGCAGACCGTCAGCGATACGGCGGCGGTCCACCTTGGTGTCCACGATCTCACCCACGGCAATGATGTCCGCGGTGGTTTCCGTGAGGATCACCAGCACCACAATGGTCATCGAGATGATGGCGGCGGGCTGGAAGGTGGGCGGTCCGAACGCGAGGGGCTCGGGGAACGCGAAGATCGCGCCGTTCATGACCTGAGAGAAGTCGGCCATGCCGATAGCCAGTGCGAAGACCGTGCCCAGAACAATGCCCAACAGAATGGACAGCCGCGAGATGATCGCGCTGCCCACCTTGGACAGGAGCATGATGATCAGCAGCGTTGCGCCGGCCAGACACACGTTCTTGAAGATCGCGTTCTCATCCCCACCATTCGCGACGGCGGCTCCACCCATGGCCCACTGAGCGGACACGGGGAACAGGGACAGACCGATGGTCGTGATGACCACGCCGGTGACCACCGGCGGGAAGAATCTGATGATGCGCGCGAAGAACGGTGCAATCAGGAAGCCAATGGCCGCTGATGCCATCACCGCGCCGAAGACCGCCTGAATACCGCCGTCACCGTTGACGATCGCGGTCATGGTGGCCACACCGGCGAACGAGGTGCCCTGGACCAAGGGCAACTGGGAGCCGAAGAACTTGATGCCGAAGGACTGGAGCATGGTCGCCAGACCGCCAACGAAGAGACAGCAAGCGACCAGGAGCGCTTGCTCATTGGTGGACAGACCGGCTGCGCCACCCACGATCAACGGCGGAGCGATGATGCCGCCGTACATGGTCAGAACGTGCTGGAATCCGTAGCCTAAGCTCGGACCCGCGCCGAGGTACTCGTCCTCGGGCCGCTTGACCTCGGTCGTAGCGGTTTGTGACATTGGGAAGCCTTCCTAAGAATGAATGAGCTGGTGGGTCCCCGCCTCGGCCTCAAGAGGCGGGGACACATCGGCGGTAGAGCAGATGGCTCAGCAGAAGCCGGTGATGCCCATCCAGGCGTGCTCGTCCTCGGCAGCGCCCTTGCGCTGCACGGTGGCCTCGATCAGGCCGAAGGGACGGTCAGCCGCGTAGTGGGTCTCGTTGTTGTTGCCCAGATCGCAGAAGCTCAAGTCGTAGACGAAGTGGTGTTTGTTCGGGCAGGAGAACTTGATCTCGTCGATCTCTGGGTGAGCCTCGATCACGGCCTTGCCCATGAGGTACAGGGTCTCCTGCAGCGCACGGGAGTAGTGGTCGGTGAACTTGGTGAGGATGATGTTCTTGACGCTGTCGTACACGGCATCGAAGTCGACATCGGTGGTGTTGTAACGCCAGCGGGTTGCCACGTCCGTGGACATGATGCGGTCCGTGGTTTCCTTCAGGGTCGTGTACTGGTCCTTGGGGTAACCCTCGAACCCGGATTCGGTGGACTTCAAGATCGTGAGGTCCTTGAAGCCGGAGATCACGGTCTTCTTGTCGCCATCGGTGACCAGCACCGAGGTGCGGACTTCCTGCTTGTTCTGGACGAAGCAGTGATCGTTGTCGTTGATGCGGTCCCAGCGGTACTCATCGGCTGCCCAACGGCCACCGGAGATCCAGTCGAACTCGCTCGTGAAGTGGTCCGAGAGCTTGAGGATCAGGTTCTCAGGGGACTTGACGTCGTACTTCTGAGCGAACGCGAACACCGTGTTCTTCTGGGTGTCGGTGGGGACACAGTGGGCGTTGTCGCCCTTGGTGTGTACCTCGGTCAGGTCACCGCGCAGTTGGGAGGTGACCACCAGGTCGCGAATGATGTGGCGGTCGTTGTCACGGTTGATGCGAACCACGTGGTTCTGCGCCTTGCCGTACTGGTTCTTTCCGAGAACTACTTCGGTCATTTTCATCTACTCCTGTGTAGAAAATTGATGTGCTGTCTGAGTGGATCGGCAATCGTCGACTGGGTCGGCTCCTGGGTCAACTGCCGCGGTATGTGGAATACGCAAACGGGCTCAGCAGCAAGGGCACGTGGTAGTGGCCCTGCTCCTGTTGCACCGAGAAATCCACCGAGACGAACGGGTAGAACGTCTCAAGCTCGCGCCCGGCGAAGTACTGCTCGGTTGCGAAAATGATCCGGTAATGGCCGGACTCCAGGGTCTCTGGGCCGAGTTCGGTGACTCGGCCGTCCTCGTTGGTGGTTGCGGTGCCAAGTTCTTGGCCTTCACCGGTGAGGAGCGTGACGTCGATTCCTTGGGCTGGGCAGCCGTGCACGGAATCAAGGACGTGTGCGGAAATGAAGCTCATGACAGGATCCCTTCGATGCGGAGGAGGGCAATCTGACGAAGTTGATCGGCAACTTCGGTGCGCTCGTCCTCCGGGGTGTTCTGCAGACGGCGCTGCAGCTCTGACAAAATTTCGGGTAGTGAGCGGCCGGCGGCGCGGATCAGGAAGACCTGGCCGAAGCGCTCTTCGTACTCGGCGTTGCCGCGAGCGAGTTCGGCCTTGATGACCTCCGTGGACTCACCCAGGCCGGCTTGTTCGTTGCGTGAGAG
Source organism: Kocuria atrinae (assembly GCF_039531425.1). Taxonomy (NCBI): domain Bacteria; kingdom Bacillati; phylum Actinomycetota; class Actinomycetes; order Micrococcales; family Micrococcaceae; genus Kocuria; species Kocuria atrinae. Next base: position 193,036 of record NZ_BAAAQA010000004.1, read on the forward strand.
GTCGGCTTCTTTGGATTTCCCAGCGGCGCGCTCACCGATCTTGGGGTGGTGCGACAAAGCCTGGTCGACCTCTGCATCCGTGAAAGGGTTGGCAGCATCGCGTGCGGCGGCCAGCGCATCCTCGGTATTTTCGTAGGGGCGACCGTCCACGATCTCTTCGATCCAGCGCTGGATGTCCAGAGCGGGGCGAACGGTTTCCACCGCCGTCTGTCGATCCGTTTCGTTGAACTCGCTGAGCGTCATTGCTTCCCTTACTTTTTCGCTATGTGAAATCTAAATTCCATATAAAGATAGTGAACTGGATCACAGGGCGGAAGTCAAGGGGCCGAGCCGGAGTTTTCAGAACTGAAACCAAGTGTCATGCCGCTGTAACGCGTGACGTGGTGTGACGCACAGTGGGAGGCGCACTTTGGCGGCTGAAACGGTGCCTACGATGAGGTCATGAAACCGTTTGTACTGCTGGCCACCCGGCCCGAAGACGATGTGGCACTGGAGGAATACGACGCCGTCCGGCGTTTCGGCGGCCTGCAGGAGTCGGAGCTCGAACACGTGCGCCTGGAGAAAGGCCCGGTCCCGCAGCTGGACCTGGAGCGGTACAGCGGAATCATCGTGGGCGGTTCGCCCTTCAATTCATCCGACCCCGCGGAGGAGAAATCGGCCACGCAACACCGGGCCGAGAAGTGGATCAGTGCTCTCCTGGATGAGGTGGTGGCCAGGGACTTCCCGTTCCTCGGGGCTTGCTATGGCGTAGGTACGTTGGGAATCCATCAGGGTGCAGTGGTGGACCGGACCCGCAGCGAAGAGGTGGGTCCGATCACCGTCACGGTGACCGAAGAGGGCGCCAAAGATCCACTGCTGTCCCAGTTGCCGGGGGAGTTCACCGCCTACGTAGGGCACAAGGAAGGCACTCGTTCGCTGCCCGCCAGCGCAGTGTTGCTGGCCAGCGGAACCGTGTGCGAGGTGCAGATGTACCGCGTCAAGCAGAACCTCTACGCCACGCAGTTCCACCCGGAACTGGACCCGAACGGCCTGATCAACCGGGTCATCGCCTACAAGGACCTGGGTTACTTCCGGCCGGAAGACACTCAGACCGTGATCGATCGCGTCAAGGACGGGCCTGAGGTGGATCAACCCAAGAAAATTCTGGCGGCCTTCGTGGAGCGTTACGCGGTGCGGGCAACAACGGCCCACCAATCGGCTTCCGTCTAAGGAACTTCGTGCCGCGCGTGGGGCCCGTCTGCCTCGCTGCGCCGCGTGGGTTGCAGGATTGCCGGGTTGTTCGGTTGCCCGGTTGGCACACGGTACACACACTCCACAATCACCTCGCAGAACACCGGCGACCGATAGCGTGGAACCATGAGCCAGCACCCCGCTCCCTGGAGCCAACCGCCCGCACCTCACTCGATCCCGGCCACGCGGCCCGGTGAGGGGAGAGGCGATGGTCGGGCAGCGGCGTCGTCGACCATGAACGGCGGTCGCGTACCCCCGCCGGTTCCTGCTCCCGGCCCGTCCCAGGTGCCGCCGGAGCGGCTGCGCACGCTGGCGTATCACCGCCTGGGATTCGCGGATCCCAAACACGAGTGGTGGAAGCCCTTGGTTGAGGGCGCCATCTTTTTCTTCCTGTACATCGTCCTTACGGTGCTGTTCACCATCCCGCTTGTCCTGTTCGTGGACAACCCCATGGACATGGACAATCTGGAGACCATGAACCAGCTGGACCCGCTGGTCTTCTTACTCCTGTTCGGCTCAGTTGCACTCATGGCTCCGGCGGCTTATCTGGCCAGATGGATTATGGGCCCGCGGCCATTGGGCCTACTCCACTCGGTGACGGGGCGGTTGCGCTGGAAATGGATGCTTCAGTGCGGGCTCGCGGCACTGGCCATCTTTGTGGTGATCAACGGCCTGTCCATCCTGTTCGATATCGTGGCCGGCGGTGAAGCGATCGAGTTCACCCTGGCGCCCCAGTGGGGCTGGCTGCTGCTCATGGTGATCCTGCTGGTGCCCATCCAGTGCTTCGCGGAGGAACTCGTCTTCCGCGGCTACCTGATGCAGACGGTGGGTCGTTGGTTGAAGCACCCGGCCTGGGCCATTCTTCTGCCCGTCCCGCTGTTCGTGGCCGGGCATCTCTACGATGTGTGGGGACAGGCCTCCATCGCCGTCATGGCGATCACCATGGGCGTCATCACCTGGCGCACCGGCGGTTTGGAGGCGGCCGTGGCGCTCCACGTGGTCAACAACTGCACGGTCACGCTCATGGCCATGGTCGGCTTGGCGGACCTGAACGATACGAGTGGTGGGCCCATCGAGGTGCTGTTCACCCTGGCCATCAACGGGATTTTCCTGTTGGTGGTGTTCCGGATGGCTCGGAAGACTCGAATCGCGACCTCCCGCACCATCATCCTGCCGCCTCCGCCGCGCCTGCCCGCACTCGCGCAACGGCAGCGTGTGGTCGGCCAGAACGGCACCGCGCTCGCCGCGTTCGTGGTGGACCCGCGGACTCAGAACTACCTCTCCCTGCCCGAGCAGTACGGCCCGTACACCGTGCGGGACGGCCAGGGGCGTCCGGTGGGTCTGCTGGACGTGCGGAAGACATCGGGCCCGCAGTCACCGAACGGACCATCCGGGAACGGGCCTTGGCAGAACGGCCCGTCGCAGGGTGGCGACCCGCGGGACCGCCAGTTCACGGGGGCGCAGCCATCGAGCCAACACACGAGCTACGGCTCGCCGCAAGGCCAGAACCTGGGACCGCAGGGCGACGGTTCAGCTACCAACCAGGACCGCACTCCTTAGACTGTGCTGCATGGCCCATCACAGCGTTTCTGACTTGGACTCCCACCGCGCCCCGTTCGGCTATGCCCGTGCCCTGGGTGATTACGTCATGGCCTCGCCCAGTTCCTACCACGCGGTCGCGGCCGCCGCAGAGCTGCTGCGCGGCGCGGGATTCACGGAACTGCACGGGTCCGAGGCGTGGAGCGACGTCGTCGGGAGGCACTTCACGATTCGCGACGGCGCTCTGATCGCCTGGGTGGCCCCTCGCGACTATCGCGCGGGCGCCGGGTCTCGCATTTTGGGCGCGCACACGGATTCGCCCGGGTTCAAGCTCAAGCCCAAGCCGACCACGGTCTCCAACGGTTGGTATCAGGCGGGAGTGGAGGTCTACGGCGGGGTACTGCTGAATTCTTGGCTGGACAGGGATCTGCGGCTCGCCGGGCGCATTGTGGTGCGTGGTGAGAACGGCGAACTCACGCAACACTTATGCGCGACTGAGGCCATCGCAAGGATTCCGCAGTTGGCCATCCACCTGGACCGCGGGGCCAACGACGGGCTCAAGCTGGACAAGCAGCAGCACGTGCAGCCCATTTGGGGAACGGGCTCGGCGCAGGACGCTGACGTGCTGGGACTGCTCGCGGACATGGCCGAGGCATCGGTGTCCCCGGAGGACATCGTGGGCTTCGACATCGTGCTCGCGGATACCCAGAAACCTGAATTGATCGGGCAGCGGCGGCAACTGCTCGCGAGCGGTCGACTGGACAACCTGTCCTCCGTCTATGCGGGGCTTCATGCGTTCGTCGAGCACGCGGAGGAGCTCGAATCCGCGTCGCAGGTTTCGATGCTGGCCGCGTTCGACCACGAGGAAGTCGGTTCAGCCACGCGTTCCGGCGCGGCGGGCCCGTTCCTGGAGGACGTGCTCGTGCGTATCAGCGCGGCGCAGGGCGAATCACAGGACGATTACCGGCGTTCTCTGGCTGAATCGGTGTGCCTGTCTGCGGACGCCGGTCACCTGGTCCACCCCAACTACCGCGGTCATCACGATCCCGTGAACACTCCCGAACCGGGATCCGGACCGCTCCTGAAGATCAACGCCAACCAGCGCTACACCACGGACGCCATGGGCGCCGGGCTGTGGGCGGATGCGTGTGATCGCGCCGGCGTGAGCTATCAGGAATTCGTCTCCAACAACAACGTGCCGTGCGGTTCCACTATCGGGCCCATCACAGCCACCCGCTTGGGCATGCGCACCCTGGACGTGGGCGTGGGCTTGTTGTCGATGCATTCGGCCCGCGAACTCGCCCACGTGGACGACCTTCACGCGCTGTCCCGAGTGACCGGAGCGTTCTGGCGGTCATAAACCGTCACGCGCGTTGACAGTCCCCCGGGGCCCGTGATGCTCTGAACCCGTAACGCCATCAAGAGCGGCCGAGAGACGTGGCTCGTCAACGCCGCAGCAACCACCCGGATACCGGGACGGTGCTTCCGCCACGACCGATGGACAGCTTTTCAGCTTCTGCGGTTCGCACGGTCATGCCCGCGCACGCGCTGTGTTCCTCTCGGTCGGGTGCGTGCACCGCGACTGAACGCGAGGGACTACCGAGAACATGAGCACTGACACCGGGATCAAGGAACAATTCGACACCGCGGCCCTTCACGGGGATCCGCAGCGATCGCTGAGCACCCGCGAATTATTTGACGTGTTCCAACCGGTGTTCGACCGGATTGCGGCCGGTGCTGTGGAACGCGAACAGCAGCGGATTCTGCCGTTCGAACAGTTCAAGTGGCTCAAGGAACGGCACTTCGGTGCGCTGACCGTTCCGCGCTCGCGGGGTGGTTACGGAGCTTCGCTGGAGCAGGTGGCGGAGCTGCTGATTGCCCTGGCCGCGGCGGACTCCAATGTGGCGCATGTTTACCGCTCGCACCTGGGATTCATCGCGAGCCTCAGCTCGGAGGAGTCCGACGTCTGGTTCCCGCGGATTGCCGCCGGCGAGACCGTGGGCAATGCCGCGACCGAGCGCTCCGGGGCCGCGCTGGGCACCGCGGCCACTACCCTGACCCAGATCCAGACCGCAGACGGTGACTGGGAGCTCAACGGCACCAAGTACTACTCCACCGGTTCCATCTTCTCCGATTGGATCCAGGTCACCGCGCAGATTCCCGGTCAGGAGGCGCGCTCGCATGCGCTGGTGAAGAGCTCGTGGGATGGCATCGAACTGGTCGACGACTGGGATGGGTTCGGCCAGCAACTCACCGGCACAGGCACCACGCACTTCCGCGGGGTTAAGGTTCCGGCGGCCAACGTGCGCAACCGCGATGGCCGAGCCACCCAGGAGACCGCTGTCTTCCAGCTCGTCCTCCTTGCCGTTGAAGCGGGCATCGCCAAGGCCGCCATCGACGAGGGCGTCCACTTGGTGCGTTCACGCACTCGCGGTTTCAACACCGGTACCGGCTCAGTTGCGCGCGAGGATCCGCAGGTCCTGCAGCGCGTGGGTGAACTGAGTGCGAAGGCAGCCGCCGCGCGGGCGATCGTTCTGCAAGCGGCCCGGGAGCTCGACGCCGCCATTGGCGTTCTCGGCGGCGATCCCCTTCTCAACAACCCCCAGGAGTTGACCAACGCGTGCGAACTGCCCGTGGCACATGCCCAGGTGGTCGTTCCGGACCTCGTACGCGACGTGACGGACGGGATCTTCGACCTGCTCGGCGCCTCCGCCGTGGGCAAGTCCAAGTCCCTGGACCGCTTCTGGCGCAACGCCCGCACCGTGGCCACGCACAACCCGACCATCTACAAAGCACGCATCGTGGGCGACTACCGCGTCAACTGCACCCCGATGTTCGGCCTCAACGCGATTGGCGAGGTCAAGCAGGCCGGTGAGAAGCCCCAGTAGACCTGTGGGACACACCAGGTGCGCGGCAGGGACCTGAGCGCGCTTGAGATGCGCGGCTACGCGGCCGAAGCGGCGTCGTCTGCGGTAAGGGTGCTGCAACGACGAGCACCGGGCGTCGTTAGAACCTCCGTGCGCACGCCATGCGTCATTAGAACCCTTGGCGAGGCTCAGAAAGGCTCTAACGGCACACGAGGTGCCCGGCGGGGTCGGGACGGCGCCTGAGATGCGCAGCAAGCCCCGCGACAGTCCCAACGCCCCCACAACCGAAGCACCCCACAACCAACGCGCCTCACAACCAATGACGCAGCCCCGGCACCTTCGCGCGGAAGGGGCCGGGGCTGCGTCGTAGTGGCCGGGCAGCTTACGGGAGCTGCGGCATGGCGATGTCTGCCATGCGAGCGAGCACGCGCACCACCTGGCAGGAGTAGCCGAACTCGTTGTCGTACCAGACGTAGAGCACGAGCGAGTTGTTGTTGACGATGGTGGCCAGACCGTCCACCACGCCGGCGCGGCGGGAGCCGACCAGGTCGGTGGAGACGACGTCCGGGGAGTCCACGTAGTCGATCTGCTTGCGCATGGCCGAGTTCATGGAAATGTCCTTGAGGAACTCGTTGACCTCGTCAGCGGATTCGGGTGCCTTGTCCAGCTGCAGGTTGAGGATGGCCATGGAGACGTCCGGGGTTGGCACGCGGATGGCGTTGCCGGTGAGCTTGCCCTTCATCTCCGGCAGAGCCTTGGCCACAGCCTTGGCGGCACCAGTTTCGGTGATGACCATGTTCAGCGCTGCGGAACGGCCGCGGCGGTCGCCCTTGTGCCAGTTGTCGATGAGGTTCTGGTCGTTGGTGTACGAGTGAACGGTCTCGACGTGACCCTGCTTGATGCCGTACTGGTCATTGAGGACCTTGACGACCGGGGTGATGGCGTTGGTCGTGCAGGATGCTGCGGAGAGGATCTTGTCCTCGGGCAGGATGTCCTTGTCGTTCACGCCGCACACGATGTTCTTGAGATCGCCCTTGCCGGGAGCGGTCAGCAGGACCTTCGCGACACCCTTGGACTGCAGGTGCTGGGAGAGTCCCTCTTCGTCGCGCCACGCACCGGTGTTGTCGACCACCAGGGCGTTGTCGATGCCGTACTCGGTGTAGTCCACCTCGGCCGGGGAGCCGGCGTAGATGAACTGGATGTCCACGCCATTGGCGGTGATGACGTTCTTCTCTTCGTCCACGGTGATGGTGCCGTCGAAGGAACCGTGCACGGAGTCACGGCGCAGCAGGGATGCGCGCTTGACCAGGTCGTTGCCCGGCTTCTTGCGAACCACCACGGCGCGCAGGTTCAGACCGGTGCCGTCATTACGGTTGATGAGGATGCGAGCCAGCAGACGGCCGATGCGACCGAAACCGTAGAGCACCACGTCCTGGGACTCGGGCTCGTTCTCGCCCTGGTGATCGACTACGGACGCGAGCTGTTCACGCAGGTACGCCTCGAGGTCGTTGCTACCGGATTCCTTGTAGCCCTGTGCCAGCTTGGCCACGTCGATGTTGCAGGTACCCAGCTTGAGCTTGGTCAGCGTCTCGACGATGTCCAGGGTGTCCTTGAGCGGCAGCTCTTCGCCCAGGATGCGGCGGGTGAAGCGGTGCGCCTTGATGATTTCGGTAACGGACTTGTGAACCAGCGACCGGCCGAACACGGTGGTGACCACCTTGTTCTCGCGGTGCAAACGGCCCACCAGGGGGACCAGTGCTTCAGCAAGTGCTTCTCGATCGGACCAGGTGGTGCTCACCAGCATCCTTCTTCCTCGACCCGGACTTCGTCGTGAGGGCCGTGTTGTGCCGCGCTTCGTTGTGCGGTCTAGCGTGATGGCGCCGCACAAGATGAGGCGGCTCGTCGTACGCCAGTGTACGTGGCTCGCGCACCCCTCGCGCACGTGTCTCTTAAGGTGACGACGCCGCTCGGTGGCCTCTTCTTGTCGGTCGCCTTTGCTACCGTGGTGCCATGTTGACGGTGATCGGTGAAGCTCTCGTGGATGTGGTCTCACGCGACGGTGAAGAACCCCGCGCGCACGTGGGCGGAAGCCCCATGAATGTGGCCGTGGGCCTCGCCCGCTTGGATCAAGAAGTGCAGTTCCTGGGCCGTTACGGTCAGGACGAGTACGGCGAGCAAGTGGCCGCTCACCTGCGGGACAACAACGTGAATCTGCCGTTCAATCCGGATTCCAAACCCACCTCCGTCGCCCAGGCCACGCTGGATCAGGCGGGTGCTGCGACCTATGACTTTCAGCTGGACTGGTCCCTGGATGTCTCGGACGAGCAGATCGATCGGCTCCTGAACGAGACCGGTCTGCTGCACGTCGGCTCCATCGGCGCCATGCTCGAGCCCGGGGCCACCATGGTCCGCAAGGCCGTGGAACGCGCCCACGATCATGCTCTGGTCTCGTATGACCCCAACTGCCGGCCGACCATCATCCCGGATTCCTCGGACGCCCGCGCCCGCGCGGAGGCGATTGTGGCATCTGCGGACATCGTAAAGGCCTCGGACGAGGACTTGTTGTGGCTCTACCCGAACCGTTCCATCGAGGACAGCGCCCGTGCCTGGTTGCAGGCCGGAGCTCGCTTGGTGGTTGTGACCCGCGGTGCCCTGGGTCCGTGGGCAGTCAGTCGTGGCACCGGACGAGAAGGCATGGACACCCCCGCCGCCAAGGTGGACGTGGCGGACACCGTGGGTGCCGGTGACTCTTTCATGGCCGCGTTGATCTCCGCACTGACCGACCGCGGTCTCACGGGGGCCGAGGCTCGTCGCGGACTGGATGCACTCAGCAAGGACCAGGTGCTCGAGATCCTGCGCTACGCGGCCACCGCAGCGGGCGTGACCGTGTCCCGCTCCGGAGCGGATCTGCCGACCAAGGCGGACCTGCCCGCTCACTAATGCGTCCAGTCTGCTCATAGGCGAGCGGCAAGCTCGGTGAGATGAGGCCGTGAACCCGGCCGAGCGCCGTCGGCAACGAATTGTCCGTGAGTACGAATCGTTCAACGAAAGGAATACCGATGTTTGACCGTAAACCTTACGCAGACCTGCCCGACCTTCCCACGTTCACTCTGACTTCAACGGATGTTGCGGAGGGCCAGACCATGGCCACCGCCCAGGTCTCCGGAATCATGGGCGCGGGCGGAGAGGATATCTCCCCGCAGCTGTCTTGGTCCGGCGCACCCGAGGGCACCAAGTCCTACGTGGTCACCATGTACGACCCGGATGCTCCCACACCGAGCGGTTTCTGGCACTGGTGCCTGTCCAATATCCCGGCCTCGGTCACGGAACTGGCCACCGGTGCCGCATCGAACCCGCCCCAGGGAGCCGTGAAGCACCGCAACGACGCAGGCACGGACGAGTTCCTGGGCGCGGCCCCGCCCGAGGGACACGGAGCGCACCGCTACATCCTGTGCGTGACCGCCGTGGACGTGGAGGAAATGGACGTGGACGAGAACACCAGCCCCGCCGTGGTGAACTTCAACCTGTTCTCGCACGCGATCGGGCGGGCCTTCCTGACCCCCGTGTACGAAGTCAAGTAACCCAGCAGTGGCCCGCGGTGGAATCGAGGAATCCCAACCTGTCCGAATGATCGCCAGCGATCTGGACGGGACGGTTCTGGGACCCGATTTTCGTTTCCGGCCGCGCACCGTTGAAGCCATTACCGCCGCGCGGGACGCCGGGATCCACGTGGTTTTCGTGACCGGGCGTCCCAAGCGGTGGTTGCACCCTCTCCACGAACAACTTGAGGACGTGGGTGTGGTCATCTGCTCCAACGGGGCGGTTGTCTACGACCTGCGGACCGAATGCATCATTGAAACCAGCCTGTTCGATGTGCGCGAAGCCTTCGGGATCATGGGGGAGATCAGCGAGCTCTTCCCCAAGACGCTCTACGCGGCGGAGACCCTGGACCGCGTATTCACCGATCCCGGTTGGTCCCGCAGCGACCGCATGGAAATTTTTCCTGTCGAGGAAGCCCCCATCAGGGACTGTCTGCCCCACGGCGCCGGTGTGGTGAAACTGCTGGCCAAGCTGGACGGGGCAGTGCCCAACGAGTACTTCGAACACGTGCGTGACCTGGTGGACGGGCGGTTGGCTGTCACCCACTCGGTCGCGGCTGCGCCGCTGGTCGAGATTGGTCAGCGCGGGTTGACCAAGGCTCGCACGCTGGAACGCTTCGCGGCAGAGCACGGTATTGCCAGTGAGCAGGTAATGGCCTTCGGCGATATGCCCAATGACCTGGAAATGCTCACGTGGGCCGGCCACGGTTACGCCATGGCGGATGGCCACCCGGGCGTGGTGACCGCGGTGGGCCGTACAGCCCCGCCCTTCGATGAGGACGGCGTGGCTCAGGTGATTGAAAGTTACTTGAACAGCAACTGACGCTTAATGCCCTAATGACAAGTTACTGTTTAGTACATGTCAGTTGCACCCCAGGTCACAGCACTTGCCCATCGTGGATTCTCACTGGACGGCCACGAGAACACGCTCCGAGCGTTCCGCGCGGCCGCGGATCTGAGCTTCGTGTGGGCCGAGACGGACGTGAACACCACCTCCGACGGCGTGGTGCTCGCCTTCCACGACCCCACCCTGGATCGCGTGACGGACACCTCCGGGGATGTCAGTGACGCTCCGTGGTCCTCCCTGGAGGACGTGCGGATCGGCGGCACCGAGCCTCTGGCAACTCTGGCGCAGCTGCTGCGGGAACTGCCCGAGCTGCACTTCAATATCGACGTCAAGGACGAATCATCCGTGGCCGCCCTTCCTCGGGTGATCGCGGACGAGGGCGCGGTGGACCGGGTGCGGGTGACCTCGTTCTCTGAGTCTCGCCGACGCCGCACGCTCGCCTCGATCGCGCAGCTCACCGGGAAACGCCCGCTCACTTCGGCGGGAACCGTCGGCTGCGCGGGGCTGACGATTCTGTCCAAGGTGGCGCGGGTGACGGACAAGATTTCGCCCAGGATCGTGAGCTCTATCTGGTCCGCTTTGACCAAGTTGTGGGCCCCCAAGGTCGCGGAGTTCAACACCGTTCAGCTACCGGTGAGCTACGAACTCTCCCTGCCGGGTGGCTTCAAGCTGCCCGTGGCGGTGGCTAACCAGAAGTTCGTGGAAGTGGCACATCGGGTGGGCATTGCCGTTCACGTGTGGACGATCAACGACGCCCAGGAGATGCGCCGGCTACTGGCCATCGGAGTGGACGGTCTGGTGACCGACCGCGCAGACATCCTGGCTCGGGTGCTGGCCGACAGCGGTCAGTGGCCACCTCGATCCGCGTCATCTCGCGTGTGAGCTTTGACTCACACCTGTGATGTTTCTAATGTCATAAGTAGGTGAAACACGCGGCGCACTGATCCGTGAGCTTGGCTCCGGAATGCGCCGCCCACAATCGAACGGAGGCGGAGATGCACAAGATCCACTCCGCCCACGGCCCGGCTCGTCAGCCGGTGGGCTTCGTCCGTTCGCGGTGGATCGGCTGTCTCAGCAAGATCCCGTAGCTACATTTCCCTGTCCCAATGGTGTGCCCGTGTGGGCATGCCACGGCACGCCCTGTTTTCCGAAGGGCGCTCGCCAGGAGTCTCACAACGTCGTGTCTCAACAGCGAGGAAATATGAGCGCAGAACCCTATCCACATCACTCTCCGGACCACGCCGGAGGGGTGCGCAACGAGCGTCGCTCGGCTGCGCGGCGTCGGGCATTGTCACGACGCGGTTTCCTGGGCGTGGGCGCGACGGCCGCGGTGTTCGCGCTGGCTGGTTGCGGAAGTAACACGGAGCAGGCCTTCTCGGGTACTGCGGCTACCGGAGAGCCGGAGCCCGGTGGCATTTTGCGAGTTGGACTCGCAGGTGGTGGTGCCGCGGATGTCGTGGATGCGCACGTGCCTGTGACCACTCCGGACGGCGGTCGTGTGATCAACCTCTATGACCGGCTCTACGAGTTCGACCAGGACTACGAACCGGTGCCGGCGCTCGCGGTCAGCGCCGAACCCGTAGACGATGGGCGGGCCTGGGTCTTCAAACTGCGCGACGATGTCACCTTCCACGACGGCCGCCCGATGACTGCAGCGGACGTCGTGTTCTCCTACGACCGAGTAACAGATCCTGACAACCCCAAATCGGGTGCGTCCGGTCTGGCGAGTCTGGAAAAAACCGTGGCCGTGGACGATCACACGGTTCGGTTCGAGTTGTCCGAACCGGATGCCGCGTTCATTTACTCGACGGCGGAGTACGCGGTGGGCATCGTGCCCCCGGACTACGATCCCGCACATCCGATCGGTACCGGACCGTTCACCCTGGGACAGTTCGAACCCGGTCAGATCACGGTGCTCAAGAAGAACCCGAACTACTGGGGCGGCGCACCGATCTTGGATGAAGTTCACATGATGAACTTCAACGACGAGGACGCGATGGTCAACGCTCTGCTGTCCTCCCAAGTTGATGCGGTCGGCCAGCTGCCCATGGCGCTCGTGGACGTGGTGGGAACCGACCCGCGCATCTTCACCGAGATGTCCGAAACCGGCGGTTGGTTGCCGTTCACGATGCGCGTGGACGTGGAGCCGTTCGATGACCCCCGGGTGCGCGAGGCGTTCAAGCTCGTGGTGGACCGTGAGCAGATGGTGGAGCAGGTTTTCTCCGGGCACGGCAACGTGGGGAACGACATGTACGCGCCGTTCGACCCCGGCACACCTGAGCTGCCGCAGCGAACTCGGGACATCGAGAAGGCCAAACAACTGTTGGCCGATGCAGGGTACCCGGACGGGCTGGACGTGGAAATGGTCACGGCACCCATCCAAGCCGGCGCCGTGGAATCCGCCCAGGTCTTCGCTGAGCAGGCCTCGGAAGCCGGGATCAACGTGAGCCTGCGCCGCGTGGACACCACCACGTTCTTCGGCGACGGCTACTTGCAGTACCCGTTCGCCCAAGATTTCTGGCTGACACGCAACTTCTTGCCCCAGACGGCCAATGGCACGCTTCCTGGTTCTCCGTTCAACGAGACGCACTGGGCGGATCCGGAATTCATCGAGCTCTACAACAAAGCGCGCGCCACGCTGGACGACGACGAACGCAACGAACTGATCGGTCAATTGCAGAAAATACTCCACGACGCCGGCGGCTACATCGTGTGGGGATTCTTCAACCAGGCCGATGCCTATCAGAACTATGTGGGGGGAACCATGACCTACCGCACGGGTATGCCGGTGAGCGGTTTCCAGTTCCGGCATCTGTGGATTGCACAGGAAAGCGAGTAACCCGTGGGACAAATGATTCTCAAACGCCTGGGCATCTCGGTCTTCGTGCTGCTGGCAGTGTCCGTGGTGGTGTTCGTCTTCACGCTCCTGCTGCCCGGTGATCCGGCGCAGGCGATCCTCGGCCAGCAGGCCACGCCGGAACGCCTCGCGGTGCTGCGTGAACAGCTGAACCTCAACGACCCTTGGTACGAGCGCTACTTCACCTGGCTGGGTGGCCTGTTGGTTGGCGACCTCGGTACCTCGGCCGCCACCGGCGGTTCGGTCAATGAGCTGCTGGGGCAAAAGGTCTCGGCTTCGATACTGCTGATGATCATTGCCGCAGTCATCTCCATCCCGGTGGGCATCCTGCTGGGCACCTGGTCCGCCATGCGCCGTGGCCGCACCACTGACCACACTCTGACCGGCATTTCGTTGGTCCTGGCAGCACTGCCCGAGTTCGTGATCGGTATTGCGCTGACTGCGCTGTTGTCCACCACGGTGTTCCAGCTTCTGCCCTCCGTGACCATGGCCGCGCCGGGAACCCGGGTGTGGGATTACCCGTTGCAGTTGGTTCTGCCCACGCTGACACTGGTGCTCGTGGTCGTTCCCTACATGATCCGAATGACCCGAACCACCATGCTGGACGTGCTTGATTCCGGCTACGTGGAGATGGCCCGGCTCAAGGGCGTGCCCGAACGCCAGGTGATCATGAAGCATGCGCTGCCCCACGCGATCGGACCGGTCGCGCAGGTCGTGGCCATGCAGCTGGCCTGGTTGGCCGGCGGCATTGTGGTGGTCGAGTTCCTCTTCCGCTATCCCGGTCTGGGCCAGGCCATGGTGGACGCGGTGCAGATCCGTGACGTTCAGGTGGTCCAAGCACTGTCCATGATCATTGCCGCGTTCTACGTGGTCGTGAACCTCATTGCTGATGTGATCGGCATCCTGGCCAATCCCAAGCTGCGGACGGAGTCCTCCAAATGAGCGCGCAGAGCCATCAACCGGTGACACCGGAAACTCCGGTCACCCAGCCCGCAGCAAGTTTTGAACCTGCGGAGTCCCGCGGGGACGCCCGTCCTGTTTCCTTCTTCCGCCGGTTCCTGTCCCAACCCGAGGCCAAGTTCGGCCTGGTGCTGACCGGCCTGGTGTTGTTGGTGGCCATCGCGGGTCCGTTCGTGGTTCCCGCGTGGACCGGTTACGGTCCTACCTCGTACGCGGGCAAACCGTTCCAGTACGACATCTTCGGCACGGACAATCTGGGCCGTGACGTACTCTCCCGGTTCCTTGAGGGCGGCTGGCGACTGCTGCTGTACTCGGCCCTGGCCACAGTGCTGGGCGTTGGGCTCGGCACCGTTCTCGGCATGCTCGCGGCGTTCCGCGGCGGCTGGATGGACTCGGCCATTATGCGCACCGGTGACGTGCTGCTGGCCATCCCGCAGCTGGTCTTCGCAATGCTCGCCATTACCGTGCTGGGCCCGCAGGGCTGGGTGCTCGTGGTGGTCATCGGCATCACCCACGCACCGCGCGTGGCCCGCGTGATTCGCTCGGCCACCTCCGGTGTGGTCGCGGAGGACTACGTACTGGCCTCGCAAATGTACGCCGTGCCCCAGTGGAAGATTCTGGGCCGGGACGTGGTCCCCAACATCATGGGCCCTCTCATGGTGGAGATGGGCTTGCGCATGACGTATTCGATCGGCGCCGTCGCCTCGCTGTCGTTCCTGGGATTGGGCATGCAGCCGCCCACCGCGGACTGGGGCCTGATGATCAACGAGAACCGCATTGCGCTTTCGCTCCAGCCATGGGGCGTGATCCTGCCGGTGATCGCGATCGCCATTCTTACCGTGGGCACCAACCTCATTGCCGACGCCGTGTCCGGCGCCTCAGCGGGCCGCACCACCGGTTCCGCGCGAAAGGACAAGTAAATGGTCAGCACAACTACCGTTCCCAAGGCCACGGTGGCCACGGCCATTTCCGTGCGCGACCTGTCCCTGGGTGTTCAAGGCGGGGACCTGATCCTCAAGGACGTCGATTTCGACCTCACGCCCGGGCGCATTCTGGCCCTGGTGGGTGAGTCCGGTTCTGGTAAGACCACTGCCGCGCTGGCATGCATGAACCATTTGCGCACCGGATTGGAACTGCGCGGTGGCTCCGTCCAGTTGCACGAAGGTGCGTCGCGGTTCTTCAACCAGAACATGGACCTGCTGACGCTGTCTGAGAAGCAGGTGCGTAAGCTGCGCGGCGGCACCATTGCGTACGTTCCTCAGGATCCCGCGCTCTCGCTCAATGGTGCGTTGCGCGTGGGGGAGCAGATCCACGAGGTGCTGCGCATCCACGAGTTCGGACGCAATGGTAGGGAACGCGAGGCTCGCGTGGCCGAGGTGCTCGAAGAAGTGGGCCTGCCCAGCACCAAGAAGTACCAGCGGCGCTACCCGCACCAACTTTCGGGCGGTCAGCAGCAACGCATCGGCATTGCGATGGCCTTCGCGTGCCGCCCCGCCGTGATCATCCTGGATGAGCCGACCACCGGTTTGGACGTGGCCACCCAGGACCTGGTCCTCAAGACCGTGTACCAGTTGACTACCAAGCACGATGTCGCCGGCCTCTACATCACTCACGACCTCGCCGTGGTCGCCCAGGTCGCCAACGACGTGGCGGTCATGCTCCGCGGCGAGATAGTGGAACGCGGTCCCGCCGAGAAGGTTCTTTACGATCCTGATCACGACTACACCAAGACACTTCTGGCCGCGGTGCCCGACCTCCAGGGTGAACGCGCCATGGGCGGCGGGCCTGCGGTGAGCCCCAGTGCCAAGGTGCGTGCGCCCTGGGACAACAGCCATGACGACGACGTCCCGGTCGCCAATAGCGGTCAGGTCGCAGATAGCGCGCGCGGCGCGAACGATGGCCGGGACAACGCTCGCGGTGTCGGCCAGCACGACGCCGCCCAGTCGGCTCACGGAGCATCCTCCGGTGCCACCGCGGTCGCGGCCGAACCCGCGCGATCTGACGAGGCATCGCGCGGTGGTGAGCGGGCGGCGTCGTCAACCGGCGATACGGCCCAGGTACATGACCGAGCGGCGTCGCCGACCGAAACGAAACCTGCCAATGAACCGTTGGTCGCCGTACGCGACCTGCGGCTGGCGTACGGACCGGCGGTGATTCTGGACGGCATCAATCTGGACCTGGTCGAGGGCCAGACCACCATGCTCTTGGGTGAATCCGGTTCGGGTAAGACCACGCTCTCGCGCAGCATTGCCGGCCTCAACGCCGCGTACACGGGCGAGGTGCTGCTGGAAGGCAACGTGCTCGCGAACGGAACGCGCAAGCGCAGCAACGAGGACCGCCGCCGGATTCAGTACATTTTCCAGTCGCCGTTCTCATCGCTGAACCCGCGTCGCAGCATTGGTGACTCGCTCGAAGTGCCGCTGGAAATGAGCGGCGGAATGTCCCGGAAGCAGCGGCGCGCCGCCGTGGCCGACGCGCTGGATGCGGTGCGGCTGGGGCGCAGCTACATCAACCGCAGGCCCGGTGAACTCTCCGGTGGTGAGCGGCAACGTGCGGCGGTGGCGCGAGCGCTGGTGAATGCGCCCTCGGTGCTGGTGTGTGATGAGATCACCTCCGCGCTGGACGTGTCCGTGCAGGCCTCGGTGATCGAGCTGCTGCGCGATCTGCAGCGCGAACGCGGGCTGGCCATGCTGTTCGTGACCCACAACATCGCGCTTGCGCGGCACGTGTCCCATAAACTCGCGGTGTTGGAGAAGGGTCGACTGGTTGATTACGGGCCCACGGACCACGTGCTGTGTAACCCGCAGCATGGCTACACCAAGTCGCTGTTGAAGCACGTACCCACGCTGTAGCGCGAGGGGGAAGGAATCGTCACCGAATGACCGCCGGAAGTGCACAGGAATTGATCGCCGAAACCCATCTGCCCGGCACCACAGGGCGGGTGATCCGGGAGATCTTCGAGCAGCATTTGAGGCAAACGTGCGGCGGCATGTCGTTCAGCGTGTACCGCGACGGGGAGCCGCTGGTTCGTTTGCACGGCGGTTCGCAGGAGCGGCGTTCGTCTCCTGATGATCCGGCGGAGACGCCGTGGACCGACGAGACCCTGGCCGTCATGTTCTCCGGGACCAAGGGCATGGTGGCCACGCTGGCGGCCATGCTCGTGGACGACGGCGCCCTGGACGTGCACGCTCCCGTGGCCGAGTACTGGCCGGAGTTTGCCGCAGCGGGCAAGCAGAACGTGACCGTCGCGCAGGTGCTCAATCACACCGTGGGGCTGATCTACACGGACCCGGATCCTACGGACAGCTTCTACAGCCTGACCGCTCATTCCGAGATCCTGGCGCAGCAAAAGCCGGTGTGGGAGCCGGGTTCCAAGGTCGCCTATCACGCGGTGACGTTCGGATACCTGGTGGAGGCCATCATGCTGCGCATTACCGGCAAACGGGCCGGACAGCTGCTGGCCGAACGAATCGTGAAACCCAACGATCTGGATCTCTACCTGGGACTGCCGGAAGCTCAGGAGCCGCGTGTGGCACCCGTGTTCCGCGCGCCCGGTTATGCGATCAGTACCTTCCTGAAGGACCCGGAACGGCGGGCCATCGTGGACCGGATGTACGGCGATGCACTGATGGGGGAGGAGCTTCCCGCCAACTCGCCGGCATTCCACGCGGCGGGCTTGGCATCCGGTGGCGCGATCGGCGGGGCGGATTCGATTGCCCGCGCGTACTCGCTCGTGGAGTCCGGAGCGTTGGTATCTGCGGAGACCCGTCAGCTGTTCACCCGGACGTGGTCCGAGGGGCTTGATGCGGTCAACGACCGGCCCCTGCGTTTCGGGCTGGGCTACGAACTGCAGGATCCCATCAGCACTTACGGCCCCGTGGAGCGGGCCTACGGGCACTCCGGCGCGGGCGGTTGTTTGCACGGCGCGTGGCCGGACTACGGGATCGGCTTCTCGTTCCACACCAACGAGATGCTGGCGGAAAACGTGGACCGCCGCGCCAAGGACCTGTTAGGCGCACTGCGTAAAGCATTGGAATCCTGAATTCTCCAAGGCCGGTCTCGATAGGGTAGTGACCATGACCACATCTCAGGAGAATTTTGTCCGGGCAGAAATCGTGGGCGGCACCGGAGTGCTCACGCTCACGCGCGAAAAGGCGCTCAACGCGCTGAGCCGTTCCATGTACCACCAGATCGCCGGAGCCCTTCAGGATTGGGCCAAGGATCCGGCCATCACGCAGGTGGTTATGCAGTCCACGCTCCCCAAGGCGCTGTGCGCCGGCGGTGACATCAAGGAAGTCCGCGAGGCAGCCCTGGATGGCCGCTCGGCCGAGGTGGAGGACACCTTCGGCACTGAGTACGCGATGGACAACCTGATCGCTGAGTACCCCAAGCCGTACGTGGCCATGATGAACGGCATCGTGATGGGCGGCGGCATGGGCATCTCGGTGCACGGCTCGCACCGTATCGTCTCCGAAACCACCCTGATGGCCATGCCTGAAACCGCGATCGGTTTCTTCACGGACATCGGAGCCAGCCACTTCTTGCCGCGCGTCTCCCGCGAAACCGCCGGCGGCGCTCGCGAGACGTCGCTGGAATTCGGCCGGTACCTGGGCTTGTCCGGTGCCCGCTTCAACGGTGCGGACGCCATTGCCCTGGGCCTGGCCGACACTTACATTTCCTCGTCCGATGCCGAGGCTTTCGTGGAGCTGACCATTTCCGACGGCGTGGACGCCGCCGTTGCCAAGTTCGGTCAGGAACCGCCGGCTTCCGAGATCATCACCAAGTGGGACGAGATTCAGGAGACCTACGGCGGCGACTCGCTCGAGGCGATTGTCGAGCGCGCCGACAGCGACCTGGACGGGATGAGCCCCACCTCGCTGGTTCGTGTCTTCGAGCTGCTCAATGCGGGAGCCAAGGACGATAGCGTCCGCTCCTGCCTGGAACGTGAACTCAGCATGGCCACGGTTGCCGCGCAGTCCAAGGAATTCTTGGAGGGCGTGCGCGCCATGGTGGTTGACAAGGACAAGAAGCCGCAGTGGTCCCCGGCCACCGTGGCAGAGGTGGACGCGGAAGAAGTTCGCCGGGTCGTGGAGCGCAAGATGGAGCTGCCGTTCTGAGCACGGCATCGTCTTCTCCGGCTGAGCCGGGAGTGAGCATCCGAACCGAGCAGCTGCAGATTCCGGTCGTCGGGGATTCCTCGGTGACCGGGACGCTGTGGTTGCCTTTGGATGAGCCGTCCGCCGCGCTGACGATTCATCCGGCCACCGCCACCCCCGAGCGTTTCTACCGTGGTCTGGCGGAGTACTTTGTCGCTCGGGGCTACGCGGTGGTGACCTATGACTTCCGTGGAACGGGCCGCTCTGGCAAGCCCAAGGATCATCCCGAGCTGCGCATGCGCGACTGGATGATGCAGGACGTGCCCGCGGTGGCTGCGTGGGTCCGTCAGCGCTTTGAGGACCGGCCGCAGGTTGCCATCGGTCACAGCGTGGGCGCTCATGCGCTCGCGCTCGACTACGGCACGGACGGCCTCGCGGGTTTTGTGACCATCTCCTCCCACGCCGGCGTCACCAGCACCGTGCGAGGCACCGCAGAACGACGCCGCGTGGCTGCTGTTCTCCACCTGGCAGGTCCGGTGCTGTGCCGGGTGTTCGGGTACATGCCGGGGCGTCGAGCCGGGCTGGGCGAGGATATGCCTTCCGGGGCGATGCTCGAGTGGGGTAAGTGGGCGCGGAAGCCCCACTACTTCTTTGATGACCCGACCATGAACGCGGCCTCCCGCGCTGCGCGGGTGGCCGTGGCTGTGTTGGCCATCGGCGCCTCTGACGACCCCTGGGCCACCCCGGAGCAGATCGAGGAAATCAGGCCCTTCACAGATGAGCGTGGGTAGGCGTCTTCCGCCACGGCCGGTGGCCACCGGCGGCGAGCAGGGCGCGTAGCCGGTAGTTGTCGAAGTTGCGGAAACCCCGAGCGACCCGGCGCATCGTCTCGATCACCCCGTTGATCGCCTCTGTCGGCCCGTTCGAGGCTCCGGCGGTGTCGAAGTAGGCCAGGATCGCCGACCGCCATCGCTGCAAGGTGCGGCCCAGCCGGGCGACCTCCGGGATCGGGCAGGTCGGGAAGGCCCCCAGGATCTCGGCGACGAGCCGGCGTCCGGCTTCGGGGCGGGCGTGGTAGACGGCACGCAGCTTCTGGTAGCAGTGCCAGGCGAGGGTGACTTCATAGTGCGGGTCCCCGGCCTCGAGCTTCGCGTTCAGGCGGGTGATCTGCTTGGGAGTGAGGTGCTCGGCGCCGATCTGCAGGGTCCGGCGGATCCCGTAGAGCGGGTCTCCGGCCCGTCCGCGGTGACCCAGGGTGTCCTGTTGCACGCGGCGACGCACCTCGTCGACGACTTGGCCGCCGAGCTTGACCACGTGGAACGCATCGAGCACCGTGATGGCCTCCGGGAGCTTGTCGCGGATGGCATTGGCGTAGCCGTGGAACGGGTCCAGCGTCGCCGTGCGGATCCCGCTCGTGAAGGTCGGCCCCTGCTCGGAGAGCCAGTGGCCGTAGGCGGCCCCGGTGCGGCCCTTGACCAGGTCCAACAGTCTCGCCCGAGGCCGGCCGTCCTCACCGCGGGAGTGGTCCACGATCCCGGTGACCAGTCCGGTGCCGGGCGGACCGACGTGGCGCCAGACGTGCTCGTCGACACCGAGAGCGTCCACACCGGTCAGCCGCTCCTGCGCGGCCAACTGGTCCTCGATGACCGGGGCGATGGCATCCCAGACGGTGTTCCAAGCGACCCCTAGCATCTCAGCCAGGGCCGAGACCGCGATGTCGTGGGAGCGCAGCTGGGCCACGGCCCAGGCGATCGCGCGGGTGGTGAGCTTGCCCCGCGGGGCCGCCAGCTCGTGGAGCTCACTGAACGTCGAGATCTCGCAGGCGTCCTCGAGGCAGCGGTAGATCCGCTTGCGCCAGCGAACCCGCACCGGCACCCCAGCACAGGGCAGGTCGTGCAGGAGCACCTTCCGGCGGCCATGACCGGTGGCGAGCACTGCGCAGGAGGGGCAGCCCACCAGGGGCGGCACGGTCTCAACCACCACGGTGAACTGGCGCGCCCCGCGTTCCACGGCCAGGACGTGGACGTCGGGCAGGTCGAAAAGCGCGCACGCGGGCGCGCAGATAGCATGAGACACGTCGAGGCCTTTATGGATCAGGTTGCTTGGTCGCTACCCATCCTGGAGGCCTCGACCTCTACCCAGACCCCACAACACGCGCTCCGAAACGCCCCCACGCACCCGGCTACCCATGCTCATCTGTGAAGGGCCGGAAATCACCGACCGACTCACCGGCGCCACGGTGGAGCGCAGGACCTTCACCCCGGGCGAGCTGGGTGTCTCCTCGCTGGGACACCACGGTCTGGTCCGCCGCTCGACCGGGCGCAATGCGTGGCCCGCGCTGGAGAGGTGGCTGAGCGGCGTCGTCGGCGACGTGGCATAAGCGAAACCAGATAGAAATGGGGGTTGCTCACCGTGGTGAGCAACCCCCATTTCTACTGTCTGACCTAGCCCAGCGGCGACGGCGTCTTGGAGGTGTCCGGGGTCAACGGGTCGGAGCCCACGGAACCGCGCACGCGGGCAATGAACGCCATGAGGTGGTAAATCACCAGGGTCGCGGCGGTGCCCAAGGCGATGCCCGCGAAGTCCAGACCGAATACCGACCACGTGTAGTCGGCGATGCCCACGATCATGGCAACGGCCGCGGTGGTGAGGTTGACGGGGTTGGAGAAGTCCACGCGGTTCTGGACCCAGATGCGCACGCCCAGCATGCCGATCATGCCGTACAGCACCGTGGCCGCGCCGCCCAGGACACCCTGGGGAACGGTTGCAACGGCTGCGCCGAACACGGGCATAACGCTCAGCAGGATCGCGACGATCGCGGCGACCCAGTACGCGGCGGTGGAGTAGACGCGGGTGGCGGCCATGACTCCGATGTTCTCCGCGTACGTGGTGGTACCGGAGCCACCGCCGGAGCCGGCGATGATGGTGGCCAGGCCGTCGGCCATGATGGCGCGGCCGGCGTAGGGGTCCAGGTCGTCGCCGGTCATGAGCGCTACGGACTTCACGTGCCCGATGTTCTCGGCCACGAGCACCAGGATCACGGGGATGAAGAGCCCGGCCAGGCTCAGGTGGAACTCGGGGGTGTGGAATTGGGGGAGTCCGAACAGGCCCTGTTCCTGCCACGCGGCGTTGATCGCGGTGAAGTCGACCTCGCCGCGGATTACGGCGGTCACGTAGCCGATGGCCACGCCCAGCAGGATGGACAGGCGGCCGATCAACCCGCGGAAGAGCACAGAAATCAGAATGATGGAGCCCAAGGTCACCATGGCGGTAACCGGAGCTTCCATGAAGTTCGCCTTGGCCGAGGGCGCCAGGTTGAAGCCGATGAGCGCCACGATGGTGCCCGTGACCAGCGGCGGCATGAGTTTCTGCAGCCATCCGGTGCCGGCCAGCTGCACGATCACACCGATGATCGCCAACGCGATGCCGGCCATGACCACACCACCGAGCGCACCGCCGGGACCGTACTGATTCATAGCCGCTGACATCGGGGCGATGAACGCGAACGACGAGCCCAGATACGAGGGCACACGTCCCGCGGTGAGGATCAGGAACAGGATGGTTCCGATGCCCGAGAAGAACAGCGTGGTCGCCGGTGGGAACCCGGTCAGCAGCGGCACCAGGAACGTTGCGCCGAACATCGCGACCACGTGCTGGGCGCCGATCGAGATCGTGCGGGGCCATACGAGCCGCTCGCGCGGGGTGACGACGTCGCCGGGGGCCACGGTGCGTCCGTCCCCGTGGAGCCGCCAGCCCAACCCAAGGCGTTGTGCGAGGCCGGGGGAAGCGGTGTCGTTCTGAGGGGGAGTGGACGGTGACGAACTCATGAAGGCTCCTAGACAGCGGCGCGTGGCGTCTGACGGGCGGCTGGGAAATGAGTACCGCCCGCCAAATTCTAATCCGGGGCGACCGGTACCCTGGACACGTGCAACCCGCAGAGCTCAGTTCCTCCACCCAGGACTACCTGAAGACCATTTGGCAGTTGGGGGAGTGGTCACCGGAGAAGGTCACCACGACTACCCTGGCCGCACGCATGGGGTTGGCAGCGTCCACGGTTTCGGAGGCGCTGAAGAAGCTCACGGCCCAAGGTATGGTGACGCGCCCGTCCTACGGTGTGGTCGAGCTGACCGACGAGGGCCGTTCGGTGGCGGTGACCATGGTGCGCCGACATCGGTTGCTGGAGACGTTCCTGACCACCAAGCTCGGGTACGCGTGGGATGAAGTGCACGACGAGGCTGAGGTGCTTGAGCATGCGGTGTCGGAGAAGTTTCTGGATCGAATCGACGCATTGATGGGGCATCCGTCCGCGGACCCGCACGGGGATGTGATTCCTTCGCCGAGCGGTGTGATTGCTGCACCCACGGCTGTGCAACTGGTGGATGTGCTGGATCCGGTGGCCGTTGACGTGGTGCGGGTTTCAGATGACGACCCAGCGACCTTGCGCTATCTAGCCGGTGTCGGCGTGGTTCCGGGTACGCGGTTGAGGGTGCTGCCGGATTCGGGATCGCCGGGGATGATTGCGGTGTCGGTTGAGGCAGCCGCACCGGCTTCTGTGGTCAGCATGGGCGTTCTCGCTGCTGAAGCGGTGTGGGTGACGCGGGTTTAGCGGCCGGGTCCTTGATCTGAGTCAGCTTTAAGCCACCGCCAAATCTTAGGCACTAAAAAGCCACCTGGACCGCGTCCAAGTGGCCTTTTGATGACTGAGAGTTCGCGTGTCAGCGCGCGTTCCGCACGAGCCGGTGTGGGAGCGATATCCCCAACATCCCAGTCCTCAAAAGTGCATTTTTAGGCCGCTCAGGTGCATCTTTACGGACTGGAATGTTTGTCGTTCAGAAGTCCCTGCTCGTGGCAGCATCGCTGCCGGGGTTGATCTTCTTCAAATGGGTGCGGCGGGCCAGACGGATCACCGGTCGAACGAGCATTAGCGCACTGCCGATCACGAACAGCCAGGTCGCGAAGGTCATGGTGGCCTCGGAGAAGAACAGGAACGAGCCCACCAGGAAGATCAAGCCGATCAAGATGTCATTGCTGATGGACGCGATCTCATACCGATCCCGGATGATGAGCTCGTGGTGACCGACTTCCAACGTGATGTTCTTCTTCTTGCCATGACTGACCATGACGTCCATCGTGCCGCTCGCCACTGGGGCCCAGCAACAAGACGGATCCAAGGGGCGCTGGATAGTCAAAAAGGGCAGGGGTTGGCACTGAAACTCCTGGTCTCAACGCCAACCCCTGCCCTGAATGTGCAACCACGGCGGAGATCACCGCAGAAGCCAGAAACAGAAGCTACCCAATCACCGAATCCACCAGCGCCTTGGCTTCCTTCTGCACCTGTGCGAGGTGCTCGGATCCCTTGAAGGACTCGGCGTAGATCTTGTACACGTCCTCGGTGCCGGACGGACGGGCGGCGAACCACGCGTTCTCCGTGACGACCTTCAAACCGCCGATGGCCGCACCGTTACCCGGAGCCTCCGTAAGCTTCGCGGTGATCGGTTCACCGGCCAGGGTGTCCGTGGTGACTTGTTCCGCGGAGAGCTTCTTCAGCGCCGCCTTCTGCTCGCGGTTGGCCGGTGCATCAATGCGTTCGTACACCGGATCGCCGAACTCCTCGGTCAGCTCTGTGTAGCGCTGCGACGGCGTCTTGCCGGTGCGGGCGGTGATCTCCGCGGCCAACAGGGCCAAGATGATGCCGTCCTTGTCGGTCGTCCAAGTGGAACCGTCCATTCGAAGGAACGATGCACCCGCGGACTCCTCGCCGCCGAAACCAATGGAACCGTCAATCAGGCCCGGCACGAACCACTTGAAGCCCACGGGGACCTCATCCAGACGGCGCCCAAGAGACGATGCCACGCGGTCGATGATCGATGAAGACACCAAAGTCTTGCCGATCCCCGCATCTGAGGACCAGCCCGAACGGTTGCGGTACAGGTAATCAATGGCCACGGCCAGGTAGTGGTTCGGGTTCATGAGCCCGGCATCCGGAGTCACGATGCCGTGCCGGTCCGTGTCCGCGTCATTACCGGTCGCGATGTCGTACTTGTCGCGGTTACCGATCAACGAGGCCATGGCGTTGGGGGAGGAGCAGTCCATGCGGATCTTCTCGTCCCAGTCCAGGGTCATGAACGCCCACTGGGGGTCCACCTCGGGGTTGACCACGGTGAGGTTCAGCCCGAAACGCTTGCTGATCTCCTCCCAGTACGCCACGGAGGCGGAACCCATGGGATCCGCGCCAATGTGCAGACCGGATTTCGCAATGACATCCAGATCGATGATCGAAGGCAGATCCGAGACATACGAGTCCAGGAAGTCGAAGGTACCGGTGGTCGCTGCGACCCGAGCGGCGTCGTTCGAGACGCGCTGCACGCCGTCGAGCCCGGCCTCCATGAGCTCATTGGCGCGCGCGGCGATCCACTCGGTGGCATCCGAATCCGCGGGGCCGCCGTGCGGGGGGTTGTACTTGAAGCCGCCGTCGGCCGGCGGGTTGTGGGACGGGGTGATGACAATGCCGTCCGCCTGCTCGGCCGCCCCGGACGCGTTGTACTTGATGATCGCGTGGGACAGCGCCGGGGTGGGCGTGAAACCCTCACGCGAATCCAGCAGCACGTTCACGCCGTTGGCCGCGAGCACCTCGAGTGCGGTGTCCTGCGCCGGCCCGGACAGCGCGTGCGTGTCCTTGCCCATGAACAGCGGGCCGGCAATACCCTGCCCCGCGCGGTACTCCACAATCGCCTGCGTGATGGCCGCGATATGGGTGTCGTTGAACGAGGTCTTGAGCGATGATCCACGGTGCCCGGACGTACCGAACGCCACTCGCTGATCGGGATCACCGGCGTCAGGCACGCGGTCGAAATACGCCGCGATCAGCTCGTCGATGTTCACAAGGTCACTGGGTTGGGCTACGGTGCCCGCACGGTTCGCCATACCCCAAACCTACTCGGGAAACCCGCGCTCGTCAGTGACGCGACGCAATGTTCCGTTCGATTGCACTCACGCGGCCCGCGGGTCCGTGGGCGGGTTCAGCTGCGCGGCCAGGGAGAGCAGCCACGCCTCGGACGACGCCGCTCCCACCAGTTGCACCCCCATGGGCACCTTGCCGGGGTAGTCACCGGATTCCGGCTGCGTCCACACGGTGGGAACAGTGATGGCCGGTAGCCCCACCACGTTGATGAACGAGGTGTAGGGGGTGTACTGGCACTGCCGCTCGTAGTCGCGTTCTGCGCTGCGAGGATCGGCCATGTCGTAGCCCTCGAAGTACCAACCAATGGGCCGCGGGGGCATCGCTAGAGCTGGCGTGAGAATCATGTCGTACCGGGCATATTGGGCGATGGTGTCGGCCTCGAACACGCGGATCGCGCTCACGGCGTCCGCCAGCTCCACGGCCGAGCGGTTCAACGCGGCTTCTCGGAAGTGCCGCGCCAGGCCGGTCAGGTGCGAGTCTTGCCCGTCGGCCAAGGGGATCTGACCCACGGCGGTCGTCCACAGTTTGAAGAAGTTCTCCGCGTAACCGGGCAGGTAGTTGATCTGGGCTTCTTCAACTTCGTGGCCCAGCGACTGCAACTGGCGGACGCCCTCGGACAGAGCGAGCTCTGCTTCGGGGGAGACAGAGATGTCGTAGCTGCCCTCGAACGGGGATGCCGTACTCACGCCAATCCGTAACGGACGATCTCCCCATGGTGCATCCCCGGCCAGCGCGCGGCTCACCACGGATGTGAACGACCGTTCCGGCACTGCTTTCACCGGCCGATCGATGGCGGTGTGGCCCGGGGTGGAGCACAGCACATCCATGAGTAGGGCGGCGTCCAAGGCGGTGCGCGTGATGGGGCCGTTGACGCTCAACTGCCCCACGTTGTTCAGCGCATCGCTGCTCGGGACTCGTCCACGGTTCGGTTTGAGCCCGATCAATCCGCACGCCGCGGCAGGAATTCGCACCGAACCGCCGCCGTCCGAACCGATCGCCCCCGCCAGCATCCCGGAGGCCACAGCCGCAGCCTGGCCACCAGAGGAGCCCCCAGGGCTGTGTTCCGGCGAATGGGGATTGCGCGCCGGCGGAAATATTCTGTTCTCGGAATAACAATTGAGCAGGAACTCCGGGACTTGCGTCTTGCCGAGCATGATGGCGCCCGCTGTCTCGAGGGTCCGCGCGAGAGGGTCAGAGTCGGCAGCGATCGGGAACTCGCCGTCCTCGTCCTGGTTGATCAGGGTTCCGAAGGTCGTGGGCATCCCCGCGACCTCGTGGCCGTCCTTCAGTGCCGTGGGTACACCCAGCAGCGCTGGCAATTCTGCTTGAGCGGACGGGTCCGACGCCGCCTCGGCCAGTTGTTCGTCCGCCTCCCGGGCCCACTTCATGGCAACTTCACGATCCACGTGAATGAACGCGCCCAAGGTGTCATTGAGCTCTTCGATGCGGTCGAGCGAGGATTTCACCGTGTCCTCGCTGGTGACCTGACCGTTGCGCAGTGCCAGAACAGTCTCGGTGAGTGACGGATAGTGCTCCACAATGGTCCTCCGGGTTCCGGGATGAAGTGGTAAACGGCAGGTTGGTCCCACCATCCCACATCGACCGTGAGGGTTTAAGGTTCCCTATCCCGCATTTCCGGCCGAAAACAGGGGATAAGGCACCCCAAACCTTCGGACCCGCGACGGCCCAGGTTGGCGGAGTGGAAGGCTCGGCCACGACAGGTGGCGGAGCGGCGTCGTCGTCCGCGGTAGCGTCAAGGTTGGCCAGGAACGCAGGAACGCAAGAAACGCAGAAACCCAGAAATGCGAACGGGCGGCCACCGGAAACCGGTGACCGCCCGTCGAAAAGCGCTACGTGCTCAGTTCAGATCAGGCGCCAGCCTCTTCAATGGCCTTGGCGAACACGCGCAGGCCGTCGCGCAGCAGGTCGAAGTCGATGACCAGCGGCGGCAGCAAACGCACGTTGTTGCCGAAGGTACCGCAGGTCAGGATGACAACACCCTGCTCGAGGCACTTAGCGGCAATCTGCTTGGCAGCGTCAGCGTTGGGCTTCTTGGAACCCGGCTCCACGAATTCGAGCGCCATCATGGCGCCGCGACCGCGCAGCTCGCCCACGATGGGGGAGGACTCGGCCAGGTCGCCCAGCTCTTCCTTGATGATCTTCTCGATCTCCAAGGCGCGCTCGTTGAGGCCCCACTCTTCGATGGTCTCAATGGCGCCCAGGGCTGCTGCACAGGCGACGGGGTTACCGCCGTAGGTGCCACCCAGGCCGCCGCCGTGCACGGAGTTCATGATCTCCGCACGGCCCACCACACCGGACAGCGGCATACCGCCGGCGATGCCCTTGGCGAAGGTCACCAGGTCGGGCTCGATGCCCTCCCACTCGGAGGAGAACCACTTGCCGGTGCGAGCGATGCCGGCCTGGACCTCGTCAGCCACGAACACAGCGCCGTTGTCCTGGCACCACTTGGTCAGCGTGGGCAGGAAGCCCTCGGCGGGGACGATGAAGCCACCCTCGCCCTGAATGGGCTCGATGACCACTGCGGCAACGTTCTCTGCACCGACCTGCTTCTCGATCAGGAGCAGCGCGCGCTCGGCGGCTTCCTGACCGGTCATGCCGTCAGCATCACGGAACGGGTAGGACATGGGAACGCGGTACACGTCAGAAGCGAACGGACCGAAACCCTGCTTGTAGGGCATGACCTTGGAGGTCATGGCCAGCGTCAGGTTGGTGCGGCCGTGGTACGCGTGATCGAAGACGACCACTGCGCTGCGCTTGGTGTAGGTGCGAGCGATCTTGACCGCGTTCTCCACTGCCTCGGAACCCGAGTTGAACAGGGCCGCACGCTTGTCGAAGGAACCCGGGGTCAGCTCGGCGATCTTCTCGCCAACCGCCACGTAGCCCTCGTACGGGGTGACCATGAAGCACGTGTGGGTGAACTTCTCCACGGCTTCCTTGACCTTCTCCACGACCTTGGGAGCGGATGCGCCCACGGAGGTCACGGCGATGCCGGAGCCCAGGTCGATCAGCTGGTTGCCGTCGGCATCCAGGATCACGCCGCCGTCCAGCTTGTCCGCGTACACGGGCACGGAGGACGCCACACCGGAAGCGACCGCGTTACTGCGGCGCTCTGCCAGCTCAACGGACTTGGGGCCCGGGATGCTGGTCTTCAGGTCACGCTTCTGCTCAAGCGTGTATTCGATTTCAGCCATAGTTGTCTGATTGTCCTTTGGAAGGGTGAAAAATTAGGTGTGGATTAGGCCCAGGGGGAGGGCAGGCCCATGTACTGAGTGGTGGTGTACTCGGCAATGCCCTCGGCGCCGCCCTCACGGCCCAGGCCGGACTCCTTGACGCCACCGAACGGAGCGGCGGCGTTCGAGATCACGCCGACGTTCATGCCCAACAGGCCATACTCGATGCGGTCGCCGATGCGCAGCGCACGCGAGATGTCATTGGTGTACACGTAGGAGGCCAAGCCGTACTCGGTGGAGTTGGCCAGACGCACGGCGTCGTCCTCGTCCTTGAAGGTGATGACCGGAGCCACGGGGCCGAAGATCTCTTCCGTGAACACGCGGCAGTCCTCGGTCACGCCGGTGATCAGGGTCGGCTCGAAGAAGTAACCGTTGCCGTCCACAGCCTTGCCGCCCACGCTGATGGTCGCGCCCTTTTCCTTGGCGTCTTCCACAAGCTCGACGACGCCGTCGCGGGCCTTCTTCTCGACCAGCGGGCCCACATCGGTGCCCTCGTCCATGCCGTTACCGGTCTTGAGCGCGCCGAGCTTCTCACCGAACTTCTTGGAGAACTCCTCAGCCACGGACTCGTGCACCAGGAAGCGGTTGGCCGCAGTGCAGGCCTCGCCCATGTTGCGCATCTTGGCGGCCATGGCGCCCTCGACAGCCTTGTCCAGGTCTGCGTCCTCGAACACGATGAACGGGCCGTTGCCGCCCAGTTCCATGGAGGTACGCAGCACGCGGTCCGCAGCGGTCTTCATGAGCTGCTTGCCCACGGGAGTGGAACCGGTGAAGGAGACCTTGCGCAGGCGCGGGTCGTCCATGATGGGGCCGGAAACCTTGGAGGCGGAGGCCGAGCACACCACGTTGAGAACACCGGCGGGGATACCCGCCTCGATCATCAACTTGGCAAAGTACTGCGAGGTCAGCGGGGTGAGGCGCGCAGGCTTGAGGATCATGGTGCAGCCTGCGGCCACGGCGGGAGCAACCTTGCGGGTTGCCATTGCCAGCGGGAAGTTCCACGGGGTGATCAACAGGCACGGGCCAACCGGCTTGTGGGTCACGATCATCTTGAGGTTGCCCTCGGGGGTGTCCGCGTAGCGGCCGTAGTGGCGGGGTGCTTCCTCCGAGAACCAGCGCATGAACTGGTTGCCGTAGGCAACTTCACCCTGCGATTCCTTGAGCGGCTTACCCATTTCCAGGGTCATCAGGGTCGCGAGCTCGTCGGTGTGTTCCTTCACCAGGTTGTACGCGCGCATCAGAATGTCCGAGCGCTCGCGGGTGGAGGTGCGTGCCCAGGACTCCTGAGCGTTCGCCGCGGCATCCATGGCAGCGCGGGAATCTTCTTCGGTGGCCGAGGCCAGAGTGGCCAGGACTTCACCGGTGGCGGGGTTCTCGACGTCAAAGGTGCCGCCGTCGGAGGCATCGCGCCATTCTCCGTTGATCAGCAGACCCTTGGGAGTGGCTTCAAGAAGTGCAGAAATTTTCTCTTGGTTAGTCATATCGTGCCTCTCTCACAACTTCATCCTAGAAATTGTGCAGCTGAAGGTGCTTGGGCGCAATGCCCCTGAGTCCATGTTATGCCCCGGCGCAAGTCCGGGCATCCCTTATTTCTTGCGGGCTTCCACGGCAGCCACCAGTCGGGGTTCCGCGTCTTCTCCCGGTTCAATGCCTCGGGGGATGCGCAGCAGGAAGATCAGTCCGAGCAGCCACCACAAACCGAAGATGACATAGGGGGCTACACCGAGGCTGGCCGGCATGCCCGGGATGTACAGGATGGCCAATCCGGCACACAGGACGATCGACAGGATTCCGATGACAACTCCGCCGTTCTTGCGGCCGCCGATTCGGTACGGGCGTTCCATCGAGGGTTCGCGCTTACGGAGGATCACGAACACCACGGAAACCAGCAGGTACGCAATCACAATGGAGGGTGAGCCTGAATCAACTAGCCAACCCAGCATTTCCTCGCCGAAGAACGGCGCGATGAAGGACAGTGCGCCCACAAAGAGCAGTGCGTTGATGGGTGTGCCGTACTTGGGGTGGATCTTGCCGAACCAGCGCGGCAGCATGCGGGAATTCCCCAGGGCCCAAAGCAACCGGGAAGCGCCCATGAGCAGGGAGTTCCAGGATGTCAGAATGCCGGCCAGACCGCCGGCGAGAAGCAGGTTGGCCATGGCCTGGGAGTTGAACACGGCTCCCACCGCGTCCGCCACGGCGATGTCGGCCACGGCCAACTCGGCTACCGGCAGCGAAGCCGATGTGGTGAGAATCACCATTCCGTACCAAACGGTGGCCAGCAGGACGGCGATCACGATGGTTCCGCCGAGCTTCTTGGGCGAGAGGTTCATCTCCTCGGAGACCTGAGGGATTACATCGAAACCGACGAACAGGAACGGCACCACCACGAGCACGGTGAAGAATCCAGCCATCCCGTTGGAGAAGAAGGGTTCCATGTTCTGTTCCGACCCGCCGCTGAAGGCCCCGAAGATCATGAACAGGCCCACAATGGCCAGGAACAGAATCACGAAAATCTGCACGGTTGAAGCCTGCTTCACCCCTCGGATGTTGATCCAGGTGATGATCACTGCGGAGAGCGAGCCGACCAGCGCCCACGTGAGATTCACTTCGAAGCCGGCAATGGTCCACAGAGGAATTTGGCTCAACCCCGGGAAAATGTACTGCACGGTTCGCGGTACGGCCACGGCCTCGAACGCCACGATGGTGATGTAGCCGACCGTAATGCCCCACGAGCCGATAAAGGCCCAGCGCGCACCCATGCCGCGCAGCAAGTAGTTGTGCTCACCGCCCGCTGCGGGCATGGCGGCCACGAGCTCGCCGTAGACCAGACCCACAACCGTCATGATGATGCCACCGGCGAGCATGGCCAGCGCGGCGCCCATGGTTCCGGCGTCATCCAGCCAGCCGCCGGTGAGCACGACCCAGCCGAAGCCGATCATCGCGCCCACCCCGAGTGCAATGGCATCTATCCGGCCAAGGACTTTCTTGAATCCCCGTTGGTCTGTGTGAGTCATGGGCACGTCCTATCGAGCAAGTAATGCGAATTGATGTCCTTATTATGTCGCTCGAAGGACTCAATTGGGCTTTTCGCCGCTCCATTGCGCGTTGCCCACCTTTGCAAGGTTGCTTCCCGCCGACGACGCCGCGCCCCAGGTTTCGTTGGATCCTCCCGGCGCACGTGGTGTTTCGTGGGAACCTCTTGGGATCGCCGCGAGGGTTCCGGCGGAACCAGAAGCGTCACTTAAGGCGCCGGCGGCACCTCATGCGGGGTGGATACGCGTGGGGAACCCCACGCAATGTGCATGCGCGGGACTCGCCGTAGAAGGAGTGCATGACAGCGGGGACCCCGCCCTTAAGGGCAAGGTCCCCGCTGTACTCGCTAGCGGGCGGTGCCCGCTAAAGCGAAGAGGCTAGATGGTCTTGCGATCAGGCGGCGTGGTTGCACTTCTCGCATGTGCAGTTCTCACAGGTGCAGGTTTCGCACGTGCAGTTGGGGCCGCACTTCTCGCAGGCGCAGGTGGTCTCAGTGGTTGCAGCGCTCATTGTGGTGCTCCTTGGTGTGTTGATGGGCGTCCAGGAAGACGTGCGCTACGTGCTCGTCGATCAAGCGGTAGCGCGTGACTCGGCCGTCGCGGAAACCTTCCACGAGGTGGGCCTCTCGCAACACCTTGAGATGTTGCGAGACCAGGGGTTGGGACAGACCCAACTCCTGTGACAGCTCTCCGACGAACCGGGGCTCCACGGTGAGTCGCTCCACGATGGCGCAGCGAGCCGGGTTGGCCAGCGCGCCGAACAGACGAGCCACATCCAGATAGGGGGACAGCGGCCCCGTAGCCTCGGTTGTCATAAGACCATCCTTATATAAGAAATTTGCGATATCAAGCCCCGTGGGGCCCGATGCAACACAGAAGGAGGACTCTCGCCCTCGGTGAACGCTGTTCGCCAAACCCTGAGTGAGGCATAACCTAGGGGTATGGCTTACGCAACAGTTAATCCCGCCACAGGCGAAACCGTAAAAGAGTTCCCCACCGCAACGGATCAAGAGATCAAGGACGCAGTGAAGCGTTCCGGTGAGGCCTACAAGTCTTGGCGCAACACTCCCGTTTCGGAGCGCGCCCAGCTCATGCACAAGATGGCTGAGCTGTACCGCGAGCGCAAGGAAGAGCTCGCAAAGATCCTGACCGACGAGATGGGCAAGCCCAAGGCTCAGGCCATCGGCGAGGTCATGATCGTTGCGGGTATCTACGACTACTACGCGGACAACGCAGAAGGCTTCATGGAAGGCCGCACCCTGGAACCGTCCACGGGTGGCGAAGCTCGCGTGGTCCTGGATTCCACCGGTTCCCTGCTGGGCATCATGCCCTGGAACTTCCCGTACTACCAGGTGGCTCGTTTCGCAGCACCCAACGTGATGCTGGGTAACACCATCCTGCTGAAGCACGCCGGTAACGTTCCGCAGTCTGCCGTGGTGCAGGAGGAGCTCTTCCACGAGGCGGGCTTCCCCAAGGATGTTTACATCAACATCTTCGCTTCCAACGACCAGATCGCTGACATCGTGATCCCGGATCCGGCTGTGCAGGGTGTGTCCCTGACCGGTTCCGAGCGCGCAGGTGCCTCCGTGGCCGCCACCGCTGGTAAGAACCTCAAGAAGGTCGTTCTGGAGCTCGGCGGTTCCGACCCCTTCATCGTTCTGGACGACCAGAACGTGGAACGCACCGTGAAGAACGCCGTGATGGGTCGTATGTCCAACAACGGCCAGGCGTGCACCAACGCCAAGCGCTTCATCGTTCTGGAAGACGCCTACGAGTCCTTCGTGGACAAGTTCGCGCAGGCTGTCCAGGGCATCGAGCCCGGTGACCCCTCGGACGACAAGACCTTCCTGGGCCCGATCAGCACCGTGGGTGCTCGTGACGAGATCATGGAGCAGGTCCAGGACGCCATCGACAAGGGCGCGTCCGTGCTGGCCGGTGGTAAGAAGATCGAGCGCGACGGCGCATGGATGGAAGCTACCGTCCTCGCTGACGTGACCCCCGAGATGCGTGCCTACGCCGAGGAGATCTTCGGCCCGGTGGCCGTGGTCTACAAGGTCAAGGACGCTGACGAAGCGATCGAACTCGCCAACTCCTCGCCCTTCGGCCTGGGTGGTTCCGTGTTCGGCGCGGACGAGGCCGCCGCTCTGGAGATCGCCAAGCGCGTTGACTCCGGCATGGTGTTCGTCAACGAGGTGACCGGCACCGCTCCGGACCTGCCCTTCGGTGGCGTCAAGCGTTCCGGTGTGGGCCGTGAGCTGGGCCCCTTCGGTATCGAAGAGTTCGCCAACAAGAAGCTGCTGCACACCCCCGCCAAGAAGTAAGGCAGGGTTGACCGTTCTCGAACGGTAGACAGACGAAAGCCGCCCCCGCACCTGGAAAAGGTGCGGGGGCGGCGTCGTTCTGGGGAAAGCTTTAGTGGCGCAGGTCCTTGCCCTTGGTCTCGGGAAGGAAGAATGCGACCACCGATGACACGAGTAGCAGCAGGCACACGTACACCGAGAAGGCGCTCACGGAGTACTGGGTGCTGATCCAGTTCTGCAGGTAGGGTGCGGTGCCACCGAAGATGGCCACGGCCACCGCGTACGGGAAGGCCACGCCCACGGTGCGCACGCTGGTGGGGAACAACTCCGCGAATACGGCCGGAGTGTTGGCCAGGGTGGCGCCCATGAAGAGCAGGATGAGTGCGGCGGGGAAGACCAGGGACACGAAGGTCTGACCCACCATGGCGTTCATGGGGAAGAACGGCAGCAGCGGAACAACGTTGCCGATGATCAGTGCGGGGCGGCGACCGAATCGGTCGGAGAACTTGCCCCAGAACGGCAGGGAGATGATGAGTACCACGTTGGCCAAGAGGCTCGCGTTGAGCGCGGTGGCCTGGGGCATGCCGTGGACCACCACGGCCTGCTGAACCGCGGACACGGACCACACGTAGTAGCACACGGTGCCGCCAATGGTCAGGCCGATCACGCGGAATGCGGACTTCCAGTTGCGGCGGAACTCGGGCCAGATCGAGGGGCGCTTGGCCTTGTTGGACTTGAAGGTTTCGGACTCGTGCAGTTGTGAACGGCCGACCAGGGCCCACAGGCCACCCAGGGCGCCGATGAAGAACGGAACGCGCCAGCCCCACTCGCTCATCTACTCGGGGGGAGAGGAACAGGTTCATGATGACGCCCATGAAAATACCCAGGCACGCGCCAATGGTGCCGGACACGTAGATCATGGAGGACCAGAGGCCGCGGCGCTCCGGGGGAGCCATCTCCGCCAGGTAGGTCTGAGCGGTGGGCATTTCGCCACCGTAGGCCGGACCCTGAATCAGGCGTGCGGCCAGCAGCATGATGGCGGCGAACACGCCCGCGGTCTCGAAGGTGGGTGTCACGCCGATCATCAGCGCGCCCAGTGCGATACCTCCGACCGTGGTCAGCAGTACAGCCTTACGACCCACGCGGTCGGCCATCCAACCGAAGAACAAACCGCCGATCGGGCGGAAAATGAAGCCCACGGCAAAGATGGCCATGGCGCCCAGGATGGAGGCCACGGGATCCGACGGGTTGAAGATCTCGCGAGCAAAGTAAATGGAGAATGTCGCGTAATTACTCCAGTCGTATCACTCCAGGGCGTTGCCAATGCCCGTGTTGATGAGGGTTTTCCTGGAAGAGACGGCAATGCCGCCCGGATTGGTCTCCGAGTAAGGGGTGGCAGTTGAAGTAGCCATAACGTGCATCCTGAATCGGTGGAGCGATGCCTCGTGAGGGGCGCCGCGAAAGAAGTAGAAAGTGGCGGGTGCTACAGCTCGTATAGGCAATTGTGCACGATGCGTTCCAGATTACCAAGACCTGTGTAAGATTTTTTTCAGTTCACGGGCACATGCCGCGATTTTGTTTCAAATTATTGCCCCAGCGTCTGAAACCACAGACCCAGGGTCATCACCCTGACTTTGTAGAATCATGTATCGGCCACCACACACATCTAAGGGAGATCCATGGCAAGCAACGGCCAGTCCAAGACTGAGCTGTCCGACCAGGACTTGGAGCTCATCAGCCTGCTGCAGTGGGCACCCAGAATCACCTGGGGTGAAGCCGCCGAGATTCTGGACGCACACCCCACCACCCTGGCCGGACGCTGGGAGAAACTGCGCAGCTCCGGCGCAGCCTGGATCACGGCCCAGGTCAATCTCAACGATCCCCGCAATCTGTTGTCTTTCCAGGAGATCTCCTGCGACGCCCAGCAGTGGGACCACGTGGTCAAAGAGCTCGTGGCCATGCCGGAGGTGCTTTCGGTTGAGGCTTTCTGCCGAGAACCGGACCTCGGTCTCACCGTGGTCAGTCGGGATCTGCAGTCGCTCTCGCGCATCATCGAGGAGAAAATCTCCCGCGTTCAGGGCATCGTGAAGATCCACAACATGATCTCCACCAAGCTCCACCGTGCCGGTGACAAGTGGCGTCTGGACAGGCTCAGCGATGAGCAGCGGGCCGCCGCGCAGGCCTGGGTGAAGGCTGAGCAGGAGTCTCTGCCCGTGAGCAGCACGCCGCTGGGCGAGGATCAGCGTCCCGTGATCGAAGCGCTCATGCTCGACGGTCGCGCTAGCGCGGCGGAAATCGCTCGCACCACCGGCCTGCACCCGGCCACCGCCCGCCGGTATCTGCACAAGGTGCTCGCTTCTGGGATGTTGTCCATCCGGTGCGATTTGATCCAGCGGGTCTCCGCATCGCCCATCACGGCGCAGTGGTTCACGCGCCTGGACGCGAATCTGCACGAAACGGCGGCGGAAGCGCTCTCGCACGACCCTCGTACCCGCGTGGTCACGTCCATCACCGGGCGTGCGAACCTGATGGTCGTCATGTGGTTGGGCTCGGTGGGGGAGATCCTCGAGGCCGAACGGGCCATCCAGTCCGCGGTGTCCGGCATCGAGACCCAGGAGACGGTGGTGTCCCTGCGGCCCATCAAGCGCATGGGATGGGTCCTGGGCACGGAGGGTCACGTGGGTAAGAAGTTCGTTTCGCCCGAGCTGCACCTGAGCTAACCTTCTGCGGCCTGTCCCGTCTCCACGACGGGTTCGCCAACGACGCCGCCCCGGCA
>NZ_BAAAQA010000004.1:230390-248975 GCF_039531425.1 Kocuria atrinae
TGCCGGGGCGGCGTCGAGGTGGGGCGTTCGAGAACAACCGGAAGTGGTTCAGTCCTCGCGCTGGTAGCGGATCTGAGCCCCCACCACGGTGGACTCGACCACGGTGTCCTTGATCGCGCGATCGTCCTCCGCGAAGACGTCCCGGTCCACGACCACGAAGTCCGCGAGCATGCCCGGTGCCAGGCACCCCTTGAGGTTCTCCTCGTAGGAGGCGCGCGCCACGGCGTGGGTGTAGTAGTACACGGCCTCCGCACGGGGAAGGATTTCCTGTGGCTGCCAACCGTCCACGGCATCCCCGTCACGAGTCCGCGTGATGGCCGCGTGAATGCCCTGGAACGGATTGGGATCCTCCACGGGTGCATCCGAACCGAAGACGAGTTCCGCACCTGCCGCCCGCAGGCTGTTCCAGCCGTACGCGATCAGGTCGCGATCCTCCAGGAAATCGTTCATGGGGATGTCAGCCGTGCAGTGCATGGGCTGCATAGAGGCCGTGACACCCAGTTGACGGAATCGGGCGATGTCGCTGCGTTTGATGTACTGCGCGTGCTCGATGCGCTGGCGCAGGCCGAAGACCCGTGAAATGGCCTGATGAGTCTCGAACGCGTCGAGCACCTCGGTCGCGGCCTGGTCACCGATGGCGTGAACCGCGGTGGCAATGCCGGCGCTCGCCGCCAGGTGGATCCAATGATCCAATTCGTCCCGAGTAGTCACGGCCATCCCATGGTCCTGGGTGCCCGGCCACGGATCCGACATGTGGCAAGTGTGGGAGCCCAAAGCGCCGTCCGCGAAGAGCTTGAGCGGACCCATTGAAATCCACTCATCGCCCGATGCGGTGCGAATACCGCGACTGATGAAATCGAGAATCTGTTCCTGCCGCAGCACCTTGTGCACGCGGATATCCAGCTCACCGCGTTCCCGCAGTTTCTGATAGGCAAAGAGGCAGTCCGCGCCGTCGATGTCGTGGATGGAGGTGATACCGCGCTTGAGCAGTTCTCGCTGGCCCACGGGCAGGTAATCGTCGATGTTGCCGGAGACATCCGACTGCATCAGGCCATCGCGGATGGGGATGCCCGCCGCTTCCCGGATGATGCCGGTGAGTTCACCGTGCTCGTCCCGCTCGTAGGTGCCGCCGTCCGGGTCCTTGACGTTGCGGTCCAAACCCAGAGTCTCCAGCGCCTTGGAGTTGAGCCACAGCGTGTGCCAGTCCAGGGAACCCAGGGCCATGGGGATGTCCGGGCAGATGCTATCCAGGCTGTGCTTGTCCGGGAACACCGGAACGTCCCAGCCGTTGGCGTTCCACTGTCCGCCGAAGATCCAGGTCTGGGACTCATCCTGCCGCGCCTTCTCCACGAACGGCTTCAGCAGGTCCAGGGCCTCCTGCAACGAGCCGCAGAAACGCATATCGGGTTCCGTGATGGAGCGTGAGTAAATGGCCGAATGAATGTGTCCGTCACCCATGCCCGGCAACACGTACTTACCCTCGAGGCTCGTGCGCTCCGTACCCAACGGAGCCATGTCCTTGAGCCTCCGATAGTCGCCCACGGCCACGATGCGGTCGTCCGAGGTGAGGATGGCATCCGGGTGAGGCATGTCGTGGGAGTGCCAGGTGGCCTGCGGAGTCCACCCCGTGGCCGGGTTCATGGCGTGGACTTTGGCGTTATGGAACAGGCGAAACATCCGTGGGACTCCTCGATGCGAACCGGTGCGGGGTGGACAAGGGCTGACCTCCGATCCTATCGAAGCAACCGGTGGACTGGCGCAGGCTCCTTGTCCCCTTTACCGTTCACGCTGATAACGGATCTGCGCACCCACCACGGTGGCTTCGACCACGGTGTCCTTGACCGCTTGGGCGTCTTCCGCAAACACATCTCGGTCCACCGCGATGAAGTCCGCGAGCATGCCCGGTGCCAGGCACCCCTTGAGGTTCTCCTCATAGGAGGCGCGGGCTACCGCGTGGGTATAGTAATAAAGTGCCTCCGGTAGACCGATGCTCTCCTCCGGTTGCCAGCGATTGGCGGGCTTCTCCGGTTCCGAACGACATACAGCGGCGTGAATCCCGAAGAACGGGTTGGGGTCCACCACCGGCCCGTCCGAGCCGAAAGCCATGGGGGTTCCCGCAGCACGCAGACTGTTCCACCCGTAGGCCACCATATCCCGGCCCTCCACAAAGTCGTTCATGGGGATCTCCTCGGGGCAGTGCAGGGGCTGCATGGAAGCGGTCACCCCTAATCGCTGGAACCTCAGGATGTCATCGCGTTTGATGTACTGAGCGTGCTCCACGCGCTGGCGCAGCCCGAAGACCTGGGCGATCGTTCGGTTGGCCTCGAACGAGTCCAAGACATCGGTGACGGCCTGGTCACCCACGGCGTGCACGGCGCTGGCAATGCCCGCCGCTGCCGCCTTATGGGTCCAATGGTCCAGCTCCTCACGGGAGATCACGGCCACCCCGTGGTCGTGGGTGCCGGGCCACGGCTCCGACATGTGTGCGGTGTGGGAACCC
This sequence comes from Kocuria atrinae, assembly GCF_039531425.1. NCBI lineage: Bacteria > Bacillati > Actinomycetota > Actinomycetes > Micrococcales > Micrococcaceae > Kocuria > Kocuria atrinae. The sequence continues at coordinate 232,891 of NZ_BAAAQA010000004.1, forward strand.
AGGGCGCCGTCCGTGAAGAGTTTGAGCGGGCCAATGGAAATCCACTCGTCGCCGGATCCCGTGCGAATGCCGCGGCTGATGAAGTCCAGGATCTGTTCCTGCCGGAGCACCTTGTGGATTCGGATGTCCAGCTCACCGCGCTCGCGGATCTTCTGGTACGCGTACAGACAGTCTGCCCCGTCGATGTCGTGGATCGAAGTGATGCCGCGCTTGAGCAGTTCACGCTGCCCGTGCGGGAGCATGTCGTCGATATGGCCCGAGACGTCCGACTGCATGAGACCGTCGCGTACCGGGATGGCTGCGGCCTCGCGCAGAATACCGGTCAGTTCACCGTGCTCGTCACGAACGTACGTTCCGCCGTTTGGGTTAGGCACGTCGCGGTCCAGGCCGAGTTCTTCGAGAGCCTTGGAATTGAGCCACAGGGTGTGCCAGTCCATGGACCCCAGCGCCACGGGGATGTCCGGGCTGACAGAATCCAGCGCCTTGCGATCCGGCACCACGGGCTTGTCCCAAATATTGACGTTCCACTGCCCACCGAAGATCCACGTGATGCTCTCATCCTCGCGAGCTTTCGCCACGTACGGCTTCAGCACGTCCAAGGCCTCTTCCAAGGACCGGCAATTGCGCATGTCCGGCTCGAACAGGGAGCGTGCGTAGATGGCGGAGTGAATGTGCGCATCGCCCAGCCCGGGCAGCACCGAACGGTTTTCCATGTCGGTGTGCTCGGTGCCCAGCGGGGCCAGATCCTTGAGTTCCTGATAATCACTCACCGCCACGATGCGGTCATGGGAGGTCAAAATGGCGTCCGGGTGGGGAGTGTCCGAGGCGTGCCAGGCGTTTTGCGGAGTCCAGCCGGCGGCCGGATTCATGGAGTGGATCTTTGCATTGTGGAACAGTCCGAACATTGTTGAACGCCTGCGGTTGCAATACCCGTGCCTCGACTGGCCTAGGGGTTCTTGTGGACATTACAGAAGTCAGTGACCTGGGGATTTGCTAACAGAAATACGACGACGCCGCGCCCCGTTTCCGGGGTGCGGCGCCGTCGTCATGAGCGCTACGCGAGGGAAATCAGCCGCTGATGGCTTCCTTCAGTGCGGTGGCGAAGATCTCTGCACCCTTGCGGATGTCCTCCTCGGTGGGGTGGCAGAACGAGACGCGGGCCTCGTGCGTGCCACGGCCGTCCGTGTAGAACGCGGTGCCCGGTACGAACACCACACCGCGGTCGATGCAGGTCATGCACAGCTCGTAGGAGTCCACGGACTCGGGCAGGGTGATCCACGAGTAGAAACCGCCCTCGGGGCGGGTCCAGGTCACGCCCTCGGGCATGAACTCGTCGAAGACGTCCATCAGTGCCTGGGCGCGCTTACCGTACAGCTCGCGGTACTGGTTCAGCACAGCCTGCCAGTCGGTCTTCTCCAGGTACTCGGCGACCAATTCCTGGCCGAACACGGAGGGGTTCAGCACGGCGGCCTCTGCCTGCAGGCCAAGGATCTTGGACAGCGAGCTGGGCGCCAGCGTCCAACCCACGCGCAAACCGGGGGCAAACATCTTGGAGAAGGATCCCAGGTAAACCACGTTGTCGTCGTCGGCGCGCATGGCGCGGCCCACCTGGCCCTCGAAGCCCAGCAGACCGTAGGGGTTGTCCTCGGCGATCAGGATGTGGTTGGCGTCGCAGATCTCGCGCACGCGGTCACGGCGCTCCTGCGGCATCATGGTGCCGCCCGGGTTCTGGAAGCTCGGGATCGTGTACAGGAACTTGATGCGGCGACCCTGCGCCTTGAGCTCCTCCACGGTCTTCTCGAGTTCCTCGGGAATCAGGCCCTCGTGGTCAGCGCCAACGTGCACCACGTTGGCCTGGGCGCCGGTGAACACGGCCATGGCACCCGAATAGGACGGTGCTTCCGCCAGGATCACGTCTTCCGGATCGATCAGCACGCGGGTCAGGATGTCCAGACCGCACTGCGAACCGGTGGTGACAATGATGTCCTCTGGCTTGGCGTTCTCGATGCCCTCGAGCTTCATGAGTTCGATGATCTGGGCCTTGAGGTGATCCGTGCCGGTGGAAGCGCCGTACTGCATGACCTCCATGCCGCGGTTGCGCATCAGTTCCTCAGTGATGTCCGCCAGCGAATCCATGGGCAGGGAGCTGAGCTCCGGCATACCCGACGCGAAGGAAATCATGCCCGGCTTGGCGGACATTGCGAAAACCTTACGGACCTCGGAGGGCTTGGCGTTCCGTACTCCGGCGGCGCAGTCCTCAATAGTAAATTCTTGGCTCATGCCAATACCTCCTTGAAATAATTCGATGCTCGGCTAGTGCCGACTGAAAACGGTGTGTGGCGGCGGAAATTCCGCCACCACACACCGAGCGGGCTGTTATTACATGCCCGGCATGACCTTGGAGCGGTCGACCACCACGTGCACCACGGCGGGGATGCGATCCTCCTGCGTGGCCTTCATGGCCTCGGAGATGACGCGCTCAATGTCGTCGTTGTTGTCCAAGCGGGCTCCGTACCCGCCGTACCCCTCGCCCAGCACGCCGAAGTCCGGGTTCGCCAGCTGCGTTCCGGAGATGCGGCCCGGGTAGTGGGCTTCCTGGTGGGAACGGATGGTGCCGAACTGGGAGTTGTCCATGACCAGGATCAGCGGGTGCGCCCCGAACTGCTTTGCCGTGGCCAGTTCCTGGCTGTTCATGAGGAACTCACCGTCGCCGGCGATCGAGAAGACAAAGCGATCCTTGTCCTCCAACGACAGCGCTACGGCGGCGGGAACCGAATAGCCCATGGTGCCGTTACGCACCGAGAACTGGGACGGGTAGAAGAAGTTCGGGAAGTAGCGGTGACCCCACGCGGTGTGGTTACCGGAACCGAACGTGATCTGGGTGTCCTCCGGCATGTGCTTGAGGACCTCTTCCATGACCAGGGTCATGTCAGCGGTGCCCGCCGCGTTGGTGCCGGTGTTGTCCGGGATCTGCGAGACCTTGCGGTGCGCTTCCACGGCGGGTTCGCGCCACGACGTCCAGTCCGGGTGCTCGCCCAGGTCCAGATCTGCCACGGCCTGACCGAAGGCCACCGGGGAAGCCAGGATCTGACGAGTCACCGCGCCCGAGTGCTGGCGCAAGGAAGCGTCGATGTTGACGATCCAGTTGACGTCATCGGGGTTCTGGCGAACGGTGAAGCTCTCCGTCGGAACGTCGGAGAGGGTGCCGCCCACGAGGAGCAGCAGATCGGCGTCCTTGAGGACAGCCAAGGACTCCTCGGTGCGACCATAACCCACCTCGCCCGCGTTGACGGAAGAGTTGCCGGGGATACGGTCAGCGGCGCGCCAATCGGTAATGACCGGAATGCCGTTCTTCTCGGCGAATGCGGTGACCTGCTTGGAGGCCTCCGCGGTCCAGCGGGGACCGCCGAGCAGCATTGCCGGACGCTCGGCCTTGGCGAAGGCCGCCTTGAGGTCGTTGATCTCCTCGTTGCTCACGGAACCCTCGGTCACGGGGATGCGCGGCACCACGGGGCGGTCCACCATTTCGGTGATGACGTCCTCGGGGAGACCGACCACCACGGGACCGGGGCGGCCGGAAGTAGCGGCAAAGAATGCCTCGGCCACGACCTCGGACGCGCGCTCGGCCTCGTCGAGGACGAACACGCGCTTAGTCTGGGTGCCGAACCACGCGTACGGGTCGAACTCCTGGAAGGCTTCCTTCATGCGGTGCTCGAACGGGATCAGGCCCACGAATAGCACCAGGGGAGTGGAGTCCTGCCATGCGAGGTGGACACCAACGAATGCGTTGGATGCACCGGGACCGCGGGTCACCATGGCGACACCGGGCTCACCGGTGGCCTTGCCCACTGCCTCCGCCATGTACAGGGCGCCGCCCTCCTGGCGGCACACCACGTTCTCGATACCCGAGTTGTAGAGGCCATCGAGTACGTCCAGGTAGCTCTCACCGGGCACGGAGAACACGCGTTCCACGCCGTGGCGCTTGAGCGACTCGACAATGAGATGGCCGGCTGACTGTTTGGTCATTAGTACCTCCTGGTTAGGCACCGGACTCGCCGGGAGCCGGAAGAATGGTCGTTAACTTCAATAAATGGTGACGCGCTGAATGATTTGTCGGGTGGTTACAGGTTTCCGTGCATAATTTCCCCACCCACAATCGTGGCCGTGACCTGCACGTCCTTGATGGTCTGCGGGTCGATGTCATAAATGTCATCGGAGAGCACCACGAAGTCCGCAAGTTTGCCCGCGCTCAAGGTGCCCTTGAAGTCGTCCTGGTGGGACGCGTACGCGCTGCCCACGGTGTAGGCGTTCACGGCCTGGTCCACGGTGATGCATTCTTCCGGAACGAACTGGGCGCCGGATGCCGTGCGGCGGTTGACCATGTCGTGAATGTTGTACAGCGGCGGGTACTCCACCACGGGTGCGTCCGTGGAGGCGGGGGCCACCATGCCCGCGTCGATGAGGGACTTCATGCGGTAGCACAGGCGGGTGCGCTTCTCGCCCAGCGCCTTGGCCATACCGTCGCCGAGCTCGTTCACGAACCGCCCCTGGGGCACGGGAACCACTCCGAGAGCCGCCGAACGGGCCACTTGCTCGTCGCTGGCGACACCGAAGTGCTCGATACGGTGGCGGGCGTCCTCGCGGGGGAATTCTTGCTGTGCCTTCTCGATGATGTCCAGCACCACGTCCACGGCGCCGTCGCCGATGGCGTGCACGGCAAGCTGCCAGCCGTTCTTGTGCGCCGCGATCAGGCGGCGTTCCAACCATTCCTGTGGGAACTGCAGGAAGCCGACGTTCTCCACGCCCTCTTCTGCATCAGCGGCGTAGCCCTCGGTCATGAACGCGGAACGGCCGATCAGAGAGCCGTCCGACAGTACCTTGACGGCGCCGATCTGGAACCAGTCGTCACCCATGCCGGAGCGGATTCCCAAGTCCAGACCGAAGGGCTGATCCTCATCCGGGAACTCATTGGCAACGTCCTTGCCGCTGGGATCGATGGGGTGCAGCGTGGTCAGATAAGGCATCACGGTGGCGCGCAAGCGCAGCCGACCCTGGTCCTTGGTCAGCTGGTAGGCGGCGATATCCGTGAAGGACTGACCGATGTTCGCGGGAGAGCCCAAACCCGGTTCGGTGATGGACGTGATGCCGGCGGCCAGAGCGGCGTCGCAGGCGGCTGCAATCTGATCGGCAACGTCCTCGGTGGTCTTGGCGGGCAGTACTTCCTGGACCAGGCCGCGGGCCGTCTCCGAGAGCAGGCCCTGCGCGGCGCCGTCCTCGTCGAGCGGGACCTCGCCACCCTCCGGAACCTCGAAGCCCTTGCGGCCGGGGTAACCGGCGATTTCGAAGGCCTTGCTGTTGACCACGGCCATGTGACGCGAGTTGTGCCACAGCCACACGGGATTGTCCGGGGCGACCTCGTCCAGGGCTACCGCGGTGGGATGCGCGCCGTCCAGATAATTCTGGTCGTAGCCCTGACCCAGGATCCATTCGCCGGGCTCGGCGTCTGCGGCGGCATCGCGCACGGCGCCGATTAGGTCGTCCACGGTGGAAATGGCGGACGGGCGCAGGTCCAGCTGAACCAGCGACTCGCCCAAGAAGCTCAGGTGGCAGTGAGCGTCGTTGAACCCGGGGACCACGGCGGCACCCTTGAGATCCACCACGCGCTCGAAGAGATCGGTGGGCAGCTCGTCGTCCAGGCTCACGACCTTCCCCTGGTGAACACCCAAACTGTGAGCCGTGGGGTGCTCAGGATCCTGGGTGTGAATGGTGCCGTTGGTGAAGATCACGTCGAGAGTCATGAAGTCTCTTACCGTCCTTTACTCGTACGATCGATGGTGGAATCCACCAGAAGCGGCATCGTGACTAACCGTCTCACACCGGCCGATTGGTGGTCAGCGTGGACCGTTACATCGCCTCTCGTCAACAGCCACGTGTCACTTGTCTGCCATTTATTGCTCTTCGCGGGCGCAATATGACGCATTTCGACTCACTCGGGCAAATGAACCGAAATGTTCGTTGCACGCCGATTTCAGAACTACCCTCAGTGAGCAACTACCGGCGGTGCGTGGTGGGGGTCCGTCTCGTGAGCATTATTGATTGACGCATCAGGTGGGTGCTTCACCCCACGAACAGGAGAATGTCATGCCATTCGACCCGAAAGAGCCCGCCACAGGGCCCATGCCCACGTACGAGGATCGGGGTGACGAGGGGTACAAGAAGTCCCTCGGTAACTTCCAGATCCAGATGATCGCCATTGGCGGCGCCATCGGTGTGGGCCTGTTCCTCGGAATCGGGCAACGTCTGGCCACCGCCGGGCCGGCCCTGGTGCTGTCCTACCTGGTCGTCTCCGTGGTCGTCTACCTGCTCATGCGAGCACTGGGCGAAATGGTGATCTACCGGCCCACCACCGGCGCGTGGGTGTCTTACGCCCGAGAGTTCGTCTCCGACCGCTTCGCTTACATGATCGGTTGGATCTACGTGGTGCTGGCCGCAGTGGCCGGCGTGGGCGAGATTGCGGCGCTCGCCGTGTACGTGCAGTTCTGGTGGCCGGAGATCCCGGGCTGGATCCCGTCCCTGGTCGCGGCACTCGTGATAGTCGGCTGTAACCTGCTCAGCGTGAAGCTCTACGGCTTCATCGAGACCTGGGCCGCCATGATCAAGGTGCTGGCCATCCTGTTGTTCCTGATTGCGGGCATCATCCTGGTGGTTGCCGGTGACATCTTCAATGCCCCCACCGTGGCTTCTGTTTCCAACCTGTGGTCGGAGGGTTTCGCAACGAGTGGCGTCCTGGCCCTGGTGGTCGTGATGTCCGGTGTGGTCTTCTCGTACTCCGCCATTGAGATCGTGGGCGTCTCCGCTGGTGAAGCCAAGGACCCCGAGCGCTCCATGCCCCGCGCCATCAACTCCGTGGTACTGCGTATTGCACTGTTCTACATCGGCTCCATCCTGGTGCTGTCCATGCTGTTGCCCACCCAGCAGTACTCGGGCAACGAGTCACCGTTCGTGACCGCACTGGGCTCGCTGAACATCCCGGCGCTCGCGGGCATCATGAACTTCGTGGTGTTGACCGCCGCTATTTCTGGCGTGAATGCAACCCTCTACGCGTGCGTGCGTCTGCTTCGTAACCTCGCAGCCCACGGTCAGGCGCCCCGCGTCACGGCCACGGTGTCCAAGCGCGGTGTGCCCTCCGGTGCACTGATCTGCCTGCTCGGTTTCTACCTGTTGGGCATCATCCTGATTTACGCACTGGGTGCTGCTTCCGCATTCGAGGTCGTGTTGAGCGCATGCGCGGTGTTCATCCTGTTCGGCTGGATCTCGATCTTCGTCTCGCACATCGGCTACCGCCGCAAGGTAGCCCGTGGCGAAGCGCATGCCGTCAATTTCCGCATGCCCGGCGCTCCGGTCACCAACTACATCTGCTTGGCGTTCCTCATCATTGTGGCGCTGTACATCATGTTCGATTTCAGCAACCCGCACTGGTACTACAGCCTGATCGCCGGCGTGGTGATCGTGGTGGGCACCACCATTGGCTTCAGCGCGTCCAAGCGCAGTGTGGCCAAGAACGGTCTGCCTGATCTCGGCCCGTTCGCGTCGCACGAAGAAGAGCCCCTGGACCCGGTCCAGCGTTAAGGTGGAGGCGGATCAATTTTCCGCTTCTGAGTTCGGAGGAACCATGGACAACGTGAACAATCTGCCGTCCGCGTCCGTTGAGGACATTCCCCAGGGCGCACCCGTCCTGGACGTCCGCGAGCAGGACGAATGGGATGCCGGCCACATCGACGGCGCTCAGCACCTGCCGCTGTCCCAGCTGGCCGAGCGCACCGGCGAGGTTCCGGTGGATGAAGATGTCTACGTCATCTGCCGATCCGGCGGCCGCTCGCTGAAGGCCACCGCCTACCTCGCGCAGTACGGGTTCGATCCCGTGAACGTGCTGGGTGGCATGGGCGCGTGGGCGGATGCCGACAAGCCCCTGGTTTCCGAAAACGGCGAAACTCCCCGCGTCCTGTGAACGCGGCAGTTTCCGGCGTGGCCTCGGGTCCCTCTGCGGACTCGGGGCCACGCCCGCGTCGGATCGCTTTTCTGGGCCCGGAGGGCACCTTCACCGAGGCCGCTCTCATGCAGGTCCCCGGAGCCCGCGAATCCGAGCGGATTCCCATGGCTTCCGTTCCGTCCGCGCTCGCGGCCGTTCGTAAGGGTGCCGTGGATGCCGCGGTGGTCCCCATTGAGAACTCGGTCGAGGGTGGCGTGACGGCAACGCTGGACGACGTCGCCTCGGGCGCCGAGCTGCGCATCCTCCAGGAGATCCTGGTCCCGATTCAGTTCACCCTGGTGGCACCGGGGGAGTTGGCGTTGGACCAGATCCGCTCCATCTCCACGCACAGCCACGCCTGGGCACAGATTCGAGGTTGGGTCGAACAGAATATTCCAGGTGTGGAATATGTCCCGGCCCCGTCCACCGCTGCCTCAGCCGTGGCGTTTCTCGATGGCCACGGGGGTACCATCTCGGACGGTGTCCCCTACGACGCAGGCGTGTGTTCGCCCGTCGTCGTCGACCGACACCCGGAGCTCACCGTTATCGCCGAGAACATCGGCGACAACAAGAACGCCGTAACGCGTTTCATCCTGGTGGCCAGGCCGGACGCAACCATGCCCCCGCCCACCGGCGCGGACAAGACCTCTGTGGTGATTCCGCTGTGGCAAGATCGTGCCGGAGCGCTCATGGAAATCCTTGAGCAGTTCGCCACTCGCGGGGTGAACTTGTCCCGCATCGAATCCCGGCCCACCGGAAGCCACCTGGGTGACTACTTCTTCAGTGTGGATGTCGATGGCCACATCCAGGACGACCGCGTGGCAGATGCGCTGATGGGCGTTCGGCGCATGTGTCCGCGCACCCGATTCCTGGGTTCCTACCCGCGAGCAGATCAGCGAGTCATCGAGGTCGCCAAACAGCACTCGGATGCCGCATTTATTCAGGCCCGATCTTGGGTCGATCATTTGAGAGGACAATAGCCCCATGGAAATCGAAGGCTGGAGTCAGACCCTCACAGCGGGCCCCCTGCTGTTGATTGCAGCCGCGGCCATCGCCGTGTTGCTGGTGCTCATCATCAAGTTCCGCGTCCACGCGTTTCTTGCACTCATCATTATTTCCGCACTGACCGCTTTCTCCACCGGGATTCCTACCGGTGAGGTAGTCCCGCTACTGCTCAACGGATTCGGTAACACCCTGGCCAGCGTGGCTCTGCTGGTGGGCCTGGGTGCCATGCTCGGTCGTCTGCTGGAAACCTCCGGTGGCGTGCAGGTGCTCGCGGACAAACTCATTGGTGTCTTCGGCGAGAAGCGGGCCCCGCTTGCGCTGGGTGTCGCATCGCTGCTGTTTGGCTTCCCGATCTTCTTCGACGCCGGCCTGGTCGTCATGCTCCCGGTCGTCTTCTCGGTGGCTCGCCGCCTGGGCGGAAGTGTGTTGACCTATGCGCTTCCCGCGGTGGGTGCGTTCTCCGTGATGCATGTGTTCGTGCCGCCGCACCCGGGCCCGGTGACTGCCGCAACGTTCTTCGACGCGAACGTCGGCTACATCATCCTGGTGGGCCTCGTCTGCGCCATTCCGGCGTGGTACCTCTCGTCCTACCTGTTCGGCAAGATCGTGGGACGCAAGATCAACCTGCCCGTGCCCACCATTCTGGGCGAGGCCGAGAACGTGAAGAATCCGCCGTCGGTCGGTCTGGTCATCATGCTCCTGCTGTTGCCCATGCTGCTGATCTTCCTTAATACGGGCCTGGGTACGCTGGCTGAGTCCGGCGCGGTGAGCGAAGATACCGCTGGTCAGGGCTGGTTCGAGCTGCTGCGCGCGATTGGCGAGACCCCCATTGCCCTGACCATCACCTTGATCATTGCTGCGCTGACCATCGGCAAGGTCCGTAGCATGAGTGGCTCGGCCATCGAGAAGACCTTTGAATCGGCGCTCGGCCCGGTCTGCTCGGTCATTCTGATCACCGGCGCCGGAGGCATGTTCGGCGGTGTGTTGCGTACCTCGGGTATCGGCGACGCCATGGAGAACGTGCTCTCGGGCCTCGGTATCCCCGTGATCCTGGCAGGCTTCATCATTGCCGCGGTGATGCGCGTGGCTCAGGGTTCGGCCACTGTTGCGCTGACCACCGCAGCCGGTCTGGTCGCACCCGCCGTGCTCGCCGGGGACTACAACGCGATGCAGTTGGCCGCCATGGTGGTGGCGGTGGCTGCCGGTTCCGTGGTGCTGTCCCATGTGAACGACTCCGGCTTCTGGCTGGTTGGTCGTTTCCTGGAAATGGATGTGAAGACCACGTTCAAGACCTGGACCGTTCTGGAAACCATCATTGGTGTGGTGGGCTTCGCGATTGCCGCGGCCATCTTCGGCCTGGCCGGGGCCGCTTAACCGCCGCATTCACAGACGACGCCGCCGCGTCCCGTTCTCTTCCGGCCCCGGGTCGGGTGCAAGAGGTGGGGATGCGGCGACGTCGCTGTTGGTGCGTGCTTCTGGTCGGCGGTGCGACCCTGGTTTGCCGCGGACCGCAACGTGATCGACGGTGCGACCACGGATTAGCGATTCCTTGGCTCTACCGTCGATCAGAGGGCGTTCAGATCTTGTCCGGATCCGCGGCGTCGATGACCGGGGCCTCGGGCTCATCCAGGTTGGCCATGGAGGGCGCCACGCGCACACGCAGCGATCCGGGGAACACCTCGGACTCGAAGGCCTTGATTTTGCCCAGGGAATCGCCGTCGATCTCGGACTCGGTGGCGTCCCAGAATTCCACGCGCACGTGCTTGCCGCGGTGGAAGTCGATCACGGGCAGGTCGTGGGTGTGGCGGAAGAGCACCTTGGCGGCCATGCGGGCCCAGCCGAGCATGCTGCGGGGGCTCATGACCACGAGGTCCAGAACGCCGTCGTCCAATTTGGCGTCCGGAACCAGGACCATGCCGCCGGTGAGTTCGCCGCAGTTGCAGACCATCACGGAGCGGGCGCGGGCTGATTCCCATTCGCCGCCGTCCACCTGGAAACGGGCCCAACCGGGGCGGTTGAACAGGTGACGCGCGCCGGCCTCGCCGTAAGCGACCCAGCCGACCATGTCCTTGAGGTCGTCCTTGGTGTCCGCCATGATCTGAGCGTCGAAACCGCCACCGCCCATGACCAGGAAACGGTTCTCGTCCAGCGTGCCGTCTTCCCGCTCCACGTTGAAGGAGACCGTGTCGATGGACTTCTCGGAACCGAACAGGGCCACGTCCACGCAGTGGCGCGGGTCGGCCAGATTCGACCCGAGGTTACGGGCCAAGAGGTTGCCGGTGCCCAGGGGGACGAGCCCGAGAGGGGTTCCGGTTCCGGCGAGCGTCTCGGCAACGGCGCGCACGGTGCCGTCCCCGCCGGCCGCAAGCACTACGTCAGCGTCATCTTCCAGGGCACGCCGGGCCATGGAGTATCCGGGGTCATCTTCTTCGGTCAGGTAGAACTCGGGATCGGACCAGCCACCCTTGCGGCATGCCAGGATCACGGCATCGCGGGCTTCATCGGCTTGGAGCTTGATCGGGTTGAGGACCACAGCGACTCGCTGCGGAACCAGAGAATTGGTGCGCACGGCAGCCTTTCTCGGTAGGGAGAACTGTCACCTGCTTATTAGTTATAGTCTACGGTCGCCAACTTGGTGCGAGCCGCGTGCGGCAGTGGGTTCCGCGTCACGCCGCGGCGTTCGCTACCCTGGAACGGTGATCGATATCAATGAGCTGCGCGCCCACCCCGACCTGTTCCGTGCTTCCCAGAAGGCCCGCGAGGCCGACGAGAGCCTGGTCGATCGAATTCTCGACGCCGACGCCCAGCGCCGGAGCGCCATCACGGAGTTCGAGAACCTCCGCGCGGAGCAGAACGCGTTTGGCAAAAAGGTGGCCAAGGCCCAGGGCGAGGAGAAACAAGAACTGCTCGCCCAGGTCAAGCAGCTCGCTGCGGAAGTGAAGGCCACGCAGGCCACCGCCGACGCCGCTCAGCAGACTCAGCAGGCCCTGCTCGCCCAGCTGCCCAATCTGGTGGAAGACGGGGTGCCTTCCGGGGGCGAGGACGATTTCACGGTACTGCGCACCGAAGGCACACCGCGCGATTTCGAGGCCGAGGGCTTCGAGCCCAAGGATCACCTGGAAATCGCCGAGCTGCTCGATGGGATCGACATGGAACGCGGGGCCAAGGTCTCCGGTTCCCGGTTTTACTTCCTCAAGCGTGACATCGCCCGTCTGGAGAACGCCCTGTTGCTCGCGGCGCAGGACCTGGCCCTGGACAACGGCTTCATCCCGATGACCACGCCCAACCTGGTGCGTCCCGAGGTCATGAGCGGAACCGGTTTCGACGTGGAACACGATGATGAGATCTACCGCGTGGAAAAGGACGACCTGTACCTGGTCGGCACCTCCGAGGTGGCCCTGGCCGGCTATCACATGGACGAGATCCTGGATCTGTCCGACGGCCCCCTGCGCTACGCCGGATGGTCCTCGTGCTACCGCCGCGAGGCAGGCTCCGGTGGTAAGGACACCCGTGGCATCATCCGGGTGCACCAGTTCAATAAACTGGAAATGTTCGTCTACTGCACCCAGGACCAGGCACCCGCAGAACATGCACGACTGCTGGCCTGGGAAGAGCAGATGCTGCAGGCATGCGGTCTGAGCTACCGAGTGATCGATACCGCAGCCGGCGATCTCGGAACCTCCGCCGCCCGCAAGTTCGACTGCGAAGCCTGGGTTCCCACCCAAGGCCGCTACCGTGAGCTGACCTCGACCTCCAACTGCACCACCTACCAAGCCCGCCGGCTGAACATTCGTGAACGGCTGCCGGAAACCACGGGTGCTGACGGCAAGCCCAAGAAGGCGGGCACTCGCGCCGTCGCCACCCTGAATGGCACGTTGGCCACCACCCGTTGGCTCGTGGCCATTCTCGAAACCCACCAGCAGCAGGACGGTTCCGTGGTGATTCCCGAGATCCTGCGGCCCTACATGCGTGGTCAGGACGTGATGGTCCCGGTCAACTGACGCACCGGGGAGTTCATGCGCCGGCAACCGTGCGGTCTGCGTCGTGTCATCGAAAGCTGGTGGTGTGACACCATGACTGTTATGACTGAAACCCAGGCTGGCATCGATGACCGGCAGCAAGAACAACTGAAATCAGCGGCGGATACGCTTCCCCCCACCAAAGTTCAGCCCGTACGCACGGGCGCGTGGACCAAGGAGGAGGGGGTCAAGTACCTCGTGGCCCTGGATGTCGACGGCACCCTGGTGGACCACGACGGCAAGATGTCTCGCGCCGTGAAAGACACCGCCCGCGCAGTGGTCGCAGCAGGTCACCACGTGGTGATCTCGACCGGCCGCTCCATGGGTGCAACCCTCCCCGTCATTCGGCAGGTTCACATGGAGTCCGGCTTTGCCGTGTGCTCCAACGGCGGCATCACGCTGCGACTGGACCCGGAACTCGAGCGGCACTACGAAGTGGTGGACCGGGTCAGCTTTGATCCGTCATCCGCTTTGGAAGCCCTGGCCGACAAACTGCCCACCGCCAAATTCGCGCTCGAAAGCGCCGACGGCACGTTCTACTCGACCGAGCGGTTCCAGGACTCGTCCTTCGGTATCGAGGCCATCGGAGTGGACCTCAAGACCCTCTCCGAGACCCCGGCGGTCCGCCTGGTGGTCTACAGCGCCAACGACACCCCGGAAGAATTCGCCAAGGTCATCGACGAGGCCGGCCTGCACGGAGTCACCTACTCCGTGGGCTGGTCCTCGTGGCTGGATGTGGCCGCTAACGGAGTATCCAAGGCCAGCGCGCTCGAACAGATCCGGCGCCAACTCGGGGTGGACCCCGCTCACACCATCGCCATGGGCGATGGCCGCAACGACATCGAGATGCTCGACTGGGCTGCCCGCGGCGTGGCCATGGGCCAGGCACCCGAGGAAGTGGCCGAGGTATGTCACGAAGTCACCACCACGGTCTACGAGGACGGCGCCGCGCGCATTCTGCAGACCCTGCTCTAGATCCGGACACTGCGCAGCATGGGTGCGGCCAACCGCGTGAAACCGGCGCGAGAACTGCGATACTGAGAACGTGTTTGTGATGACATTGACTCAGCGCGTGGAGGACAGCTTCCGGCCCAGTACCGACATGGACCACGAACTCACGCGCGAGTTGAGTGATCTGGACACCAGCGCACCGTTCCAGCCCACCGGGCCCGGTGAGGTTCGCGGTTTGACCGAAGATCCGCACACCGCGGTCAGCGCCGCCATGATCGCACTCCGTGAGGGCCGTTATGCGGTGGCCATCGGGGTGGGTGAGGTATTCCTGACCCGCGTGACCGACCCGGAGGGCCGCTTGGCGGTTGCCGCGGATGGCGCGGGCATGCTCTATGGTCACGAGGCGGCAGCGACCCAGCGACTGAACGAACGAGTGGCCGTGCGCGTGTGCGCGGCGGATCAGCAGTCCGCTGCGGAGGCGCAGGCTATGCTCAAGCTCGTGGGACGGATCGTGAGCGTGCGCAGTGACGCCGAATGGCGCGTGGTCGATCTTCTGACTCCGGGAGCCAGGGGGCAGCAGAAAGATGTGGCTGCCCAGCTCGGAATCACTCCGCAGGCGGTGTCCAAGGCCGTGGTGCGCTCGCTGTGGCACGAAGAATGGGAGGCCCGGCCGGCCGCCGCCACTCTCCTACAGCGCTGCGCGGAGCAGTTCTAGTCGCTCACCACCACACGTCCACGGAATACCCACGCTCGGTGAGGGCGAACTCGAGCTCCGGGGCACATTCCATGGGCAACCGCAGCGATCCCAGGACATCACGTGGATCGAAATAACCGGTCAGCCATGAGAAAGCCGAGTGCGTGCTGCTCAACTGTTCGCACAGCTTGACCACCTGATCCAGGCGCTCCGCGGTGCTCAGCACCCAGAACGACTCCACATCAGTGAGCTGAAAGAGCCCCACCCAGGGGGGCTGCTCACCGCTCGCGGGGGAGTCGGTCGCTAAATCCAGGGCTGTGTCCGCGCTCTGATTCGAGAGGACGCCAGTGTCCGATTCATGGGCACTGCCGGACGGCGCGGGAGCCCAGATCCAGCCGCCGGGCGCAGCGGGACCCAGCGCAGGCGCGAGTGGATCCAGTTCCCAGCGAGGTGCGTACATCAACCAATCCGGTGTGCGCGGTGGGAACAGCGGACTGCCCGCTGGAGCCGGCCACTGTTCGGACCAGGTTGCCCAGCTACCGGCATTGAGGCGATCCCAGAACTCCTGGGCGGGCAGCTGAACGGACAGCTCGCTGACGCTGGTGTGAGAACGGAGCCACGCCGAGGGCGCGTCAAGAATGGGATCCTGCAGAGACTCGTTGGTGTAGGGCCGGGCCACAATATCCGTGTGGACGGCCGGTGAGACGTGGGGATCGATTCCGGCTGCGGCGAGCAATTTTTGTGCGGCCGTGACCAACCGGTCGGCTCCCAGGAGCTGCGTGGAGGCGCTGCCGTGGAACACATACACGCGCTCATAGGGCGCAGGTTGTGAACCGGGCACGGAGATCACCTCGAACGGGCGGACGGATCGGGCGGGCGGAGCGCCACCGCATTTGGACTGCGGGGTGCTCAAGAACCATCCCACCACAACCCACCGACACGCATAGGCCGCTGGAAGACCCGGTAAAAAGGTGTCGGCCGGTGAATACGGGGGATATTCACTGGCCGACTCCCATGCTCGGTGTACGCCTCGAGCGGGATCAATCCGAGCGCACAAAGTTTCGACTAGTTGGGGGAACCATTGGAACTCGCGAGAGTTTTGGAGCTGCAGCGCTCGGGTACTCGAATCGAGAGGGATTCGGGGGAAATATCTCCCAATTCGCCACCGGTATTACCGGTTGGTAAGAAATCTAGCGCACGGCAGGCGCAGCCACAGGAGCTTTCCTATGAAAGTTTTTCGAAACCATCGACCACACTGTAGAAACCTCAGGTGAGAGCCGGTACTCGGCTGCCAAAAACGGGACCCCGCGGCACGAAGTGAACTGGTCCCCAGTAGTTGGACTGGTCTAGCGGTTAGAGCCTATACGGCAAGGGCCTGTTCCCGGTA
>NZ_BAAAQA010000005.1:0-1371 GCF_039531425.1 Kocuria atrinae
AGCCCCTAGAACGTTGCTATCGCAGGCAAGCAAGCCCCCGCCATACACATATTTTGGCCTATAACCCGCGCACGGTGAGCGACGGTATTTTCGATTAGGTTGACGCCATGGGAGTTCCGGAGAAACTGGTGGCTTGGCGCCGTCATCGCTGGGCGCGGTTGGCGCTCATGCCGCTCAACATTTCGATCCCGGCCAAGGTGGAGATTGGGCGGGAGTTTCGCCTGGTGCACTACGGCATGGGCACGGTGATCTATCCGGACGTCACCATCGGGGATCGCGTACGGATCTATCACCAGGTCACCATTGGCCGGAAGGACGCGCATGTATCGCGTGAGGACTCGCCCTTCGAACGGCTGGTCATCGGGGACGACGTCGTGCTGTTCCCCGGTTGCAAAGTCCTCGGTGGCGCCGGCGTCACCAGGATCGGCCGGGGCACGCTGGTGGGTGCCAATGCCGTCCTGATGAACTCCACGGGGGAGAACGAGATCTGGGCCGGAAATCCCGCCCGCCTGGTGGGCCGCAGACGAGACCTGGACTGAATCACCTGCTTTCGCGTCAGCTTCGTGAGCCGCCGCAGGGCAGGTACAGGGGACGAGAACGTATGCGATGCTCACGAGGACTGCCTGCGGACAGGGCAGTGGCCCCGTGCACAAGCACAGGGCCACCGTGTAGTTCGTCCGGTCGCAGCCGGTGGGTCGTGGTTTCTAGCGGCGGCGCCGTCGGGATGTGCCGAAAATGGAGCGAGTGATTTCCCGCCCCAGTGCCGTCCCTGCTGAGCGCATCATGGAGCGCACCGCCGGGTTACTCATCACGGAGCCGAGGAACCCGCCCTCGTCCTGATCCGACCGGCGAGAATCCCGGGGAGCCTCACGCGATGCCCCATCACGCGGTAGCGCGTCCGGCAGCGGCTGCCGACCTCCGGGAGTATCCCCGTGCTCCGGCACTTGACCGGTCTGAGGGTCCAGGCGCTGACGCAGTAACTCGTACGCCGATTCGCGGTCCACGGCCTCCGCATACTTGGCATTGAGCGGCGAGGCGGTAATGACCCCGTCCACCGTGATTGCGGACGCCGGGGACATCAGCGACTGCGGGGCCCGCATGCGAGTCCACGCGACCGGGGTGGGGGCGCCGTTCTCGGACAGCACCGTGACCACGGCCTCACCAGTGCCGAGCTGAGTCAGCAGCTCTTCCAGGTCATAGGAACTCTTGGGATAGGTGCGCGCAGCAGCCTTGAGGGCCTTGGCATCATCTGGGGTGAACGCGCGCAGAGCATGCTGCACCCGGTTGCCCAGCTGAGCCAACACCCCGTCACCGGTGATTGAACTGCTCCCCGGAAGTTGGACTGAGAAATCAGTTCCTTCTTCCGGGGAG
>NZ_BAAAQA010000006.1:0-57080 GCF_039531425.1 Kocuria atrinae
AGCCCCTAGAACGTTGCTATCGCAGGCAAGCAAGCCCCCGCCATACACATATTTTGGCCTATAACCCGCGCTCGGCCCGGTGGATGCCCGTGCGGGCCGGAGCGCACCAACGAGGTGAGTTGCGGTCAGACGGTCAGCTTGCCGTCCAGCATGGTGACCTCACGGTCGGCCATGTCCACGAACTCCAGGTCGTGGGTGACCACCACGGTGGCCAATTCGAACTTGCGGGTGAGGTTCTTGATGAGCTGCATGACCTCTGCCGAGCGCTGCTGGTCCAGCGCGGAGGTGGGTTCATCCACCAGGAGCAGCTTGGGTTCACCCATGAGTGCCCGCGCAATGTTCACGCGCTGCCGCTGGCCGCCGGACAGTTCGTGCGGGCGGCGTCGCCCAGCACCCTCCAAACCCACCAACTCGAGCAGTTGCCGCGCACGTTCACGAGCCTGTCGCTTGGCCGCCCCGCGAGCCCCGCGGATGTGACTGGTGACGACCAACTGGTCCTCTGCCTTGAGGGACGGAATCAGATTGGGCTGCTGGAACACGGTGCCCACTTCTTCGCGGCGCAATCGCGCGCGCTCCTTTTCGGACAGTGCCCCCACGGAGGTCTCCCCAATCAGAACCTCGCCGGAGGTCGGCTTCAACAGGGTGGATGCCACGGCCAGCAGCGAGGACTTACCCGAACCAGACGGACCGGTCAGCGCAGTCATGGTGCCGGGAACGGCCGTCAGGGACACGTTGTCGAGCGCGGTGATGGTGCGGGGAGCGCCGTCGGGCCCCTTGCCGTCAGGGTAGGACAACGTGACGTCACGCAGCTCGAATGCCGGTGCTGCGACTGCGCGATCCTGGTCGCTCCAGGGTGCGGTGTGAGTAGTGGTGGTCATGTCAGTTACCTCCCAGGGCAATCATGGGGTCGACTTTGGCAACGCGGCGGACGGCGAGCAGCGAACCGACGATGCCCAACAACAGCACACCGAGCGCCGGGATGGCCACGGCGGCGAGCGAGAACAGGAACGGAACAGCAGTGACCTGTGTTGCCACGAGCCAACCCATCAGGCCTCCCACCAGGGCACCGATGATCACGCCCAAGCCGACCACGAGCGTGGCCTGAACCAAGGAGTCACGCACCAGGTAACCGCGCGAGGCTCCCAGTGCGCGCAGCACGGCCACGTCGCGGGTGCGCTGAACGGTCCACACTGTGATGAAGGAAATCACCACGAGCGCCGAGATTCCGTAGAGGAAGGCCTGCATGAGCATGAGCGACCCGTTCTCCGAGGAATAGGACGGGATGGCTTGGAAAGACTCGCGGGTCGTCTGGGTCATGGTGTCGACCCGCTCATCCAGGTTGGCGGCAATCTCGTCCATCTGAGCGGAATCGGTGCCGTCCGCGAATTGGACCATGATCTCGGTACCCACGGTGGCGCTGGGTTGGTGAGCGACCGCGAGCGCGTCCGCCTCGGTCAGCCACGCGACGGGAAGGTGGCTGTAGAACTCGTCCACCACGAAACCGACAACTTCCAGGTCCTTACCGCCGATCCCCACGGTGTCGCCGAGGCCGATGCTCAGATCCTCCGTGTAGGACTCGGACAGCACGATCTGGCCGTCCTCGGGGCGATGCTGGCCGTCGAGCATGTCGACCTTCTGCGCGAACATCGAATCCTCGGGCAGGCCCATGACAGCTCCGGTGGCCACCTTGGAATCCGATCCCACCTGGGTCAACGTGACCACGAGCGGCTCGGCGTGTTCCACAGCGGGCTCGGCGGTCCAGGCGTCCAGCTGTTCCTGGGTGATCTGCGAGGTGGTGAACGAGGGCATCTCGTCCGTGCCCTCGGCCGGGCCGAACACGATGCGCTGCGCGTCCAGTGTTTCCAACGCGGCGGTGTTCTGCTTACCCAATCCGTTGGTCAGCCCGCTCAACATGATCAGGAGAATGGTGATCAGCGCGACCACCGACGCCACCAGGGCTACGCGCCCCTTGGCGAAAACAATGTCTCTCACGGAGACGAACATGGGTACCTCCGGTCCCTTCACGACAGATTTCTTCCATTTCAGATTCCCCGAAATCCGAAGAGGTCACATCGCGCATCCGAGCGACTTCCCGTTGCCGTTGAGTTGAGCTCGCAATCCACGTTTTGATGGATCTGAGATTCGGGTTCGCCGCGTATGCTGCCCTAGCGAGACCGACGGCGCCCCGGCGGCACGGTCATCGCAACGCAAGGCTCCCGATCCGGAACGGAAGGCAGACTCAGGTGGAAACCACATCGACCGCCAGGGTGCTGCGAGTACTACGCCTGGCCCTGCACCTGAGCTTTGCCGGGTTGCTGTTCCTGGGTGTGCTGCGCATGGCCTCCGATCCGCCCATGAAATTTGCGTGGTCCCTGTGCTTGGCATGCCTGTTGGCGGCGGTCTATCTGGTGGGGACCGTGTGGGAGAACCGATACGCGCACGGGCGCAGCGATCGTAATCCACGATTCTTGGCCATTCCTTGGCTCGCGGTCATCTCCGTGTTGTGGGGAGCCCTGGTGCTCATGAGCGCGGATTTCATTTCCGTGGTCTTCCCCCTTTTCTTCCTGTTCCTGCTGCTGCTCCCCCGGGCCGTGGCTCTGGCCTGCGTGGTACTCCTGACCGGCGTGGTGATCTTGTCGCAGCGGCTGCATATCGGTGGCGACGAGTTCACCTCAGCGATGGTTTACGGCCCCGCCCTGGGCGCGGTGTTCGCGGTCATCATGGCTTCCTCCTACCGCGCCATGTACCAGGACGTGCTGCGATATCAGCGCACGTTGACGGCCTTGGAGAACACCCGCTCGGAATTGGCACGAACCGAACGCGCTGCCGGCCAAGCCACTGAACGTGAACGGTTGGCGCGTGAAATCCACGACACCTTGGCTCAGGGGCTCTCATCCATCGTTCTCATGTCGCGTGCCGCTCGATCCTCGCTCTCCGAGGACGACGTCCAGCGCACCGACGAACGTTTGGGAACCATTGAGACCGCCGCGTCGGAGAACCTCGCTGAGGCCCGCCGGTTCGTTCACAATCTCTCATCGCCCGCTCTCGCCGTGCCGCTCTCCGATGCCTTGCGGCAATTGTGCGAGCGGACCACGCAGCAGGCCCGAGCCCGCGGTGACGAACTCACGGTGACATTCTCTGAGGACCGCACGGGTCAGGCGGACTTCGCCCAGCAGACCGTTCTACTGCGAGCCGCCCAGACCCTGCTGGCTAATGTGGCCGCACATGCCCATGCCCGCCAGGCCGTGGTCAGCTTGTCCTGGTGGGATCACGACGTGAGCGTGGACGTGGTCGACAACGGCGTGGGCTTCAACCCCGAACAGTTGCCACCCCGTGACTCCTCCAACGGTTTCGGCCTGCCCGCGCTCCACGAGCGCGTCACCGCCGCCGGCGGCACCGCCACGGTTGAATCCGCCCCGGGAGACGGCACCGCAGTCAATGTGAGGATCCCCCTGAAACCCCCGCGCGTGAGTACTTCCCCCGATGTGGTCGCCCCGTCTGCTGACGTCCCCGGCCCGCACCGCTCCCCCGACAACGACACCCCCGGAGAAACGTCTTGAGCACACGAGTCCTACTGGTAGACGATCACCCTGTGGTGCGCGCCGGATTGCGCGCCGTGCTGGAGGGCCTGCCCGACATCACCGTGGTCGCCGAAGCGCGCGATGCCCTGTCCGCCCAGCAAAGATCTCGTCACGAGGACATCGACGTGGTGGTCATGGACATTCAGATGGGCCCCGGCCCCACCGGCATCGACGCCACACGGGCCATCCGCGCCGCCGGCGGGCCCCCGGTATTGATCCTCACGACCTACGACACCCAGGCGGACATCCTCTCAGCGTTGGAGGCCGGTGCCACGGGGTACCTTCTGAAGGACGCACCGGAAGAAACGCTGCGCCAGGCCGTTCTCGACGCCGCCGCTAATCGCCCGGTACTTTCCCCGCAAGTAACCGCACAATTAGTGATGCGCACCACTAAACCCGCATCTGCTTTATCCCCCCGTGAAATCGAAATACTTGAATTAGCAGCTACCGGGGCAAGTAATCGCAGCATGGCAAAACAATTGTTCATTTCCGAAGCAACTGTGAAAACGCATCTAGTTCATGTCTACAACAAACTCGGTGTAGACAATCGGACGGCAGCCATCGACAGAGCCAGACAACAACGAATCATCTAATACTTGTCCCCCAAAAAGCGCCTGTCACATGGGGACTTGTCCCCAGCAGGGTGGATTTTAGTGCACTACTCATGCCTATACTCTTATTAACGCACCTGACTGGGATTGGGCTCTTGGTCAGCGATGCTAAAGCGCACAGGGGACGCGCGAGCACGGGGGACTGTCAATAAATAGCCTTGGGGAGAGATTGAGAGTTCTCTACGCTCTTTTTCACTCGTAGAAGGACCGATCACCAACATGATCGTTGCGATCATTCCTGCCCATAACGAAGGTCAAAGTATTCAAGGCACCATTGCGTCCTTGTTACATCAAACACATTCACCGGACCGCATTCTGGTGGTTTCCGACAACTCCACCGACAACACAGTGGAGATCGCACGGGCCGCGGGGGCGGACGTGATGGAGAGTGTCGACAACACGCATCGCAAGGCCGGTGCGCTCAATCAGGCCCTTGAGGTCGTAGCCGCCATGAATCCGCGGCACGTGATGGTCATGGACGCGGACACCCAGCTGGCACCGCGCTTCATCGAGATCGCCCTCGAGCGGCTGCGCGATCCCAAGATGGGTGCCGTGGGCGCCGTCTTCGGCGGTGTAGACCCGGAAGGCTACCTGCAGTACATGCAGCGCCTGGAATGGGCCCGCTACGCAGAACAAATCGAACGCACAGATCAGACCTTCGTGCTCTCCGGCACCGCGGCGTTGATCCGCTGGGACGCCATGGAAGCGGTGAAGGACCACTTCGGTCGCTACTACGACCTGGGATCCATCACCGAGGACATGCGCCTGACCCTGGACCTGAAGACCGTGGGATACCGCCTGTGCTCGCCCGTCGAGTGCGAGTCAACTACCGAGATGATGCCGTCGGTCAAGTTGCTGTTTTTACAGCGCCGCCGCTGGTACTTGGGTGCTCTGCAAAACGTCACGGCCTACGGCTTCACCCGGGTCTCGGCCCCCTACTGGCGTCAGCAGCTGATGCTGTGCCTGTCCGTGGGGCTCATGTCCTTGTATCTGACGCTCACCGCCCTGTCACTGGTGTTCGGCTGGTTCGCGCTGAACCCGTTCTGGCTTGCAGTGGGCGCGGTGTTCGCGGTGGAGCGCACCGTGACTGTCTGGAAACTCGGTTGGAAGGCCCGCTTCACGGCGGTGCTCGTATTCCCCGAACTGATTTATGCCCTGATCCTGCAGTCCGCGTTCGTCGCGGCTGTGCACCAACACCTCACGGGCCAGACCGGTTCGTGGCACCACGTAGAAGTAGAGGAAGGTACCCCCGTCAATGTATAGCGTTGATCTCACCCAGGCCATGCCCGTTGCCGCAGCAGGACTCGCAGGCGTGAGCCTGACCGTTTCGCAGAACATCCTGTCCGTGGGCGTTTTGTTCTTTGCCACGCTCGCCCTGATCACCACCGTGCGTTCGGTGTGGTTCACGGTGCGCAAGCGCCGCCGCGGCCGCCACGCCGCAGCCACGGATTCCGCAGTGCTCGACACTCTTCAGTACTACCGGAATCGCCGGCTGCAGGAGGCACAGCCCCAGGAGATTGCGGCCTAATCCCGCACTGAGGCTCTAGCCCCGCAGCAGGGCTTCTGCCTGTTCCACACATTCGTGCACGCTGGCGGCCCGTCGTTCAATACCTTGGACGCGCGGGTCGCTTTTGCTTTCCCCGTCCGCAACGTTCAACGACGACGCCGCGAACCGCGCCATGGTCAGCGCCTCCGCCGTCTGGGCCATGGCATTACCGCTGCGAGACAGTTGCCGGTGAACGTCCGAAAGATATCCACCCTTGGACGCGGGAATGTCTTGGGTTTCCGACGGCGCCCGGCGATGGGCCTCCATGCAGACTTCACGCACCCGCGGCAACAGATCCGCGAGGTCGTTGGCAATCGGAACTGCACCCACCCGCAGTCCCGTGTCGGTCACACCTTCCAACATCTGGTGGTACCGGTCCAGTCCGCGCTGGAATCGGTCATGAGCACGCCGCCACACTCCGCGACCCAGTTCCTGGTCATCGCGGCGCGTCGCAACGTAATCGCGCAAGAAACCCACGCCGTGCCCCTTTCAAACATGAACCGCCGCGCCCAAGACGCAGCGGTTCATGGTATCGCTTTCAGCGACTCCGACCCCGTCAACGGCCGGTTCACCGAGTCCGCAGACGTTCTGGGACTCGTTGCAGTGACCTGGTCAGATGGTCAGAAGTACCTTGCCGATGTGAGATCCGGAGTCGAAGTACTCGTGTGCCTCACGAACCTGGTCCAGCGGGAAGGTCTTGTCCATGATGGGGCGCACGGCCCCGGAGGTGACATGGGGCCACACGATTTGGCGCACCGCGCCCATGATCTGGGCCTTCTCGCTCAGGGGACGCGAACGCAGTGTGGTGCCGATAACCGCGCCTCGCTTGTTCATCAGGCGGCCGATGTTCAGTTCTCCCTTGACCCCGCCCTGCATGCCGATGATGGTGATACGGCCGTTGTTCGCCAACGCCTTGACGTTGGGGTCCAGGTACTTGGCTCCCATGACATCGAGGATCACGTCCGCGCCGTGGCCGTCGGTGAGTTCCTTGACCCGCTCCACGAAGTCTTCGTCCTTGTACTTGATGGCCGTGGCACCGAGTTCGGTGACGAAGTCAGCCTTTTCTTGGCTGCCGACCGTGGCCAGCACCGTCAGGCCCAGAGCCTTGGCTACCTGAATCGCATGGGTTCCGATACCCCCCGCACCGCCGTGGACGAGCAGGGTCTCGCCCTCCCGGGCCGCGGCCGCCATGAATACGTTGGAGAACACGGTGGCCGCCACTTCCGGCAGCGCGGCGGCCTCGACCAGGTCCAGTCCTTCCGGGGCGGGGAGTACCTGCGGCCACGGTGCAATGACCTTTTCTGCGTAGCCACCGGAGTCCAAGAGGGCCACGACCTTGTCCCCCACGGACAGCCCGGCTTCCTCCGGGACATCTGGGCCCAGCGCGTTGACGGTGCCGGAGACCTCGAGGCCGAACACATCAGAGGCATCCGGAGGCACGGGGTAATTGCCCTGCCGCTGCAGCACGTCCGCGCGGTTGATGCCCGCGGCAGCCACTTCGATCAGCACGCCATCCCCCGTGACCGAGGGGTCGTCGATCTCCGTGACCTTCAGGACCTCCGGTCCACCCGACTCAATATCTCGCACTGCACGCATGGAATCTCCTACTCGCTCGGTGTCGGTCTGCTTCTTCCATCCTGGCGCGGATTCGCGGTCTCGGCTAGATTCCGACGCCGCTCAGCCGATTCGCTACGCGCGTTACCGGGCCGAGCGGCGTCGTATTGGCACTGCACAGTGGTCACGTGGAATAATGACGTGTCGTTCGCGACCGCCCCCGCGGGCGGCCGCGAACGGTCAGGAAGGTTGTCCGAGCGGCCTAAGGAGCTGGTCTTGAAAACCAGTGTGCGGTAACCCCGTACCAAGGGTTCAAATCCCTTACCTTCCGCCCATGACGAAGGCCCCGGCGCTCCCATTCAGGAGCGCCGGGGCCTTCGTGGTTCGCGGTGTTGGATCAAGGTTCCTTATCCCTTATTTGCCGCTCATTTTCGGTAATAGGGAACCTTAAACCTCGATTGGTGGGGCTAGAAGCCCACGGCCTCGCGGATTTCATCGCTGATCTGCTCGAGGCGGGATGTAGCTTCCGCCCGCGGGATCTCCGCGCCCTCCTCGACCGGGAGGACCACCTCCAGGTAACACTTGAGCTTAGGTTCGGTGCCCGACGGGCGAACGATCACTCGGTCATCGGCCTCGGTGCGCAAGAGCACGCCCTCGGTGGGCAGCAGTTCAGGGCCGCCCTTGGAGAGGTCCGTGTACTCGACCACCGGGGAGCCGGCCAGTTGCGCAGGAGGATTCTCGCGCAGTCGCTGCATGCCCTGCGGGATCAGTTCCAGATCGGCCACGCGGAACGTCAGCGGGGCGGTCGCGTAGAGCCCGTGCAGTCGCGCGATGCGGTCCAGTTCCCCCTGCACCGTGGCGCTGGAGTGCTTGAGCCGGTCTACGTAGGACGCCACCCGCACCGCGGTGGTGATGCCGTCCTTATCGCGCACCGCGAGCGGATCCGTGCAGTAGCCGATGGCCTCTTCGTAACCGAAACGTAGCCCGGGTGCACGGGCGATCCACTTGAAGCCGGTCAGGGTCTGGCGGAACTTCAGCCCGTGATGCTCCGCGATCCGTCCGAGCAAGCGCCCGGAGACGATCGAGCAGGCCAAGGTGTCGCCGCTGCGTTCGGGGTCCGACGCCGCGTGCTCGCCCAACAGGGCGCCCAGCTCGTCACCGGTAAGTCGTCGCCACGTGGTCTCCCCCGCGTCCGAGGTGCTCGGAATCGCGATGGCGCAGCGGTCGGCATCTGGGTCCAGAGCGATGACCACATCGGCATTCTCGGCCGACCCCAACTCCATGGCCAGGTCCATGGCCCCAGGCTCCTCCGGATTCGGGAACACCACGGTGGGGAATTCGGGGTCGGGCTGAGCCTGCTCCGGAACCACCGTGACATTAGGGAATCCCGCGCGTTCCAACACGCGGACCGCGGTCTCCCCACCCACTCCGTGCATGGGGGTCAGGACGATGCGCACGTCGGAGGGCTCATCGCTGCCGCGTAAGGATGCCGCGCGGGCAACGTACCCGTCCACCAGTGAGTCATCCGTCCACTCCACAACGGGCCCATCCCGCGGCACCTCGTTGGCGGGCGGGGCTGCCGCAATGCGTGCGGCAATGTGGGCGTCGTCCGGGGGCACGATCTGCACGCCGCGCTCATCGTCCGAGTTCACGGTCCGGCCGCCCAGGTACACCTTGTACCCATTGTCGGCGGGTGGGTTGTGGGAGGCCGTAACCATCACACCTGCGTCCGCGTCCAGCTCCCGCACGGCATAGGCCACTACGGGGGTGGGCAACTGCGCCGGCAACCGAATGGCTCGGCAACCTGCGGCGGCGAGGACTGCGGCGGCGTCGGCGGCGAAATCCTCCGAACCGTGCCGAGCATCGCAACCGACGACCACCACCGGCCGCTCCCCCGCGCGCTCGGTGAGGAAAGCCGCTAGGCCGGCGGTAGCGCGGATGACCACCGCGCGGTTCATGCGGGACTCTCCCGCACCCACGGCGGCACGCAGACCGGCGGTACCGAACATGAGCGGACCCGAGAAACGAGACGTCAGGTCTTCCAGAGCAGCCTGGTCATTCGACTCGGCACACTCCACGAGCGCCTCGAGTTCGACGCGAGTGGCCTGGTCCGGATCCTGCTCGATCCAGCTGCGGACAGACGATAAGAGTTCAGCGGTCATGCATACCTCCGCGGGGTGGGCGAGCGAATCAGTCGGACAGGCCGTCGAGCACGGCGCGGGAACCGGACAGGCCCAGGCGGGTAGCCCCGGCCTCGACCATGGCCAGCGCCGTTGCGGTGTCACGGATTCCACCGGAGGCCTTCACGCCCAAGCGACCGCCCACGGTGTCCGCCATGAGGCGCACGGCCTCGACCGACGCGCCACCTGCCGGGTGGAAGCCCGTGGAGGTCTTCACGAAGTCCGCACCCGCGGCCTCGGAGGCCTTGCACGCGGCCACGATCTCCTCATCAGTGAGTGCTGCGGACTCGATGATGACCTTGAGCACCACCTTCGAAGGGCAGGCCTCGCGCACCGCGGCGATCTCAGCCTGCACTCCGTCCCAGTCGCCGACCTTGGCCAGGCCCAGGTTGATGACCATGTCCACTTCATCCACGCCGGCGGCCACAGAATCCGCAGCCTCCGCGGCCTTCACTGCCGCCGCGTGCGCCCCGGACGGGAAACCGCACACGGTGGCCAGCTTGACGCCCTCGGGCAGGTTCACGTCCAGCTGGGACGGTGAGACGCAGATCGAGAACGTGCCCAGTTCGCCGGCCTCGCGGGCCAGCTCAGCCACCTGGTCGGCCGTGGCCTCCGGCTTGAGCAGCGTGTGATCGATCATGTGGGCCAGTTCGGCGCGGGTGGTCATGAATTAACTCCTTGGTGTGGTGAGCCGGGCGGTGGGTGAGGTCAGGAAATCCGGTCGAGCACGACGTCGTCGCGCGCGCCGGTGCCCTCGGCCGCCTGGGGATCGATGGTGTAGCCGCCGCGCAGGGAATCCAGTGCGCGGTCGAAACGGTCCGGGGTGTCCGTGTGCAGGGTGAACAGCTTTTGGCCCTTGGTGATCTTGTCGCCGGGCACCGCGTGGATCTCGACGCCGGCACCGGCCTGCACGGGATCCTGCTGGCGTGCACGGCCCGCACCCAAGCGCCACGACGCGACACCCACGGCGAGCGCGTCCATTTCGGTCATGACGCCGTCCTCGTCGGCCGTGACCTCGTGGGTATCGGTAGCCACGGGCAGCGGGGCGTCCGGATCGCCGCCCTGAGCGGAGATCATGCGCTTCCAGGAATCCATGGCGCGGCCGTCCTTGAGGGCTTCCTCAACATCGGGGTCTTTGACGCCGGCGGCCTCCAGCATTTCCTTGGCCAGGGCCACGGCCAGGCGGACGACGTCGCTCGGGCCGCCACCTGCCAAGACCTCCACGGACTCGCGGACTTCCAGGGCGTTGCCCACAGTGAGGCCCAGCGGGCGGGACATATCGGTCAGCAGCGCCACGGTGTTCACGCCGGCGTCGGTGCCGAGGTCGACCATGGTGCGCGCGAGTTCGCGGGCATCGGCTTCCTTCTTCATGAACGCGCCCGGGCCCACCTTGACGTCCAGGACCAGGGCTCCGGTGCCCTCGGCGATCTTCTTGGACATGATCGAGGAGGCGATCAGCGGGATGCAGTCCACGGTGGAGGTGATGTCACGCAGGGCGTAGAGCTTCTTGTCCGCGGGAGCCAGACCGGAACCGGCGGCGCAGATCACAGCACCCACGTCCTCCAGGATCTCCATCATGCGGTCATTGGTCAGGTCCGCCTGCCAGCCGGAGATGGCTTCGAGCTTGTCCAGCGTGCCGCCGGTGTGGCCCAGTCCGCGGCCGGACAACTGCGGGACGGCCACGCCGTAGGAAGCGACCAGGGGCGCCAGCGGCAGGGTGATCTTGTCCCCCACGCCACCGGTCGAGTGCTTGTCGGTGGTGGCCTTGGACAGGGCCTTGAAATTCATGGTTTCGCCGGAGTTGATCATGGCCTGCGTCCAGCGGGCGATCTCCTCGCGATCCATGCCGTTGAGGAAGATCGCCATGGCCAGAGCCGACATCTGCTCGTCCGCGACAACACCGCGGGTGTAGGCGTCCACCACCCAGTCGATGGCGTCCATGGGCAACTTCTGACGGTCTCGCTTGATACGGATGACATCTACAGCGTCGTAGGCCTCGACCACCGCGATCACTCCCTCGGAATTGGGGTTCGAAAACACGAGTTCCTGGCTTGTGGAACCGGTGTTCACATCCTAAGCTGCTCATGAGAAATTTTGTCAATCACTCTTTTGACAAATGTTCGCGCCGGTACGGCGCCCCATGTGAAGGCAGGATCATCGTGGATCGCTTCCAAGGCCTGATTGGCATTGTGCTCATCCTGGGCATCATCGTTCTTCTCTCCAGACACCGCAGCGCCATCAAGTGGCGCACCCTGGCTGTGGGCCTGGCCCTGCAAATCGGTGTGGCCCTGTTGATCCTGAAATGGGGCCCGGGCTTCGAGGCTCTCAAGTGGTTCTCCGGTCTGGTTCAGGGACTCATCTCGTTCACCGATCAGGGCACGTCCTTCGTATTCGGCGGTCTATTCGGTGAGAACAGCGGGTTCGTGTTCGCGTTGAACGTGCTCCCCGTGATCATCTTCCTGGGCGCGCTCATCGGCGCGCTGTACTACCTGCGCGTGGTGCAGCTCTTCGTGCACCTCTTGGGTACCGCGCTCAACAAGATCATGGGCACGTCCAAGATCGAGTCCGTGTTCGCCTCCACCGTGATCTTCCTGGGGCAGAGTGAAGCCCCGCTGATGATCAAGCCGTACATCAGCAAGCTCACCCGCTCCGAGCTCTTCGCGTGCATGACCGGTGGCTTCGCGGCCGTGGCCGGTTCCACGCTGGTGGGCTACTCCCTGCTGGGTGCACCGCTGCCCTACCTGCTCGCGGCCGCAGTGATGAACGCCCCCGGCTCGCTGCTCGTGGCCAAGGCCCTGATGCCCGAGACCGAGAAGTCCGTGGCCTCCGTCAATGTGCTCAAGGTGCGCGACACCGAGTCCAAGAACTTGATCGATGCCATCGGCACCGGCGCCATGAGCGGCGGCAAGATCGCCGTGATTGTGGGCTGCCTACTCATCGCGTTCATTGCCTTGATCGGCATGGTCTCTGCGGTCCTCGGTTGGTTCGGCGGCCTCTTCGGTTTCGAGGGTTGGTCCCTGGAAGGCCTGTTCGGCATCATCTTCGCCCCGCTCGCGTGGGCCCTGGGCGTGCCCTGGAATGACGCCGCCATGGTCGGCAACTTCATCGGTCAGAAGACCATCCTCAACGAATTCGTGGGCTACACCTCGTTCGGCCCGGAGATCCCCAACATGGATCCCCAGTCCGTGCTGATCACCACGTTCGCCCTGGCCGGTTTCGCCAACCTGTCCTCGATCGCCATTCAGATCGGTTCGATCGGCGGCCTGGCACCGGATCGCCGCGGGGACGTCGCTCAGATGGGCCTGTTTGCCCTGTTCGCGGGCTTCCTGACCAACATGCTCAACGCAGCGCTGGTGGGTGTCATCCTGGGGCTTTGATCCCCGCCTGATCACCACCTTTCACGAACGAGAGACCCCCATGTCATTGAGCCCCAGAGATGTCCAGGGACTGAGCGCCGCTCGCCTCTACTACGAGCGCGGCTTATCCCAGGGAGATGTGGCCCGTGAATTAGGGGTCTCTCGCCCTACGGTTTCCAAGCTGATCCAGCACGCCAAGGATCGCGGGTTCGTCACCGTGGAGATTCACGATCCTCGCCAAGTTTCCACCGCGGTCGCAGATCAGTTGCGCGAGCGTTTCGGACTGGCCGAGGCGCGGGTGATCACCAGTCAGCCCACCGACGAGGAGCTGGTTCGCGAGTTGGGTGCCGTGGGTGCCCTCATGCTCGAGGAAAACGTTGCCGACGGCGATCTGGTCGGCATCACGTGGGGCCGCACCTTGCACGCGGTGGCCCGGTCCCTCAAGCACCAGAACTGCCACGGGGTGCAGGTGGTCCAGCTCAAGGGCGGTGCCACACTGACCTCACGTTCCACGAGTCACTACGAGACCATCCGGTTATTCTGCGAGGCGTTCAACGCCTACCCGCAGACCCTGCCCCTCCCGGTCATCTTCGACAACGCAGAGGTCAAACGGGTGGTCGAGGAAGATCGGCACATCAAACACATCCTGGACCTGGGCAGGGACGCCCAGACCGCCATCTTCACGGTGGGCACCATGAGCCCGGAATCCACGTTGTTGAAACTCGGTTACCTCTCCGAGGCCGAACAAACTGCCCTGTTGGACAACGCCGTGGGCGACATCTGCTCACGCTTCATCGATGAGCAGGGAGAGCCATGCCTGCCGGAGCTCGAGGAACGCACGGTGGCGGTGTCCCTGCAGAATCTGCGTGCCAAGCAGACCCGGATCTGTGTGGCCGGCGGGCAGCAGAAGGTCCGCCCCTTGAAGGCTGCCCTTGGCGCCGGCTACGTATCTCACCTGGTCACCGACGAGGACACCGCCCGGGCCGTTCTCGCCTGATCCGACTCCGTTCTGCGGCTGCTTCAGCGCGTCGGTGGCGTGTGTCATATTGGGGTCAAGACCCCGCAATGGAGCGCGGGTCATGACGCACAAGGAGAGTTTCGTGGCCCCGTCTGAAACCCGCACAGTGGCTCACGTTGTGGGCACCGTCTTGGCAGATCTCGGGGCAGGACACTGCTTTGGTGTGGTCGGAAGCGGAAATTTCGAGATGACCGCGGCCCTGCGCCGAGCCGGGGTACCGTTCACCGCCGCGCGCCACGAGGGAGGCGCGGCCATGATGGCGGACGGGTACGCCCGCATGTCCGATCGGGTTGCTGTCTTATCCACCCATCAGGGGTGCGGGCTGACCAACGCGCTCACGGGCATTGCAGAGGCCGCCAAGAGCCGGACTCCTCTGATCGTGCTCACCGCGGACACTGCGGGCGCGGCGGTGCGTTCGAACTTCAACGTGGATCAGGACGCGCTCGCCCGCAGCGTGGGTGCCGTACCGGAACGCGTGCACGCCCCCGCGAGCGCCGTTGCCGATGTGGTGCGGGCCTACCGAACGGCCCTGACAGAACGACGGACCGTGGTGCTGTCCGTGCCCACGGACATTCAACAGGCCAAGGTCGACTTCGACCCCGCTCTACTTCCCACGGTGTCCACCGCGCAGCCGGTTCGCCCCTCACAGCAGGCCGTGGCCGAACTCGCGCAACTCATCACCAAGGCCAAGAAGCCCGTGTTCGTGGCCGGTCGCGGCGCACGTCATGCGGCTCGCCAGCTGAGGGAACTGGCCGAAGCGTCCGGGGCGCTTTTGGCCACCTCTGCTGTGGCTCACGGGTTGTTCCACGACGACCCGTTCAACCTGGGCATTTCGGGTGGTTTCTCATCCCCTTTCACCGCGGCCACCGTGGCGGACGCGGATTTGATCGTCGGGTGGGGTTGCACCTTGAACATGTGGACCATGCGGCACGGGTCCCTGATCGGCCCGGACACGACGGTCGTCCAAGTGGATACGGACCTGGATGCCTTGGGGGCCAACCGCCCCATCGACCTCGGTGTGCTCGGTGACTGCGCGGAAACCGCCACCGACGTGACAGAGGTTCTGAGCGGCGTCGGCGGCGATACGTGGCGAACCCCTGAAATGGCACAGCGGATCGAGTCGCATGCGCGGTGGGCCAGCGAGGCGATCGAGGACCTTTCCACGGAGACCCACATCGACCCGCGCGTGTTCTCGCGTGAGGTCAACAAGCTCCTGCCGGTTGAACGGGTGGTTTCCGTGGATTCGGGCAACTTCATGGGCTACCCCAGCGCGTATCTGGACGTGCCGGATGAATTCGGCTTCTGCTTCACCCAGGCGTTCCAGTCCATCGGCCTGGGGCTGGGAACCGCCATCGGAGCGGCCCTCGCGCAACCTGAGCGGTTGCCCGTGCTCACGACCGGTGACGGTGGCTTTCTGATGGCCATTTCCGAACTGGAAACGGCAGTGCGCCTGGGACTACCCCTGGTGGTCCTGGTCTACAACGACTCCGCGTACGGTGCCGAGATCCATCACTTCGATCAGGCTTCGGACGACGACCTTGAGACCGTGACCTTCCCGGACACGGACATCGCCGCGATCGCCCGTGGCTACGGTGCCCACGGAGTGACCGTGCGGACGGTCGAGGACCTGTCCGGTGTCACGGATTGGCTCGACGGGCCGCGCGAAGTTCCATTAGTCGTGGACGCACGCATCGCCTCGGACGGCGGAGCGTGGTGGCTCGCCGAAGCGTTCAAGGGCCACTGAGCCAACTCATCTCATCCGATCCATCTTCTCGCCTACACCTTCATCACAAATCAAAGGAGCGCGCCATGGGCGTCATCTCGCAACTCACTCGGGCCATGACCGACCAACAGGTTCGATTGGTCGACCTCACCAATAAGCTCAGCGCAGCGACCCCCACACTGGAGCTGCCGGAACCGTTTTCCAACCTGATCGACTTCTCCCTGGAGGAAGTGTCGGCGTACAACGATCCCGGTCCCTTCTGGAAGCACCACAACATCCACACCGGTGAGCACATCGGCACCCACATTGACGCGCCCGTGCACTGGGCCACGGGTCGAGAGGGCAAGGATGTCTCGCAGATCGAACCCGCCCGGTTGATCGGGCCGGCCGTGGTGTTGGACTTCACGGCGCAGGCCGAGAAGGACGCGGACTTCTTGGTGGACGTTTCCCACATTCAGGAGTGGGAGGCCGAGCACGGTGCCATCCCGGACAACGCCTGGGTGCTATTCCGCACCGGTTGGGATCGATTCGCTCAGGATCGGGAGGCGTTCTTGAACAAGGACGAGAACGGACCCCACAGCCCCGGCTTCACGGTGGAGTGTGCACGCTGGCTCGGCGAGGAACGAGCGATCTCGGGTGTGGGTGTCGAGACCGTGGGCATCGACGCCGGTGCCGCCGGCGGTCTGGACCCGGCTTTCCCCATGCACTACTACTTGCTGGGCAACGACAAGTACGGCATCACGTCACTGCAGAACTTGGGTGAGCTACCGCCCACCGGTGCACTGCTAGTGGTCGCGCCGCTGCCCATCGAAGGTGGCACCGGCAGCCCGTCACGCGTGTACGCGCTGGTGGATGCCGAATAGGCCCCGGGCGCAACGGCCCGGCTGAGGTCTGGGCCGCTAAGGCTCCCGATAGCTAGGGGAGGTACAGCCCGGCGAGGGTGGCTGAAGCCGGTTATTCCGCTAGGATCGCCTGCGCCACTTGGTCCGCATCCGCGAGGGTGCGGGCGCCCAGGTGCGCCGGCGATTCCGCCTCCGCGGCAATTGAGACGCCCCACTGGACCGACGACAACTGCAGACCCAGCACGAAGATCCCGGGTTCCACGGCGTCCTTCTGACCCACCACCCGGTAGGCAAAGGCACCGGCACCGAGTTTGAGCCCGCCGAGCGCGGTGTCCTCGCGGCGAGCGCTTGCGCTCACGTCCAGGCCGGTACTCGTGACCGGGCTGGCACCGTCGCGCGTTTCCATGAGTTTGCCGCGCACCAGGCCCCGCTCGTGCATGTTCGACAGCAGCGGGGAAATATTGCGATGCACGTCGTTGGTGGGTGACATCGCCTCGATGAGCCAGTGAGCTCGCACGGGCGTATCGCTGACCCACGGGGACGCCGCCACGAAGCAGCCCGCGTTACGGTCCACCACGAAGCGCGGTTCGGGACCGAGAAACCGGACCACGCCCGCACGCGTGAGCGCCGCCAACTGCTGGATACGCAGCACGGGCGGGCCGGAGGCAAGACCTTCCACGAACGGCTCGAACTGCCGGCGCAGCTCGTTGACCCACGAGGAATCCGAAATTCCGGCCTCAGCCAGCACGCACTTGAGCACGGTGCGAGCTGCGTTGAGGGAGGAGATGGCCATCTTCACGGGGTCGTCCTCGCCCTGCAGCGATCCATGGACGTCACGGTCCAGGTAGTGCACCACCGCGGCGGCGTACTCGTCATGACTATCGAAGTTGATGTCCTCGAAGGGGCGCGCCAGTCGCTCCTGCTGCAGCTGTCGGCCCGGCACGACGGAGGCGGAGACCAAGGCTTCGACGCGCTGGGACCAGCGAGCGCCGTCGTCGTCAAGAAGGATCGCGTCAAGTTTGCGCAGGAACTCACCCGCGGGTTGGGTGAACGCGTCCGGGGAGGTGCGCGCCAGGACTCGGTAGTAGTTCCAGTTAGCGTCCTTGCGGATCAAAGGCCACAAGTCACGCTCGAACGAGAGTTGTTCGGCGCTGACGTCCAGCAGCTCCTGGACGGCTTGGAGCGTGAAGAACCGTGTCTCCAATGTTTCTGCGTAGTAGCCCTCGAGCTGGGGCTTCGCGCGATAGGGGGTGCCACGGCGCGAACCCGCAACAATGTGAGGTTCTTTGCCGGACGGCCGATACATCAAACGTTCCGGGTTGTTCGGATCCGGTTCGAACGTGCCGCCGCGGCCTTCGGTGAGCTGCGCGAGGGCATCGCAGAAGTTCAGGCCCATGCCGCGCACAAGCACGGTTTCCCGCTCGGGAATTTCCGCCCACGGTGCGTCAGCGGGCACGGTGGGCGGCCAGTAGGTCAGTCCGTGTTCCGCCGCGCCATCCACCAGTTCCTTCTGGCCGGGACGCAAGTGGGCGTCCAGGTGGCCGAGGGCGAGGACCACAGCATCCGCGGGGATCGACTGACCCCCGGCGAGCTCCACGGCGTAGCGGTGCCGCGCCTCTTCCTGAACCCACGCGTCCACGGCCTCAGCACGGTGGACGGTGAGCGTCACGTTGGTCGGCAAATGGCTATGGAGAGTCGCGAAAATCCATTCCAGGTAACGCCCGTAGATGGCGCGGGGCGGGAAGTCCTGCGAGGTCAGCCCCGCCAGAGCGTCGCGTTCGGCCTGGC
Source organism: Kocuria atrinae (assembly GCF_039531425.1). Classification (NCBI taxonomy): domain Bacteria; kingdom Bacillati; phylum Actinomycetota; class Actinomycetes; order Micrococcales; family Micrococcaceae; genus Kocuria; species Kocuria atrinae. Next base: position 18,200 of record NZ_BAAAQA010000006.1, read on the forward strand.
CCAGGGTGCTCACCGGAGTGATGCTGCCGTCGACGACGCCGCGGCGCCACCCGTCGAAACTCATGTTCCGAACCTCGCTCAGCGGGTCCACCGCCAGCGCACCGTCCGGCGCGATCACCGTGGGGAACAGTGACGGGGTGTTCATCAGGAAAAGCAGCGACTGATCGGTGCGCCACACATGGCCGGCTCCGGGAGGGAAGGGATCCACCAGATCAATGTGCACTCGAGCGCGCGTCTGTGCCGCCTGCGCGGTCAGTCGTTCCACCGCGGAAAGCCCTCGGGGACCCACGCCTACCACTACCACTCGTCGCTGACTCACCATGACGACCAGGATAACGAGCCATCTGTGCGTGTCTCACCCCGTCCGTAGCATGGGGCCTATGGTCCCCACTACTCCTTCTCCCACCCATCTCGAGGACGAGCTCGTCGATGAGTTCTTGTGGCTCGAGGACATTCACGGCGAGCGCCCCAAGGAGTGGGTGCAGGAGCAGAACCAGCGCACCGAGACGTTGCTGGATGGCCCGGAACTGGCGTCCATGACCGAACGCGTCCTGGGCGTGATGGACAACCCTTCCCGCATCGCGGCCGTGACCAAGCACGGACCCCACTACTACAACTTCTGGCGGGATGCCCAGCACCCGCGAGGGCTGTGGCGGCGCACCACGTGGGAATCGTGGCTCAGTGACAGCCCGGATTGGGATGTCCTTCTGGATGTGGATGAGCTGGCGCGCACCGAGAACGTGGACTGGGTGTTCTCCGGCGCCCGGTTGTTGCGTCCCCGGTACACGGACGGGCAGTGGCAACGCGCTCTGGTCAGGCTTTCCCCGGACGGCGGTGACGCCGTGCGCACGCGCGAGTTCGACTTGGGAACCCAAGAGTTCGTGGCCGGGGGTTTCGATGTGCCAACAGCCAAGTCGTCGGTCTCCTGGGTGGACGCGGACACTCTGTTCGTGGCCACCGATACCGGACCCGGTTCCATGACCGAATCTTCATACCCCCGGCAGGTGCGCCGGGTGTCCCGCGGACAGAGCATCACGGACGCTCCCGTGATTTTCGAGGTGCCCGTCGACCACGCCCAGGCAGCGGTCTACAAGGACCACACACCGGGCTTCGAACGAGTGGTCGCAATGGATCTCGTGGAATTCTTCACGGTGCGCACGTACCTGTGGAGCGAGGAACAGTGGGTTGAACTCGACCTGGACCCCACGGTGAGCGTGGATCTCCACAACCAGTGGCTCCTGATACGCCCGCGCCACACTCTGGAACTGAACGGGATCGAGTATCCCGCTGGTTGTCTGCTGGCTGCGGATGTCCAGGCATTCTTGAACGGCGACCGCTCCGTGCAATCGGTCTTCACCCCGGATGAGCACTCGAGTTTGGAGGGCTGGTCCTGGACCCGCGACCACCTGATCCTCAACACCCTGCACGATGTCTCATCCGCCCTCTACTCCACGGTGCCCGGAGAGTGGGAACTCACTGCCCTGCCCGGCATTCCTCCGCTGCACAGCGCCTCCGCGTGGGCCGTGGACGACGAGGACGCCAAGGTAGGTAATGACTACTTCTTCTCGGTCACGGGTTTCCTGACGCCATCCTCCCTGGGGCGCGGTTCCCTCCCTGACCTTTCAGGCCCGGACGCCGACGGCGCTGCGGACAGTACCGCGCGCAAAGCGAGCGAGCCCGCCGTCCTGAAGCGGGCGCCGTCGTTCTTCGAGGCCCAGGGGCTGGAGGTGACTCAGCATTTTGCCGTGTCCGCGGATGGCACGCGCGTTCCGTATTTTCAGGTGGGCCCGCGCGAGCTGGAACTGGACGGTCTGAACCCCACACTGCTCAGCGGCTACGGAGGCTTCGAGGTGTCCCGCACGCCGGGATATTCCGGAGCAACCGGGATCACGTGGTTGACCCGCGAAGATCAACGCGGCCGCACGGGTGTGTACGTGATCGCGAATATTCGCGGTGGCGGTGAATACGGGCCGTCCTGGCACACCGCCGCCCTCAAGCAGAATCGGCACCGTGCCTACGAGGATTTCGCAGCGGTCGCGAAGGACCTGCATCGACGCGGAGTGTGCACAGCCCGGAAGCTGGCGTGTGCCGGCGGCTCCAACGGCGGCTTGCTGGTCGGCAACATGATGACCACCTATCCCGATCTGTTCGGAGCAATTTCATGCGGTGTGCCGTTGCTGGACATGCGCCGCTACACCAAGCTCTCGGCCGGGGCGTCGTGGATCGCGGAGTACGGCGACCCGGATGTGCCTGAGCAATGGAATTACATTCGCACGTTCTCGCCCTACCACTTGTTGTCGGCGGCCACGTGCTACCCACCCACACTGATCTGGACAGCCACGTCGGATGATCGGGTGGGGCCGGTGCAGGCCCGCAAGATGGCGGCAAGAATGCTCGACCAGGGCCACGACAACGTGTGGTTCCACGAGGCCACTGACGGTGGCCACGCGGGCGCGTCGGATAACCGGCAGGCTGCCGCGCTCCACGCTCGCTCCCACGAATTCATGTGGCGGATGCTCGAAAATCTGAAGGGTCGTTAACCACTGGCCAGGCCGCATGGTTATTCTGGCTGACGGCCCTGGTACAGATCTGCCAACGGGCACACCCTTCAGACTTTCAATCGTTGGAGATCTTCTTTGCCTTCTTCGCCCTCTCAATCCGCATCGGGCGGCACTGCGGGACACCCACCGCAGACCGCTCCGGGCGCAATGGGAACCATTGCCGTTTTACTGATCGCGGCCTTCGTAGTCATCCTGAACGAAACCATTCTGAACGTGGCGCTCCCCCATCTCATGGAGGACCTCCACGTTGACGCAGCGACCGTGCAGTGGGTTGCCACCGCGTTCATGCTGACCATGGCCGTAGTCATTCCGACCACGGGCTTCCTGCTGCAGAAATTTTCCACTCGGGCCGTCTTTGCCCTGGCCATGGGGTCCTTCGCGTTGGGCACCTTGCTGGCGGCGTTGACTCCAAGTTTCACCATCCTGCTGGTGGCTCGCGTGATTCAGGCCTTCGGGTCGGCCATCATGCTGCCGTTGCTCATGACCACCATCCTCACGCTGATTCCCAAGGAACGCCGCGGCCTGGTCATGGGCAACGTATCCATCGTGATCTCCGTAGCCCCGGCTCTGGGCCCCACGATTTCCGGCTTCATCCTGGCGCATTTCCCGTGGCGCAGCATTTTTTGGTTTGTTCTCCCCATTGCCGTTTTGGCCTTGGTCATCGGGCTGACCCGTTTGAAGGACGTCGGCTCGCGGGGTGACCTGCGGTTGGACCTCCTTTCGGTGGCCCTCTCCGTGTTCGGGTTCGGCCTGTTGGTGCACGGACTGTCCACCGTGGGTGCCGGTGGCACGCAGGGTGGTGACTCCGATTCCTTCATGGGTTGGGCCACCTCCGCCGGCGGTGGCGCAGTCATCCTGGCGGTGGGCGTGCTGCTCGTGGCCGCGTTCGCGCTGCGCCAGCTCCAGTTGCAGCGCAAGGACAATCCCTTCCTGGACCTGCGCACGTTCAAGCACCGCGATTTCACGGTGTCCGTAGCGCTGATGGCCATCGCGATGATGACCCTGTTCGGCGGAGTGATCGTGCTCCCGCTCTACCTGCAGACCATTCGCGGTCTGGACACGCTCCAGACCGGTCTGATTCTGCTGCCGGGTGGCCTGATCATGGGGCTGTTGGGGCCGGTGATCGGTCGCTTGTTCGATGCCTTCGGTCCCCGCCCCCTGGCCGTGCCCGGTGCGGCTCTGCTGACGTTCGTCATGTTCAACTTTTCGCAGCTGCAGGCTGACACCGCAGTGTGGTGGATCGTCGTACTCCAGATTGCCATGTCCGTGGGCCTGGCCATGATCTTCACCCCGGCGTTTACCTCCGGTCTCAACCCCTTGCCGCCCAAGCTGTATTCGCACGGTTCGGCAACGCTGTCCACCCTGCAGCAAGTGGCCGGCGCTGCCGGTACCGCACTGTTGGTGGGCATCATGCAGGCGGGCACCACGGTGATTCAGAACCCGGACGGATCTACCACCACCGATGCGATTCCGGGCGTTCACGCGGCCTTCCTCACGGCCACTGCACTGGGTGCCGTGGCGTTCGTTCTGACGCTCTTCATGCGTAAGTCCACCCCGGAGAACACCCGCGTGACGGTGGAGGGGTCCGAGCCGACAGCGCACTAGGCCAACTTCACCCCGTTCTTTCCGAACAGTCGCAGGGCCCCGCTTCCTCTAGCGGGGCCCTGCGTCGTTGCGCTCGTGACGCCTGGCCATCGAGACCCGGTCACAGTGAACCGATCGATGGAGTGATCCTTACAGGCGCGTCACCTTGACGCCCCCGCGCGGGGTCCAGGTGTACTGGGTCCGCACCCCGGTCCTGATACTGATGAAGCGCTGGTATGCACCGGTCGATGTTCGGACCTCCCCGGTGGTCGGGTACCCGGCCTTGGCCTCGTGCCCGTTACGTGCCCAGGTCTGTCCGATACCGGAACGTTCCACGATCGGGTTGGCGCGGCTGCGCGAGCTCCACAAGATCTTGGTGGTCTTGTTCGTCTGCGGGTTGACGAACGTCTGGTACGCCCCGCCTGTGGAGGTGGGTTGTTCATTGTTGAACGGGATACCCACTCCACGAGCACCGCCCAGGGACTCGTGCCTGGATCCGATGCCCGTCCAGGTCTTCACCTCACGAGCGCCCGTACGGGAGGACCAGTAGATCTTGGTGGCCCGGCCGTTCTTGACGAACGTCTGCACTACTCCACCCACGCCGGTGCTTTGCTCACCCGTGGTCGGGGCACCGTACACGGCAGCACCGCCCCTGGAGTTGTAGTAGCCGGCGATCGCACCGCGCGCCGTCGGCGCCACCGCACGGGCCGCGCGGGTGGCGTCCACCTTGCGATAGCCAGTCACATTCACCCCGGTGTTGCGCAGCGTGGTGCGAATCGATTCCACGCCCAGATTCGGGTTGCGTTCCTTCATCAGGGCGATCACCCCTGCCACATGCGGTGCCGCCATGGACGTACCGCTCAGGTCCCCGTAGGAGGGCGAGCCCAGTGAGAACTGTCCTGTGTTGACCGTGGACCAGATGGGTGCGCTGGTATCACCGCCGGGAGCCACCACGTCCACCATCGGTCCCCAGTTGGAGTAACCGGTGAGCCTGTTGTGGGACGAGGTAGCACCCACCACGATCGCCCCACCACAGTTCGCGGGCGAAGCGAGATTTGCGCTCTTTGCTGCATTACCCGCGGCCACCACTAGGGGCACATTGATCTGATGCATGCGGTTGACCGCGTTCTGCATGATCGGCGAACAGGTGTTGGCGTCCCAGGCCTCGGACAGGTTCACCACCTTGGCGGGGTTGGCGTTGCGCGGAACCCCCGGGATGGAAATACCGGCGGACCACATCACGCCGTCGGCGATGTCCGACACATATCCGCGTCCATCAGCGCCCAGGACCCGAGCGTGCTGGATCCTGGCGTCCGGGGCCACGCCCGCGATACCCGTGCGATTGTTGGTGTGAGCCGCTGCGATACCCGCCACGTGAGAACCGTGCCACCGGTTGGGGCGCCCCGGGCTCCAGTCCCCCATGTCCTGAGGGTTGCTGTCCCTCCCGTTCCCGTCACGCGAGTGATACAGGTCGGAGAGGAAGTCGTACCCGGCCACCGTCCGCTGATTGAGGTCCGGGTGATTGATCTGCCCGGTATCCGCGATCCCAATGACCACGCCGTGCCCGGTTCCTTGCCACCAGGCGCCGGGAACACCGATGTTGCGGGGGCCCCACTGATAGCCCCAGTAACGGTCGTTCGGAGTGCTTCCCACGTGGGAGGCCAAAGCATTGACCACGATTTGATCCGGCTCGGCGGACTCTACTGCCGGGTCCTCCTCAATGGTTTCGACCACGTCCTGTTGTTCCTCGGTGGAGAGCATCGTCTCCGACTCCACGACGTCCTCGTCGTTACCGGTGACCTTGACGATCTCGGGAGCTTCGATCTCGGTGGTGGTCTCGACCTCAGTCAGGACGCTGTCCTTCTGGACCTCCGGAACCTCATCCTTGAATTTCACGACAATGCGGTCGGTCTCGGGCAACACAGTGCCCTGGGCACCTGTGCCCCTACCAAGAGAACCAATGCCGCCCACCGTGGGCGGCTGGACTTGTGCTTGCTGTTCCGGTGACGGCCCCTCTGGCGGCGCAGCGACTGCGGGTGCGGCCGTGGCCATCAAGAGCGCCGAAAGCGAGAGTGTGAGAAAGGACCTTGTGGAGCGTTTTTTCATGGTTTCCCCCTAGGAAACAGCCCCCTGTCACCGTGATCAGCACTGACCCTCACCTGCTGACTTCCGTAGGCAGGAATTCCGAACTGCTAGTAGCTCGGAGTTTACGCCTGCAAATCAGTGTTATATAGGTCACGGCACGACTAAAGGCCTCACATTTCACATGTGAGGCCCTTAGATTTTTTGGCGGAGACGGGGGGATTTGAACCCCCGGTCCGGTTTAATCCGGACCCTTCATTAGCAGTGAAGTCCATTCGGCCGCTCTGGCACGTCTCCACGTTGCTTTGCCGCCGATGAGTACACCGACCATGAAAACAACGATGGTCAGCTTATCCGTCAGGCGGAGCCGGGGTCAAAACGCAACGCGTTGTGGACCGTGGCTATGGTAATTTGAGGCCGGTTCTCGCCGGATCCGATCCATCCCGATCCCGGTTGCTTCATTGACCAGTTACACCGGGTCCGCCTATGCGCCGCTGACCCCATGCCGCCGATACCGCTGGAAGGTGCCACCCCATGCGTTCACTCGTGGTCACAGCTTGGTTTCCGGATACGGATATCCCGAGCCGGACGCCATTTGTCCTGGAGCACTGTTGGGCGCTTCAGGAGGCAGGTCACCTCGTTTCCGTGGTGCACATCAACATCGGTCGAGAATCCCGCCCCTCTGTCCAAGAATCCTACGAGGGTGTCCCGGTCACTCGGGTGTGGCTGGATGTGGCGAATCCGCTGAGTTTTACCCGTGTGTCCCGATTGATCTCCCGCGGACTACGGGGTGCTGATGTACTCCACACCATGGCTTTTTCGGCGGCTCTCTTCGCCGCACCTGCGTGGTTGTTCCGTAGGGCGCCCTGGGTCCACACCGAACACTGGAACGGCGTGGTCAACCCCGCGAGTGTTGGAACCCTGTGGCGGAGTGTGTCCTGGCTGCGCTATGTCTTGCGCTTGCCCCACGCAGTCACCGGTGTGACGAGGGAGCTCGCGGACGAGATGGCCAAGTTTTCGCGTCCGGGGGCCACGCATGTGGTTCCCTGCGTGGTGCAGAACCCGCACCCGATTCAGCCATTTCCGTCCGCGCCTCCCCTGCGGCTCGTGGGCGTGGGAGCACTCGTTGACCGGAAACAGCCGTTGCTCGCGCTGGAGACCGTGGCCCGCCTGGTGCAGCGCGGAACGGATGTGCAGTACACGCTCGTGGGTAAAGGTCCGCTGATGGCCGCCGCGCAGAAGCGCGCTGAAGAACTCGGTATTGCCGATCGTGTGGTCTTCACCGGCCCCATTGGTCCCTCGGAGGTGACAGAGCATCTGTCGCGGGCACATTTGTTCTTCCTGCCCAGCAAGCAGGAGAACTTCTTCACGGCGGTGGCCGAGGCCCAGGCCGCCGGTCGTCCCGCCGCAGTGCCGCTCAGTGGCGGTTTCGACGACTACTGCACCGACCAGAATTCCGTCCTGACAGACAGCTGGGACCCTGAAGATCTGGCCGATACCGTGCTTCTGGCCTGGGAGAGATTCCACGCGGTTTCACCGAGCCGCATTGCCGACACGGTCCGCGAGCGATTCTCCCGGAAGACCGTGGGAGCGACGTTCGACAAGATCTACCGTTTGATCACCGGCCGCCCGGACCGAACACCCAAGATCTCTGGCTAGTATTCACCCAATGACCACTCCGGCCGCTACTCCGGGCGCTCCAGGGCGCTGGCGTGGAATCCTTTTCCCGCCCCCCAACCACGAGAACAAGGACAACCCCATTGGGTCCTCGTTCGCCCTGACCGTCATTGCCGTGTTCGTCCAAGGTTTGTCGCGTTTCGGCTACACCTTGCTGATCGGCAACCTCCTGGGCACCGAGATCCTGGGCCAGGTCAATACCGCAATTTCCCTGGCGCTGTTCCTGGTGTTGCTGTGGCCCCAGGCCTCGGGCAATGCGGCGTCCAAGTTCATTGCCATGGCACGCGGGCGGGGAAACGCCGACGAACAATTATCCGTGAGCTTGTACGCCTCACGGAGCGCAGCGATCGGCATGGCCGTGTTGTCCGTCACCGCGGTCGTGCTCTCTGTCCTCGCGCTGGGCCTTCCCCTGAGCTACGCGTTGTCCACGGGCCTACTGGTCATCTCGTTGTCCGCCTACAACTTTGTGCGCGGTGTCAGAACCGGGAACAACCAGTTCGTCACGACCACGGCCTGGGACTGTATCAGTTCCTTCGTGACCCTCACGCTGTTGGTCATTGTTCTCCTGGGTGAACTCACGCCCCTGTTACTGCTCCCCCTGAGTGTCGGGTATTTGATGTACGCCATCCCGTCGTGGCCTCTCAAGGGCGGAAGCAAGCTGCCGTCTGTCCTCAAGAAAGAGATTCTGATGTTCACCCTCTGGGCGTCCATCAACATCATCACGGCCGCGGGACTGCTGCAGTTGTCCTTGCTGCTCGGGTACCGTTTCGACACCCTGGCGGCTGTGGGTCAGTATTCCGCGGCCGTGGCCATTGCAACCCCGGCGAGCATGCTCTCCTCATCCATGCTGGTCGCGCTCGCCCCTTCCGTGGCGCGCATGTTCACGGCGGGCGACCACGCGAACATGAAGCGGCAGCTGGATTCAATCATGCGAGTGATGGTCCTGGTGTTCCTCCCCGTTTTCGGTGTGGGCATCATCTGGGCCGAGCCCCTCATTCACGTGTTGTACGGCGCTCGGATCCATGAATTCGAGGGATCGGTGCCGCTGTTGATCGTCCTGTTCTTCGCTGTCTCGGCCACAAGTTTCAACGCCGCCAACTCCCGTCTCAACGGCGGCGAGTCGTGGGGTGTCAGGGTCCTGGCGTTGTGCAACGCAGTGGGCATGTTGCTCGGCGTGGGCGCGATCCTGTGGCTGGGCCCCACCATGGGAGTCATGGCGTCTGCCATTGGCTACATGGTGGCCTGTTTCATCAGCGCTCTGGCACCCATGATCGTGGTCTGGGTTCATGACCGGATGCGCTGGGGCGGCTTACTCACCCGAATCGTGGTCGGGTACGTCCTGATTCTGGGCTGCCTGTTCTTCGGCCTGCGTCACTCTGAATTGTGGGTGACCGTTGTTCTCACCGTGACGTTCTGCGCCGTGTGGGCCTTGATTTCTTGGGGCGATCTGGCACCCCGCGTCCGAATGGTAACGGGACGCTTGCGCAAGAACTAGCCGCCCGGTTGCTCAGGTGCGGCCCTTAACCCGCCGCCGAACCGCGCCGCCCGCCCCACTTGTGACGCAGAATCTGAACGACCCCCGCCGCGCTGATCCGCAGCGGCGCATTCCTCGCGAGCAACCACGACAGTCGCGGCGTCGCCAATGCCGCAGGTGAGGCAAAACGACGTCGTGCGGCCAGGGCCTGCGCCAACCGCGCCGGTTCCGTATCGGGATTGCTCAACAACTCAATCACGCGCGAGTCGGCCCGTGACAGCTGATTTTTGCTCAGCGGAGCGGCGCGCAGCAAGGACTGAATCGAGTCGTAGGCCGATTGCGCTTGTGCGCGGTCCCATGACTCATTTTTCACATGCAACTCGATGAAGGGAAAAATGTTGACTCGGATGAATTTCAGGAAGAAGCCAGCCTGCAGGGCGGGCGGTGCCTGAGCAAACCACTCCGTTTCGCTGAGGCGGAGAGCGGGCAAGGCTTGGTCGCCCACGGGAATGGGAACCCGGGACACCCGGTCCGTCGCGTCCGCGTGAACGAGCAGTCCGGGGATGCCCCGGGCGTAATCTATGCGCCGGGCGTGCGTGTGGAGTCGAAGAATGAACGCTTGCTCCTCGGCCGTGATCACGTCGGTATCGAACCGGGCACCCGCCGCTCTGGCCGTGGCCACACGGATGAGTCCGAAGGCCGAGCTTCGGTAGAACAACCGGTCCGCCACCGCGGAGAGATCCGAGCTGCGCCACGGGCGGGTGATGGGAGTCATGTCCGCTCGGCCATCGGAGTGGTGCTGGAACGGCAGCACCCAGTCGCTGCCGCGGGTCTGAGCAATCGACAGCCACCGATCCACGGCCCCGGGATCCAGGGTGTCATCGCTGTCGAGGAAACTGATGAACGGTGCGGCGGTCCGTTCCAGAGCGGTGTTGCGCGGACCCGCCGGTGTAGTTCCCGGGTCCGAGCACTCGACAATGGTTACTCGCATCAGCTGCTCTTCCGAGAGCATGGACTCAACCTGCCGTGCGGATATGTGATGAGCGACCACCATGATCCCGCAGTCCGCCGGGCCCATTCCTCGCGTTGCCGCGATGGCCGAGTCCACGGCCCGTCCCAGCGGGCGGTCTTGGGAGTGAACCGGAATGACGATGTCGACCACGGGCGGGCCAGATGATTCGCTCATGCCACGAGACTAATGGAATCCTCCGAGACAGCGCTTGGCGGCTGGTCCCTCGGGGTCATGTTGGTGCCGTCACGTTTCCGATCAGCCCTGCGATGCCAGAGCGAACGGCAGAACATTGGTGGCGCCCGCCAAGCGGAGTTCACGCGCGGCAACGGTGAGGGTCCAGCGGCTGTCCACCAGGTCGTCCACCAGCAGGATTGAGGGCTGTGGTTGCTCCCGTAATGCCTGGGCGATCTCCGGCGGAACGGAGAATCGGTCCCACACTTCCGCCAAACGGTAGGCACTGTTACCACCGTGATTACCGCGTGGAACATCCTGATTGAGTCGCAGCGCGCCCAGGAACGGCAGATGCCCCGCCGCGGCCAATCCCTGCGCCAGGGAGGACACCAGTTCCGGTCGCGACAACGAAGGCATGGCAACCACCGCGGTGGGGCGGACGGACCAGTCCCACTGCGCCAGGACACCGATGCATGCTCGCCCGAGGGCCGAGTCGACGGCGGAATCCACTGGCTGACCGTTGTCGTCGTTGCGGAAGATCTCCCGCAGTCGTTGGCCCCAGCCCAGGTCGGTGAGTCGGGCCAGGGACCTGCCGCGATCCGCCCGTTCTTTTTCCGGGATCTTGCCCTTGACCTGGATCCCGAGTCGGTCCATGCCGGTGGGCCATTGCGCGCGCGGTTCCAAGGGCGCTCCCGCTCGGTGCAGAGCGCTGTCCGCTGCTGCGGAGGCCTCCTTGTGAACCGTGGTGTCGTACCAGGCGCCGGCGCACACATCGCACCGCTCGCACGGCTGGGCCGTTCGGTCGTCGAGTTGCTCCGCCAGGAACTGCATGCGGCACTCGGTGGTGAATTGGTAATCCATCATGGCCTGCTGCTCAGCGATGCGAGCGCGGCGCACGCGGTCGTAGCGTGGGGCGTCGTACTCCCACGGCCGCCCCGTGGACTGCCAACCACCGGAAACACGCTCCAGGGCGCCGTCCACCGCAAGAACCTTGAGTAACAGCTCCAGCGGAGTGCGTTTGATGTTGACCCGGGTTTCCAATGCGGCCACGGAGAGCGGCCCTCCGTGCTCGGCCAATGCGGTGAGAACTGCCCCGGATTTCTCTTCCGTGGGCATGGACGCAGTCGCAAAGTACTCCCAGATCTCGCGATCCTCACTGCCGGGCAGCAGCAGAACGTCCGCACTGTCGGTGGCGCGACCAGCGCGCCCCACCTGCTGGTAATAGGCCACCGGTGAGGATGGCGCTCCCAGGTGCACCACGAACCCCAGGTCTGGTTTGTCGAAACCCATGCCCAGCGCGGAGGTGGCTACCAGTGCCTTGACCTGATTGTCCTTGAGGGCACTTTCCAACTCTTCCCGTTCGGCGGCATCCGTGCGACCGGTATAGGCCACAGCCGAATGCCCGGCCTCGGTCAGCGCCCGCGCCGTGTCCTCGGCGGCACCGATGGTCAGTGCATAGATGATGCCGCTGCCCGGCAGCTCATTGAGGTGCTCGATCAACCACGCCAGTCGTGTGGCGGTGGAGGGCAGTCTCAGAACTCCCAGCCGCAATGACGAGCGTGAGAGAGGGCCCCGGAGCGTGAAGACATCCTGCTGGCCGCCTGCGCCCACTCCCAACTGTTCCCGGACGTCCTCAATGACCCGTTCGTTGGCTGTCGCAGTAGTCGCCAGGACAGCCACGGAATCCGGAAGGTGCCCCAGCAAGTCCTTGATACGCCGATAATCCGGGCGGAAATCATGTCCCCAGTCGGAAATGCAGTGGGCCTCGTCCACAACCAGCAAACCGAGCTTGTCCATCAACTGGGGTAGCTGTTCATCACGGAACCTGGGGTTGTTCAAGCGCTCCGGTGAGACCAACAGGACATCTAGTTCTTCGCGCTCCAGGGCCGCTGTGATTTCACCCCATTCCGTGGGGTTGGCAGAGGAAATGGCTGCGGCTCGTACCCCGGCGCGAGCTGCCGCCGCCACTTGATCCCGCATGAGTGCGAGCAACGGCGAAATGATGAGAGTTGGCCCGTAACCCTGCGAGCGTAGGAGTAGTGCCGACACGAAGTAGACGGCAGATTTGCCCCAGCCCGTGCGTTGCACCACCAAAGCGCGGCGGTGGTCCTGAACCAGTGCGGAGATGGCCTCGAACTGGCCGGGATGGAAGTCTGCGTTCAAATTCCCCGTGAGGGCTCGCAAATGCTCGACGGCCTGCTCGTGCAGCTGCGGGGAGGTGGTGACCGGTGACTGGTTCATGCCGCCAGTGTGTCAGCGCGATCAGACACGCATAAGGGGCTCATGATGCTCGTTCAGACGAACACGGAAAAGCAATCCATCCCGTTAAATTCGGGTGCGCCCGCCGCGCTCTTGTTTCTTTCCCCGAAGAAACAATCTTCGCGCGGCGGACGCAACTACCGGCAGAGCCGGCGCGGACTAGTCCGCTGGTGAGGCCAATGCCCCCGCAATGGCCTCGTACCTATTACTCCTTGGTGACTGAGTGCGCCTTCACGCCCCCCAGCGTTCCGACGCAATCACCACGACCGAAGTGCGTGATTCCTGCCCCCCTGGCGGGAATCATTATGTGCTCTTCGGTACTTGAAGTAACACCATTATGTAACCACGAGTCCCGCCGGGATTCCACTGCCACAAGACGCGCAGCGAGCCCGCCGTCCACCACCTTGTGATGATCATTTTCCCTTTTCAGAGCGCGGTATTCACCGTCTTGGGGACACGTCATCTAATGGGTTCGGGGCCACCGTAGAGTAAAGAGGGGACACGCCGAATTAGCCTTGTCCCCCCAAAGGCCTACAGCAAAAGTCACCCACTCAGGCCACCCGCTGATTCCCATGCATTCACCAACCGATTCTCGATCTGAGGCCTCATCGTATTGCTGTACGTCTGGGTGATGTGATTGCGATCCAGATAGACCATGACGTTGCCGATCACGGACCGACATTCGCCTTCGGGGCAGTACAAGTCACTCAAGTCCATGGACGCCACGTTGGGTCGATTCGCCGCGAACTCGCGCAGCGGATTCTCCTCCTCCAGCAGCACGGAGCGCGGCGGGTTGCAGCGAGGGTGGTCCTCCCCGAATACTTCGACGCATTCGAACATGTCGTAGTTGAAACGCGGATTGTCCCGCAGCGCCACAACAGGGGTCCCCTGCTCCGCCAGCGGATCGATTCCTGTGTCCAGCGCGGTGGTCACCTGCTCGGTGGGACCCGTTCCGACCACGGCATTGGGGTCGGACTCCGTGCCCACAACAATGACGCCCTGCGGGTTTTCGTCCAGAGTTGCCTGCAGCGCATTGGCATTGAATTCGTTGCACTCAGCTTCCCGCTTCTCGGTGGGCCCGCTGTAACGGCAGCCCATCATGATGTACGTGATCACTCGCCAGCCACGGTCATCCGCCAAGGCAGTCACTTGCCCCGCGAATTGCCGGGCGTGGGAGTCGCCCAGCACCACGATGGTGGGTTCGTCCCCGGTTGCGTTGTCGGATTCGTGGATGAAGCATTCAGCTCGGTCGGTGATGGGACCGCTCCATTCATCGGCGGTGCAGCCCCGCCCAGGGAAAGTCCACTCGGCGTCCTTCTCACCGGCTGCCGGGATCGGACGAAGACCACCCGGTACCGGGGCGCCGAATAACGACGCCGCTCCGGGAAAGTTTTCTGCCGTGGCCTCCACGGCCCCTTGACGGTTCTCCCGAACCTGGATCCAGGCCGTGACCGACCCCAGACCGAGGACCGTGACGAGGCCCACCGCGAGGAAGCGACGCCCCGTGGTCCGCAGGCCCCCCCTACGGGCATGGCCTTGCGCACCAGCCATTCCGTGGCCAGGGTCAGCAGGAGCGACGCCACCATGATGGCCAGGCCCGCGGATACGGGAACGGAGTCGTTGGCGCTGCGCAGCATGTAGGTGATGAGTAACGGCCAGTGCCGCAGATACAGGCCGTAGGAGTGACGGCCGACCCAGACCAGAGAGCGCCAGGAGAGGGCATCGTCCACGTTGAGCCTGTTGCCGGTTCCCGTTCCACCCAGGACCAGACACGCCCCCAGAACGGGTAGCAGCGAAATCCAGCCGGGGAAGCGGGCCTCTGGACCAGCACCGAAAGCACAGACCACGATCAGCGCAACACCTAACCAGCCGGCGGTGTCGGCAATCTTCCCCCGCCCCGGTCGTGTCACGAGGAGTGCCGCCAAACTGCCCGCGGCGAATTCCCACCAGCGTGCGCTGGGCTCGAAATAGGCATACTCCGGGTCGACCGCTGCGGAGACGACCGAGTGCAATAGCGACAACCCGAAGATTGCCGCGAATGCATAGGTGGCCACACAACGGAACGTAACCCCTGCGGCACGGGCCACGCCGGCGCAGGCCGCCATGAGCAGGGGCCACAGGATAAAGACCTACCCCTGGATGGACAGGGACCATACGTGCTGCACGGGTGATGACAGCACGCCGGAGCCCTGGTAATAGTCCACGGCTTGCTCGGACAGCACCCAGTTGAGGATGTACCCGGCGGAGGCCCATAAATGACCGGTGAGCAGCTCTTGCCGAGAGGCGGGATACAGCAGCATGATCGCCGCGGCCATCACGACCAGGCCAACGGCGAGCGGGGGCAACAATCGAGCGAATGTGCGCAACCAATACGCGGCCAGTCGGATGGGCTTGTCGCGCTCGAAAGCGCGCGTGAACGATCCGGTCAGGAGAAACACCGAAATCACGAAGAACACGTCCACCCCGCCCGATACCCGGCCTTCCCAGATGTGGAAGACCATGACCAGAAGGACCGCTATCGCGCGAAGACCCTCGATCTCAGGACGGAACGTGGGGAAACTGCGCGGCGGGGTGGGACCAACCATTTCGCCGGGCTGCCAGGGGGCGTGGCCTTCACCTGTCTTGACAGTGATGGCGGGTCCCCTTTCGGGCGACGGTGTCGTGCGGACATGATCGAGCTGCGATGCGAACGGTGCTTCTTTCAGAGATCAAGATACGGGCTCCCCATGATCCCCCGGAACGTCTGACACCCCGGCTTGGATCGGCCACCACGGCCCGAGCTCTCGCGGTAGCGTGCCACTGTTGTATGAACAATTCGTAAACCGAAGGGCCCATTGCATGTCCGCACGACCGCCCCACCGAGGCCAGAGTTCCGAGGCCGTTCTTGCGGGGGTGATTTCCGCCGTTGTGGGTTTCTCATCCTCATTTGCGGTGGTGCTGGCCGGCCTCACGGCAGTGGGGGCTTCTCCCGCGGAAGCCGGCTCCGGGGTGGCCATCCTGTGTCTCACCATGGGATTGGGGTGCGTGCTGTTCTCCTGGCGGTTCCGGATGCCCGTGACCATGGCCTGGTCCACACCGGGCGCCGCGCTTCTGGCCACCACGGCCGCACCCGAAGGGGGCTTCGCAACGGCCGTGGGTGCGTTTGTCCTCACCGGCGTGCTCATTCTTCTCACCGGTCTGTTCCGCCCGCTGGCCGTCCTGGTCAGCAGGATTCCCCCGGCGATCGCGTCCGCCATGCTCGCCGGCGTTCTGCTTCCGCTGTGTGTGGCGCCCTTTCTGTCATTGGCGCAGACGCCCCTGGTGATCGGACCCTTGGTGCTCACGTGGCTCGTACTGCTTCGGCTGGCGCCTCGCTGGGCCGTTCCCGGCGCCCTGGCTGCCGCGGTCGTTGTCATGGGATTCAGCGGCACCTTCGGCACCCTCGATGTCGCCTCGTTGCAACCCCGATTGACCTGGACGGCCCCCGAATTCTCGTGGGACGTGGCCGTGGCGATCGCACTGCCGCTGTACGTGGTCACCATGACCAGTCAGAACATCCCAGGTGTCACGGTCCTGGCCTCGTTCGGTTATCCCGCGCCCATGCGTTCGGCCCTGGTCTACACGGGCGCGGCCACCTCGCTGGGCGCCCCCGTCGGTGGTCACGCCATCAATCTCGCGGCCATTTCCGCTGCCCTGGCTGCCGGCCCCGAGGCTGGTCCGGACCCCGCCCGGCGGTGGCTCGCCGGAGTTACCTGCGGGTTGGTCTATCTGCTGCTCGGACCTCTCTCGCCCGCCGTAGCCGCAGCGTCCGACGCCGCTCCCGCGGGGTTACTCGCGGCGGTCGCCGGACTGGCCTTGATCGCAACGTTCGCATCTTCCGCCGGGACCGCCTTGTCCTCCGAAACCACACGCGTCCCCGCGGCCGTGACCTTTCTGGTGGCCGCCTCGGGAGTAGTGGTGGCCGGGGTCGGTGCGGCGTTCTGGGCACTGATTGCCGGGCTGGTAGTGGACCGCGTCATAAAGGGGCACCGCCCTGGTGAGTGATCAGGCGACCAACTAGCCTTGATGTCCCCACCGCGCTGGGGAACCAGACACAGCGCGGTGTGTCGACTCGCACCGAGTCGTGGCACCCGACCAGATTCCGAGGACTGATCATGAGCAGCCCAACTCCCGCCCCCGGACACCCTGACCACACCGACCGTCCCGCCACTCCCAGCCGTGCCGAATCGGCCGGGTGGAGCAATCCGATGGAAGCAGAGCTCGAACACCACGGGTCACATAAGCGGAGCCCTCGAGGGCGATCTCCCCTGCAGCTGGTGGTGCTGATTGTCGGTCTCCTGTGCCTTCTGGTTGGAGTCGCGGGTTTCTTACCGGCCGTGACGGTCAACGACAACATCTTGTGGTTCTCGGACCAGCACTACGGGATCCATGCCCTGGTGGGCTTGGTTGGACTGGCCTTGATCGTGTACTCAGTCCTGCGCGGTCCGCACAGCAGGCGCACCAACCCCTCATCGCGCCGGGGCCCGGCAACTGCGGAGGATGACGACCCCCAGGATCGACCCGGCAGTCCCCGTATCGCCTGATCAGTCAAGGCATTTCAGTACCTGAGCACCCAAAAAAGACTGTGGCCCCACCGATCGGTGGGGCCACAGTCTTTGTCAGCTGTCACAGCACCGGACGAACGACGGCGCTGGGCTGACGTCAGCGAGCTTCGCGCGCGTTACGCACGTCCTGGCTGTCGGCCATGTCCTCGAGCAGCTCGTCCTCGTGGTTCGGGAACAGCAACTTATAAGCCAGACCTGCGATGGCAGCGCCCACCACGGGAGCCACGATGAACAGCCACACCTGGCCGAGAGCGTCGGAGCCGGCGAACCATGCAACGCCGAGCGAGCGTGCCGGGTTCACGGAGGTGTTGGACACGGGGATGCTCACCAGGTGGATCAGGGTCAGGCCCAGGCCGATGGCGATCGGAGCCATGCCCACCGGTGCGCGACGGTCGGTCGAGCCCAGGATGATGAACAGGAAGATGGCGGTCAGCACAACTTCGGTGACCAGAACGGCCAGCAGGGAGTAGCCACCCGGGGAGAGCTCACCGTAACCGTTGGTTGCGAAACCGGACGCGGCGGCGTCGAACCCGGACTTGCCCGAGGCAATCAGGTACAGCACGCCGCCGGCTGCGGAGGCGCCGACGATCTGGATCAGAATGTAGGGCAGCACAGCGGCGGCCTCGACGCGACCGGCCAGCCACGCGCCAACCGTCACTGCGGGGTTGAAGTGACCGCCGGAGATGTGACCCACCGCGTAGGCCATGCACAGGACGGTCAGGCCGAAGGCCAGAGCGACACCGACAAAGCCGATGCCCATGTTGATGTTGGAGTTCTCTGCGTGCGGGACGTACGCCGCCAGAACGGCAGCACCGCAACCGCCCAGAACGAGGACAAAAGTACCGAGGAACTCGGCAGCCAAACGAGATGGCATGGAAGCAGTAGGCATGAGGAAACCTTAAGGTGAGAGAGGAAGTCGCGGGAAATCCGCATTGATCGTGCAGGGGAATCCTATCCCAGGCGTTCACTAGTGTGAACGGTGATGTGCACTGCATCTCGCGGCACCCGCCACAGACAATGCCCGTTTACCATGGACACCTGCCCTCAACATGTCCTGGAGATGAACATGCGTGGAACTACTGCCCCTCGTCAACCTATGAGCTGCATAAAATACGGTGCTCTGGCGCTCGCTGCGGGCATTCTCCTGACAGGTTGTGGTTCCGACTACCCGTTGGGCGAAGAACAACGCAGGGCCGCGGAGCAGGGCGATGCCTCGCTTTCAGGCATCCTGACGGGAATCGGTTCGTCAGCTCAGAATGCAGCCATGCAGACCTGGCGTACCGGATTCGAATCCAAGTACCCCAACGCCAAAGTGCAGTACCTATCTGCTGGCTCCGGTGCTGGTCGCTCCGCACTCGTGGGCGGCGGCACGGACTTCGCGGGTTCGGATGCCTACCTCGACGAGGAAGAACAGGCGGACGCCCAGGAAGCCTGCGGCCCGGGCGGGGCCATCAATATACCGGTGTACATCTCCCCCATCAGCGTGGCCTTCAACCTTCCAGGTATTGACGCGCTGAATCTGGACGCGCCCACGATCGCGAAGATCTTCCGACACGAGATCACGCAGTGGAACGATCCGGCCATCGCCGATCAGAACCCGGACGTGGACCTGCCGGACAGTGTGATCACCCCTGTAGCCCGCGCGGACGACTCCGGCACCACGGAGAATTTCACCGACTACCTTGAGGCCACCGCACCCGAGGTCTGGACCGATGAGCACAGCGGCGGTTGGCCCAACTCGCTCCCCAGCGAGCGCGCCCAGGGCAACAACGGTGTAGTGACCGTGACCAATCAGACCGAGGGCGCGATCACCTACGCGGATGATTCCCTGGTGGGAGATTCGCTGGGCAAGGCCAAGGTGAAGGTGGGCGAGGAATACGTACCCGTGACCGCCGAAACCGCCGCCACCGCGGTAGGCGTTTCATCCCGTGTCGAGGGGTCCGGCGAACACGACATTGCCCTGGACATTGACCGCACCCCGGACGCGCAGGGTGCTTACCCCGTTGTCCTGGCCTCCTACCATGTGTTCTGCACGAGTTACAGCGATCCGGAGACGCTGGAACTCATCAAAACCTTTGGTCACTACGTGGTCAGCCCCGAGGGCCAGAAGCTGGCCTCAGATTCCGTCAAGAGCGCGCCTCTGCCGGAAAACCTGACCAGGGAAGCTCAGGAGTCCCTGGATTCGATCACACTGCGGTGATGATCGCCCACGGCGCGTGACTGATTCTGCCCACTGGTCGGAATGAGCATCACCTCACCCGCGTTCTGACAGTGATGGGTATTCCACTTTCACTCCTCGACCGGTCCCGCACCCGCCAGGGACAGCCCGACGCCGCCGCCTTGCACCAGACCGTGGAACGCGCCCGGCGCGCGGAGGCAACCGGGTACGAACGGTTCTGGGTGTCCGAGCACCACGGGGTCCCCGGGGTTGCCTCTGGCACTCCAGCCCTGCTCGCCCAAGCGGTTGCCGCGGCGACCAGCACGATCCGCGTGGGCTCCGGCGGAGTGATGCTGCCCAATCACCGTCCGATCGTGGTCGCCGAGGAGTTCGCGGTACTCACAGCCCTGCACGGTGGGCGGTTCGACTTGGGTCTCGGACGCTCGTTGGGCTTCACCAAACCGGTCCGTGAAGCTCTGGGAGCGTTGAAGTCGTTGCCACGGGATTTCGCGGCGGACATCCAGTCCGTTCGCGATTACTTGGACGGGGCCGCTGACATCACGATTCGCCCGGCCGATACCGGTGAGATTCCTTTGTTCGTGCTGGGTACGGGCTCCGGGCTCAAGATCGCGGCCCAGCTGGGTTTGCCCGCGGTGGTGGGCGGCCCGCTTCTCGCGGCGGGGCCCGAGCCCTTCGACGAGTACCGCGCCGAATTTCGCCCGAGCGCCCAGCAGGCAGAACCGTATCTGGTTGCATCCGTCGAAATGTACGTGGCCGACTCCGCCTCCGAAGCCCACGACCTTGCCTTGCCGGAAGCTTGGGCCATGTCCCAGTCCCGCCTCACCGGTGCCTTCCCACCGCTCGCTCCGACGACGTCGCTGCCCACCGAGCTGACGCAACGGCAAGAAAGCTATGTCGGCCAGGCCTTGTCCTCCACGATTGCGGGCACCGAGGATCGTGTTCTGAGTGAGGTCAGCGAGATGTTGGCCCGAACCGGTGCGGATGAAATCATGAGCACCGCCTCGACGTTCGATGAATCCGCGATGTACGCAACGGATGAGAAGCTGGCCCGGGCGATCGCCTCGCTATAGCCCGCGTTCCAGACCGTGGCCCCGTTGATTCTGGATGTCCGGCTCGTTCCATTCCGCGGCTCCGCTCGACAGCGCATGCACGATCCGTTCCAAGGGACCTTTGCCCCACACCAGCGCCCACACGATGCAGCCCGCAGTCACACCCAGGGTGATCGGCCAGAACGGGTCGAGGGCCAAGAACCCGTGCAATCGGTGAATGTCTGAGCCCACCCCCGGGGTGACCATGATCCAGATCCCCCACACCACAAGATGCGCAGTGTATGCCGTCAAAGGCATGGAGCCGATGACCCGCACCGGCCAGAAAACCCAGCGCAGCGCCGTGGTTCCCGCGAAAACGGACAACGCGAGGACCGCGAGCGCGAAACCTCCGGAGCCGAGCACCTCACCCACGCCGTGCGAGTGAGGGTCGTCGCGGAAAACGGACAGCAACCAGGGAGTCGAGCCGGTCGGGAGATCCGCTCCGTAGCGATCAACCACCTGGTTGCCCACCGGGCCGAATACTGCGTAACCCAGAACGGCCAGTGTCAATCCCGATCCGAGCAGTAGTGCCGTGGGACCGGCTCCACCACGGATCAATCGACCCGCAATGATCCCCGCGGCCACGAAGGCCAGCCACAGCACGAACGGGTAATTCCACCCGAACACGTCGGCGAAGAACTCCCCCGCGCCTCCCCTCTCGGGTGGGCCCGCGCCGTCGATCATCGTGACGATGTACGGGGCGACCGCGGCCGTGAGTGCCGCCGTGATCACGAGCGCCCTGGTTGACCACGAGACCATGAACGCTCCGATCAGCAGGAGGAGCCCGTAGGCCGGCAGCACCACGAATACAGGCACCTCGAGGCTGAGCAGAAGCAACCCGAGGGCCCAGATCAGGACAGCGCGGATCATGATGGGGCTGCGCCGGGCGCGCGTCGCGTCCTGGCCGTTAGCTACCGAGCGAATACTGGACCCTATGAGCCCCAGGGACACACCGGCGAGGGTCGCGAAGAGGATGGCGGACCTGCCCTCGACCACCCCGAGCCAGGTCTCTGGCCGGGACCACTCGAGGGGCGTGACCACGGTCAGGTGGGCAACATACATGCCCAGTACCGCCAGGCCCCGGGCCAGATCGACACCGGGAATCCGACCCGGGGATTCCAGCCGAGCCACGTTCTGCTTCACGCGCTGCGACATGCTGCGAGGCGGCGAGGCTGTGGACGTTGGCATGCCTCCATCATGGGGCACGACCGAGCGCAACCGGCTACGGGCCGGAGTGCGCGCAACTAATGTGGGGACCATGTCCACTCCAGAGCAGATCCCCACCGAGGTCCTCGAGTTGGCCCGTTCGGCCCGGCACGTCACGGTCCTGACCGGCGCGGGGATGTCAGCCGAATCCGGCGTCCCCACCTTTCGTGATGCCCAAACCGGGCTGTGGGAACGGTTCGATCCCACGGAGCTGGCTACCCCGGAGGCTTGGGAGAACGATCCCGCCCAGTGTTGGGCCTGGTACGCCTGGCGCGCGTCCCTGGTGCGCGGGGCCGAGCCCCACCCTGGCCACAGAGCGATCGCACGGTGGCAGGCTCTCCCGGAGATCGATCTCAGGATCTCCACCCAGAACGTGGACGACCTGCATGAACGAGCGGGAGCCACGGTTCTCGCCCACGTCCACGGCGATTTGTTCGCCCTGCGCTGCGCGGACTGCGGCGCCCCCGCCGGCGTGGGCTACCCACCAGTGCGCGAGCCCGTGGCCCGCCTCGATCCGCCCGTGTGCCAACAGTGCGGCGGGCTGATCCGCCCCGGTGTGGTGTGGTTCGGAGAGGCCTTGCCGGAGGGTGCATTCCAAGACTCGGTCGAAGCTGCGCAGGAGGCCGATCTCGTGGTGGTCGTGGGCACTTCGGGATTGGTGTACCCCGCGGCGGGCATCCCTGATCTTGCGGCAGCCCGCGGTGTCCCCGTGATCGAGATCAACCCGCAACCATCCGAAGTTTCAGCCAGCGCGGACCATGTCTGGCGCGCCACGGCCGGCCAGGCTTTGCCCGCGCTGGCGGCCACCCTGGGCTGAACGTCACCCTGGTTCAGAGGTGATCCGGGCGGTAGCCGCGAGGCCCTCGAATCTCTGAGAGCGCCGTCGTCGTGCCCGTCGCGGAGGCACGCACGACAAAGGCCCGAACCGCGGCCGCTGGACGTCAACGGCGCGAGGTTCGGGCCTTGTGTATGAGGTGCGCCCTGTGGGGCTCGAACCCACGACCCATGGATTAAAAGTCCACTGCTCTACCAACTGAGCTAAAGGCGCGTGCCCCGCAGCGGCGAACCGGAAACGGAGCACCGCTACTCTACCGCAGGCTCAGCACATTTCCACTTTCGCCCCCACCACATAAGGTCCATGGATCGGCACTGCCGTTCTGCCAACCGTCATGCGTACAGGGGAGGCCCGCGGCGCACCTAATCTGGATCCGTGGAGAACATCTGGTGGTTCGCGGCAGGTCTGCTGGCCATGACCCTTTTGGCGATCCTGGTGCAACGGCAAGCGGGAGTCCGGCTCGGAGCTCAGCCGCTGGTGGCCGTTATCCGGGCGGCGGTGCAGTTGGCCGTGATCGCCGTGATTCTGCGTGGAGTCCTGGCACTGCCGTGGTTGGTTCTGGCCTTCGTGGTGCTGATGCTCTCCACTGCTTCCTGGACGTCATTCAGCAGATTGAAGGGGATCCCGGACGCAAGAAGGGCCGTGGTCATCGGCATCTTCGTGGGAGCGCTCATCACGATCGTCCTGATCTTCGGGATGCGTCTGGTCGAGTGGGAGGTCGCCAACGTGGTTGCGGTGGCCGGAATCGTGATCGGCAATACGATGAGCGCGGCGACCCTGACCGGACGGAACTTCGAACGTTCCACGGTGGCGCGGCGAGGTGAAATCGAGGCTTGGCTGTCCCTGGGCGCCACTTCGCGGGTCGCGTACCAAGCCGTGGCTCAGGAATCGATGAAGGAATCCCTGATCCCCAACATCGATCAGACCCGCGCAACCGGTTTGGTCACGCTGCCCGGCGCATTTGTGGGAGCCTTGTTAGGAGGCGCATCCCCCACCGAGGCGGCCATGCTGCAATTGGTGCTCGTGGGGATTCTGCTGACCCAATCCATCTGTTCATCCGTGGTGATTCGTGTGCTGTCCGGCTCACCCGTGGTCCCGCAAGAGGTACGTACTTCATGAACACCGTTCCCAAAACCAAGTTGGGTCCCTCCGTCATCACCGAATACTTGCAACGGGTAGTGGAGGACCTTCGAGAGGTTGAGGGCGGAGCCGTGAAGGATTCCATCCCCGCGCTGGCCAACGCCGATCCCAACCCGATCGGCATTGCGGTGGCCACCGTGGACGGCGCCATTTACCAGGCCGGTGATTCCAAGCAGGAGTTCTGCATCCAGTCGATCTCCAAGGCCTTCACCTACGCTCAGGCCCTCACGGACCGCGGTATGGACGGCGTGTTCGAGAAGATCGATGTGGAGCCCAGTGGTGACGCGTTCAATGAGATCTCGCTGCAGCCCGAAACCGGGCGCCCCGCGAACCCCATGATCAATGCCGGCGCGATCGCGGCCACGTCCCTGGTCAAGAACACCGCCCACGGCACCCGTCGCGAGCGCATCCTGCGCTTGTACTCCCGGCTGGCGGGGCGTCAGCTGCGCATCAACAAAACCATTCATGCCCAGGAGAACCGCTCGGGGGACCGTAACCGAGCCCTGGGTTGGCTACTGTCCTCCCGAGACATCATCGAGGGCGACCCCACCAACGCGCTCGAGGACTACTTCGCGCAATGCTCCGTCATGCTCAACTGCGTGGATCTGGCCCGCATGGGGGCCACTCTCGCCGCCGGTGGCGTCAATCCGCTCTCCGGGGAGCGCGTGTTGAGCACGCAGGTGGTCTCGGACGTGCTGTCAGTGATGTACACGTGCGGTATGTACGACGACGCCGGGCGCTGGGCCTTGAAGGTCGGGCTGCCCGCCAAGTCCGGTGTGGCCGGCGGCATCATCGCCGTGTTGCCCGGACAGCTGGCCGTGGCCGTGTTCTCACCGCCGCTGGATCAGCACGGCAACTCCGTGCGCGGAGTGGCCGCGTGCGAGCGCCTCAGCCAGGACCTGGACCTGCACTTCGCACGAACCGAACGCAACGGGCACTCCACGGTGCGCTCGCAGTACTACTTGTCCGAAGCGCCGTCGTTGATGCGCCGCAACGACGCCGCCAATGAAGTCCTCGAGGAACACGGGGAGGACGTGCGGATCGTCGAGCTGCAGGGCGACCTGCGTTTCGCGGGCGCCGAGACGGCGATTCGGACCATCCGCGAGGCCGCACGCGAATGCGCATACGTCCTGGTGGACATCAGACAGGTGGATGACCTGGCTCGTTACGTCATGCCCCTATTGGGACGAACCTCCGAACAGCTCGAGAACGCGCAACGCCACCTGGCGATCATTGCGGAGAAGGGGTCGGAGCACACCCAGGACCTGGACCATCCGGTCACGGTGTTCCCCACCCGCGCCGAGGCCCTGACCTGGGCAGAGGACGAGATCCTGGAGAAGTTCGGCGGCCCAGAGTGCATGCCGGACAAGGTGCGTTCCACGGATTCCGACCTGCTCAGTTCCCTGTCCGACGAGGACGTCGAGGAAATCCGATCCAAGACCACCCGTGTGGAATGGCCCGCCGGCACCACTGTGCTTCGAGCCGGCCAGCGTTTCGAGGGCGTGTACATGGTGGTTTCCGGAAACGTGGAGATCACCCGCCGCTCCCCCACCGGCGAACGCGTCGAGCTGGAGGTCCTCGGGCCGGGTAAGAGCTTCGGTGAGGTGGCCCTGGGCACGGACTCCCGTCACATGGTCAGCTTCACGACCATCACGGACGTTGTCGCCCGGAAACTCCCCCCGGAAGCCGTGGACGAGATCGAAAAGACCCACCCCGAACTCGCGCTGCGCTGGTGGCGCGCCGTCTCCACACACGCCATGCGGCGCATCGAGGAACGCTGGCGCCAACAGGCCGGGGAAACCCACACGACGGACTGATCGCGGGCGTAGGCTGGGCGCATGAATGAACCGCGCCAGCACCATTCACCCGTGAAGTTCTCGCCCGAGAAGTTCGACGCGCACGAGGGCGGAACGGATCCCGCACGAGTCTCGGAGGCCGCGCACCTGGCCGCCCACGCGCTCGTTTCACGAGGCCGCGAGGCGGATGATCCCGAGGTGCACCAACGCCTGGTACAACTCACGGACGAACAAGGCCTGGAGGGCATTGCCGAACTCTGGGCCCAGGCCCCCGCGGTATCGCTGCCCGGCGCGTTGTGGCGGCTGTATGCCCTGCGTGCGGCCGCTCGCACGGACCCGCACCGAATGGGCCGTTGGTTCGCCGCAGGCAAGGGCACGGCACAGGTTTCGGACGTGGTGGCCGGGGTGGCTGGTCTCCCCGGCGCTGAGGAGATCTGCCAGGTCGCGGACACGATCCTGTCCGGCGCGTTCAACGGCGAGTTCGACGTCGCTCTGGAGCGTTTCGCTGCCTTCTGTCGCGTGATCGCCCTGGGCCAGGAACGCACGCAGGACATCCCCAGCCTGGCCGTGCAGCACGCGGATCGACGGATCCCCCGGTTGTCGCGTACCGCCAATGAACTCGATGCTGCGGCAAAGGCCTGGCGCAACGGGACATTGGATTAGCCCCCCGGGCAGGGTTTAGCATGGACATCAGGTGTCGGGCCGCGGCAGCCCCGGGCTCCATCATTTAGCCGCTACGAGCGGCCTTCCGCCGAGAGGCGCTCCCGGTCCGGCACCCCCTACTTTTCCGGCGTTCTCCGCCCGAGTCCCACTTGCTTCCGGAGTGGTCTGACCAAATTTCCCCGGCGACCGTGCTGTTAACTTTCTGCAGGTACAGTGAGGTCGAAAATTCACGTGTATTACACCTAAGGATGGGCGGGGTATGGCCTTTCGGATCTTCCCGGAGGACGAACGGGTCATCGAACTTCTGGTTCAGATGTCTCAGTGCGTCACAACCTCCGTGGACCTGTTGGCCGAGCACCTCAGCGCCACCGACGAACGCGTGGCCGAAACCATGCAGTCCCTACTGGACACCGAGGACGAGTGCAGCAGCTTGTACTTCTCCCTCATGACCACCACTCGTTCTTCCTACGTGGTTCCCATTCCCCGCCAGGACCTTTACATCCTGGGGCAGTGGATCCAAAAAGCTCTCGAAGCTCTCGTCGCCTGCGCTGAGACCCAACAGTTATACAAGATCGACCGCCCCACCTCTCATGCGACCGAGCAACTGAACATCATTCGACTGATGTCCGAGATGACCACCAAGGCCATGGGCCGGCTGGCCACGCTGGACGAGTTGGACGATTACTGGTTCGAGATGATCCGGCTCTCGCGGCAATCGGAACGAACCCACCGCACCTATCGAGCGTCACTGTTGGACAAGCACAAGGCCCTGCAGGCCTTGCGGCGCATGGATGCTGCGGGCAGGCTACTGGACGCTTCCCGTGCACTGGCGCACGTCTCCGCAGAAGTCGGCCGAGTACTCGTCTCGGAATCCTGACCCCATGGCTGAGCTCCTTCTGGTCGCCGGATTTGTGCTGGCCGTGGCATTCACCGTGGTCAACGGTTTCCATGACGCGTCCAATGCAAACGCCCTGCCCGTGAGGTTCAATGCCCTCACCCCGCGCGTGGCCGTGGGAATGGGTGCGGTGTTCAACCTTCTCGGTGCGCTCACCGTGGGGTTGGTCCTGACGCAATTGATTCCGTTCGACATCCCCGTACCCATCAGCACCGTGGGCACCGTGGTCATCATTTGCACGCTGATCACGGCCATCGCGTGGGATCTGCTCACGTGGTGGTGGGCCATGCCATCCTCGTCCACCGCGGCCATGAGCGGCGGCATCATCGGTTCTCTCGTGGGTGCCTACGCGGTGGGGCTCGCCCCGGATCTGGTTGTGCACGGGGATACGGTCTGGCGGCTGGCGCTACCCATCATCGTGGCGCCCGCCATTGCGTTCATCCTGGCCCGACTGCTGGTTTTCCTGGCTGTATACCTGTTCAGGCATGAAGCTCCCGGGGTAGTGAAACGCCGCTCCGCCCTGGTTCAGGCCACGGGTGCCGCCGCCATCCACTTCGGGCACGGAATCCAGCACGGCCGGCGCGCCATCTGGGTGTTCGTGGTTCTTCTCATGTGCTACGGGATGGTCATCCCGATTTCTCACGTCCCCTTGTGGATCCCCTTGCTCGTGGGACTCTGCCTGGGTGCTGGCACGCTTCTGGGCGGCTGGCGGATCGCCTATACTCTGTCCGCCCGCGTGGTGAACCTCGATCCACTGCGCGGGGCCGTGGCCCAGACCGTGGCCGGATCCTTGCTCTTCATCGGTGGTTTCCTGGTTCCCTTCCCGATGTCCACCTCGCAAACCAGCACTGCGGCCATCCTGGGCGCGGGCACGCTGCAACGGTTCCGCACCGTGTACCACCGCACCCTGGTGCAAGTGCTCGTCACGTGGGCCGTCACGGTTCCGGTGTGCGCTCTGATCGCCGGAACGCTTTTCCTGGCGTCCTCTCCCCTGCTGCAGATCGGCTCCTGAAACAACGACGACGCCGCACGCCCTGGTGGGCGCGCGGCGTCGTCGGAATCCGAGAAACGTCAGAGACGTGGCCGATCAGCCGAAGCGGCCGGACACGTAATCCTCCGTCTCCTTCATCTGCGGGTTGTTGAAGATCTCGGTGGTGGGCGCGTACTCGATAAGCTTGCCCGGCTTGCCGGTGCCCTCGATATTGAAGAACGCGGTCCGGTCGGACACACGCGATGCCTGCTGCATGTTGTGGGTCACGATCACCACGGTGTAATCCGTCTTGAGCTCGTTGATCAGATCCTCGATCGCCAGCGTGGAGATGGGGTCCAGCGCGGAGCAGGGCTCATCCATGAGAATCACGTCAGGCTTCACCGCGATGGCACGCGCGATGCACAGACGCTGCTGCTGGCCACCGGACAGACCCGAACCGGGCTTGTTCAGACGATCCTTGACCTCGTTCCAGAGGTTGGCGCCGCGCAGTGAGGACTCCACCAGCTCATCCGCGTCCTTCGACGAAATGCGCTTGTTGTTGAGCTTCACGCCCGCCAGCACGTTGTCGCGGATGGACATGGTGGGGAACGGGTTGGGTCGCTGGAAGACCATACCGATCATGGAGCGCACCGTGACAGGGTCAACGCCCTTGCCGTAGAGGTCGTCGCCGTCCAGGAGCACCTTGCCCTTGGCATAAGCACCGGGGATGACCTCGTGCATGCGGTTGAGCGTGCGCAGGAAGGTGGACTTACCGCAACCGGAAGGGCCGATGAAAGCGGTCACGGACCGCGCTTCAATGTTGATGTTGACGTCCTCGACGGCCAGGAAGTCGCCGTAGTAAACGTTCAGGTCTTCAACGTCGATTCGTTTCGACATGGTGTGGATTCCTTAGAACTCGAGACTCGATGGATGCTTAGCGGCCGGACGTCTTGGGAGCGAACGCCTTGGCGATCAGCCGGGCAAGGAGGTTGAGCAGCATCACGATCGCGATCAGGATCAGTGCGGCGGCCCAGGCCCGCTGCAGCGAGGGGTCGGGG
Source organism: Kocuria atrinae (assembly GCF_039531425.1). Classification (NCBI taxonomy): domain Bacteria; kingdom Bacillati; phylum Actinomycetota; class Actinomycetes; order Micrococcales; family Micrococcaceae; genus Kocuria; species Kocuria atrinae. Next base: position 47,433 of record NZ_BAAAQA010000006.1, read on the forward strand.
TTGGTGGGCGAAGTGGGTGTCATGATCTGGTAGTAGATGTACGTGGGCAGCGTGGTCATCCAGCCGGAGAACGAGTTCCAGTTGATGGCCGTTGCGAAGCCCGCGGTTACCAGCAGCGGAGCGGTCTCACCGATCACGCGGGCAATAGCCAGCGTAACGCCGGAGGCGATACCGGAGATCGCGGTGGGAATGACCACCTTCAGAATGGTCCGCCACTTGCGCACCCCCAGGGCGTAGGAAGCCTCGCGCAGCTCATTGGGCACGATGCGCAGCATTTCCTCCGTGTTCTTCACGACCGTGGGGATCATGAGCACGGTCAAGGCGACCGCGGCCACGAAGCCCGTACGGGTGGACGGGCCGAAGATCATGCCGAACAGCGCCGCCGCGAACAGACCGGCCACGATGGAGGGGATACCGGTCATGACGTCCACGAAGAACGTGATGGCCTTACCCAGCCAACCGTTGTTGGAGTACTCGACCAGGTAGATCGCCGTCAGCAGCCCGATGGGCACGGACATCAACGTGGCCCAGAAGGTGATGGAGACCGTACCCACGATCGCGTGGTAGGCGCCGCCCACGACATCTCCGGGTCCTTCGGCGAAGTTGTCCTGTGCACCCGTGACACCATTCATGGACGTGAGCAGCAGGTTGGAGGTCAGGCCAGGAATACCGTTTGCCAGCACGGTCCAGATCACCGAGATCAGCGGAATCACGGCCAGGATGAACGCGGTGTAGACCAGGAAGGTCATGAGCGAATCGGAACCGGCGCGTGATCCCTCGATCGCGCCGATCAACAGCGGGCCCACGATCAGGAACACGAGTGCCGCGAAGATCGCCCAGGTGGCGATGTTGAAGCCGATGAGCGCGGAAATCGCAGCACCGACCACGATCGCACCCACCCCGATCACGGGGATGAGCCACTTGGGGCGCTGGCCGCGAGTCAATCGCGACTCGCGCACGGGAGAAGTACCGGGCTTAGTCGTAGTCGTTGACATCAGTTAGCTCCCGAGAATTCCTTGTAGCGGGCAATGATGGCGCGAGCGATCATGTTCACCACCAGGGTGATCAGGAACAGCACCAGACCGGCAGCGATCAGCTCGGACAACCGCAGGCCGTAGGCCTCGGGGAAGTTCAAGGCGATTTCTGCAGCGATCGTCTGGTTACCGGACTTGATCAGCGAAGCGATCATGGGGCCCGAGGACAGCACCAGTGCCACGGCCATGGTTTCACCCAGGGCACGGCCCAGGGCCAGCATCACGGAGGAGATGATGCCCGGTCGTGCGAAGGGCAGCACGGACATCCGGATCATCTCCCAGCGGGTCGCGCCCAGCGCCAGGGCTGCTTCCTCATGCAGCTTGGGGGTCTGGGTGAAGATCTCGCGCGACATGGAGGTGATGATGGGCAGGATCATGATGGCCAGCACCACGCCCGCGGTCAGCATGGTCTTACCGGTCTGGGATGCGGGTCCCTCGAAGATCGGGATGAACCCCAGGTTGTTCGCCAACCAGTTGTAGAAGGGCACCAGCGCCGGGGCCAACACCGTGGCGCCCCATGCACCGTAGATCACGGAGGGGATGGCGGCCAACAGGTCGATCACATAACCGACGGACTTGGAAATCCGGGCCGGCGCGTAGTGCGAGATGTAGAGGGCCACCAGAATGCCGATGGGCGTGGCGATCAACAGCGCAATGATGGCCGCGATCAGCGTGCCCAGCACGAGGGGCCAGATGTACGAGAAGAAACCTTCTCCGCCGGTGATCTCGTCAGCCGGGGCCGCGAAAGTGGGCAGTGCCTGCAACAGCAGGAACAGTGCCACGGCCGCGAGCACCGCGAAGATCAAGATGCCCGCTGCGAGACTCAACCCGGAGAAAATTGAGTCGCCGGCGCGACCTGCCGAGGAGTTCTTGGTCCCCGGCTTCTGTGCGCTCGCTGTGGTGGACATGTACAAAGTCCCTTCAGATCATGGTCATTTCTCGTGCCAGGGCAACCTACCATCCTGGTCGGGATGGACGAGCCCGGGCGGTCGGCGCACAGACGGCGTCGACGCGATGTCCGCGCCGACGCCGCTTGTGCGCGCTAGGTTGTCAGGTCAGCCCTGAACCTTGATGGAATCCACTGCTGCCGTAGCCTGCTCGCGCAGGGTGTCAGACAACGGAGCGGAACCGGCGGAGTCGGCGGCGGTCTTCTGGCCGTCCTCGGAGATCACGTAGGACTCAAAAGCCTTGACGAGATCAGCGGTTTCCTGCGAGTCGTACTGCGCGCAGACCACGTGGTAGGAGATCAGCACGAGCGGGTAGGCACCAGCTTCGGTGGTGTCACGCTCGAGCTCGATGGCCATGTCGTGCTCGCCACGGCCCTCAACCTGCTTGGAGACCTCAACCGCCTTGGCTGCTGCTTCCGGGGAGTGGGGGACGTACTCTTCGCCGACCTTGATCTCAACGGTGCCCAGGTCGCCCACTGCGGAAGCATCCGCGTAGGTAATGGTTCCCTCGGTGCCCTGGGTGGTGTTCACAACACCGGAGGTGCCCTTGTCGTTCTCGGCGGAGTACTCGGAAGGCCATGCCTGATCCGGCTCGTTGGTCCAGTCCTCGGGAGCGGCCGAGTTGAGGTACTCGGTGAAGTTCTCGGTGGTGCCGGAGTCGTCGTTGCGGTGCACCACGGTGATGCGGGTGTCCGGCAGATCGGCGTCCGGGTTCTGCTCAGCGATCTCGGGAGCGTTCCAAGTTTTGATCTCGCCCTTGAAGATCTGGGCAATGGTGGGAGCGTCCAGCTTGAGGCTGTCCACGCCGGGCAGGTTGAAGGCCACGGCGATCGGGGAGATGTAGACGGGGAGGTTCAGGGCGCCGTCGGGGCCGCACTGCTCCTTGGCTTCCTCGTTCTCTTCGTCGCTCATGTAGGCGTCCGAACCCGCGAACTGTGCGCCGCCGGCCAGGAACGCGGTGCGGCCTGCGCCCGAGCCGTCCGGGGAGTACTGAACGGTCGCGCCGCTGTTGGCGGACTGGAAGCCGTTCTGCCAGGCGGTCATGGCGGCCTGCTGCGACGATGCGCCGATACCGGTCAGGGTGCCCGAAACGCTGGACTCGCCGCCGCCGTTGGAGTCTCCACCTTCGTTGCCGGTCGGGTTGTCCGAACTGCACGCGGTGAGTGCGAGAGCGCCAATGGCGAGAACTGCGGCTGAACGGCCGAAGTAGGAAGCCTTCACTGTGTTACCCCTTCATGGAATGAACCGGCGGTGCCGGTGGATCGCAAAGTGGCCGTCATCGGCCGAGTACTCGTTTACGGATAACTCACATCCGTGGTTGTACACCCGTGACGGTAGGCAGTGGATATGGACAGAGTTATCCGAGCGGGTGAACTACGGGTTAACAGATGACGCGTCAGTGCAGACGTCCGGGGCGCGACGTGCGCGTTCGCCATTCACTGTGATTTATTGCACACACCGGATACCGGACATGATCGGGGTACATCGGCCAGAACCGGATTTCCGCGGGCACTGCCTAAGATGGTGGCATGGCATCGAGCGAGGCGAACCACCACAGATCCCGGCTTGCTCATGTTCCCTCTGCGGTGAGCCGCCGTTCCAAGACCGGCTGGAACCGCATGCTCAGAGGGCTGTTTCAAGCCGTTCAGATGACCGTGGCTGCGGTGGGCGCGTACATGATCGCGGAACGCCTGCTCGGCCACCACGGGCCGATTTTCGCCGCAACCGCTGCCCTCGTGTCCCTGGGTTATGCCAAGGGTGGGTTACGTTACCGGCGCGTACTCGAAGTGTCCATCGGATGCACCCTGGGCATTGTGGTGGGCGATGTTCTGATTCACGCTCTGGGCCACGGGGAATGGCAAGCGGCCGTGGTCCTGTTGATTTCGCTCCTGCTCGCCAGGTTCTTGGACAACGGGGCGATCTTCACCACCCAGATGGGTTTGCAGTCCGTGCTGGTCGTGCTGTTGCCCCCTTCGCAGGACGGCGTGTTCGCCCGCTCCCTCGACGCCGTGGTCGGCTGTCTGTGCGCTCTCGCACTGGCCTACTTCATCCCGGAAGACCCCCGCCGTGAGCCCCGCGGCGACGTCCGCAAGCTCATCACCGAATACTCCGAGTTACTGGCCGAGTCCTCCCGCGCCGTCTCCGACTACGACTCCAGGCTGGCGTGGCATGCGCTGGTCCGTGGCCGCCAGACTCAGCCCCTGGTCGATTCGGTCCGCACGGGGTTGAAAGCGTCCAAAGAGATCTCGTACGCGTCTCCCCTGCACCGAAGACACCGGCAGGAAATCGACAGCCTGGATCATTGCATCCACTATTTGGACCTGGCCGTCAGGAACTCACGCGTTCTCACGCGCAGACTCGCGTCCGTATTGGACCACGTTTCGCTCGCCGACGACGCCGTCACTTCCCTGACCGAGGTGCTCGCCGATCTTTCCGACGCCGTGTTGAGCTTGGGTAACGCACTGGCCGTGAGCCACCCGCAATCGCGTGAGAGCTATCTGCGCCAGGCCCGCAATGAATTATTCTCGGTCGCGGAACGCCTGGAGCCCCACAGCATGGGGGTGCGCACCATGGAGGGTGAGGCGCTCGTGCTGATGATCCGTCCCATGGTGGTGGACCTGATCGAGGCCACTGGCATCAGTCATCAGGTGGCCATCGATCACTTGCCCCCGCTCCAAGCGGATTGATTCCGGGCAGCGTATGCGTGTCTGACGCGCTGGATACTGTGAACGCATGAGCACCAAGACCCGTAAATCCTCAGTGTCGTACCGTTGCACCGAATGCGGTTGGACCACGGCCAAATGGGTGGGTCGGTGCGGGGAATGCCAGTCCTGGGGCACCGTGGAAGAAGTCGGCGGCGCCCAGGACCACGGCCGCACTCAGGCCGCTCGTTCCGTGGCGCAGCCGGCCAAACCCATTGGTCAGGTGGACTCGTCCATCGCCCAGTTCACGCCCACCCACGTCACCGAATTGGATCGTGTACTGGGCGGCGGGTTGGTGCCCGGTGCCGTGATCCTGCTCGCCGGCGAACCCGGTGTCGGCAAGTCCACTCTCTTGCTGGACGCGGCCGCCAAGGTCGCCGGGGGCACAACTCCCCGCAACGTTCTGTACGTGACCGGTGAGGAGTCCGCAGCCCAAGTCAAGCTCCGCGCGGAACGTATCGGAGCTGTCGCGGACCAGCTCTATCTCACCGCGGAAACAGATCTGTCCACCGCGTTGGCTCACGTAGAGTCCGTAAAACCCCAATTGCTCATCGTGGATTCGGTTCAAACCCTGGCGAGTTCCGAGGTCGATGGCTCCGCGGGTGGCGTCAGTCAGGTACGTGAAGTGGCGGCCAGCCTGATCCACACAGCCAAGACCAAGAACATCACCACACTGCTGGTCGGGCATGTCACCAAGGAAGGCTCCATTGCCGGCCCGCGACTGCTGGAACACCTGGTGGACGTGGTCTGCCAGTTCGAGGGCGACAAGCACTCCAGGATCCGGTTGTTGCGCGCCATCAAGAATCGTTTCGGCCCCACGGATGAGGTCGGTTGTTTCGACCTCGGCGAGGCCGGCATTGAATCCGTGGCTGATCCGTCCGGCCTGTTCGTCTCCCGGACTCCCCTGCCGGTGGCGGGCACGTGCTTGAGCGTCACTGTCGAGGGACGTAGACCCCTGCTCGCAGAAGTACAGGCTCTTCTGGACAAATCGAGCACGGCCCAGCCGCGCCGGGCCACTTCCGGACTGGATGGGTCTCGCGTGGCCATGTTGCTGGCGGTGCTGCAGCGCCGCGCGGGCGTGGGATTGGCCAGTTTGGACTGCTATGTCTCCACGGTGGGCGGTGTCCGTCTCACTGAACCGGCCACCGACCTGGCAGTCTGCATGGCGCTGGCCTCTGCAGCTCAGGATCGCCCGCTTCCACAGCGCCTGGTCTGTTTCGGGGAGATCGGTCTGGCGGGTGAGGTCCGTCCCGTACCGGACATCAATCGCCGCATCCAAGAAGTCGCCCGCCTCGGTTTCACCCACGCCGTGGTGCCCGCCTCCCCCAGTGGGCCGGGAAAGATACCCCAGGGATTTTCTGTCCGAGAGGTCACCACGGTGAGCGAAGCCATCGAGTTGTTGTTCCCGCCCCGCGGCCACTGAGCGAGTAGCGGCCGGGTGCTGCTGGCGCCCGGTGGGCACGCGAACCTGGGCGCAGAGTGTATGCAAATAGCACGTAGGATGATGATGTGGTGAAAGCTCAGGAGTCGGCCCTACGTAAAACCCTGGCCCGCTTGGCGCCCGGAACCCAGTTGCGCACCGGACTCGAACGCATCCTGCGGGGCCGGACCGGCGGGTTGATTGTGCTGGGCTTCGACAAATCCGTGGAAGCGGTGTGCTCCGGTGGCTTCGACATCGATACCGAGTTCACCCCCACCAAACTGCGCGAGTTGGCCAAGATGGACGGCGCCATCGTGTGCGACCGCGATGCCACCCGCATCCTCAAAGCCGGAGTGCAGCTCATGCCGGAAGCTCACATCGAGACCCAGGAATCCGGTACTCGCCACCGCTCCGCCGAACGCACCGCCAAGCAGACCAACGTTCCCGTGGTGTCCGTGAGTCAATCGATGAGCGTGATCACCATTTACGTGGGCGATCACCGCTACGCCATTGAAGGCTCGCAGGCCATCATGGCCCGCGCCAATCAGGCACTACAGACCCTGGAGCATTACAGCAACCGACTCGAGCAGGTGCTGGGCAGCCTCTCCGCACTAGAGATCGAGGCCGCCGTGACGGCGCGGGATGTTGCATTGACCTTGCAGCGGATGGAAATGGTGCGCAGGATCTCCGAGGAGATCAGCTGGTACGTGCTGGAACTCGGCGAGGACGGTCGCTTGATTTCGCTTCAGTTGGAAGAACTCACCGCGGGTAACAGCCCCGGACCGGATGTGGTCCTGCGTGATTACCTCCCCGAGGACACTCCGCCTGAGGTGTTGAAGGACGCCACGGAACAACTGGCCGAGTTGTCTCCCGCAGATCTGATCGACCTTCAGAAAGTCGCCGTGGCCGCAGCCTTGATCACGCCCCAGGGCAACTTGGAAGCGGACTTGCACCCGCACGGTTACCGACTGCTCGACGGCATCAAGTCCATGCCCCGCGTGGTGGCCAAACGCTTGGTGGGTCAGTTCGACGGGCTGCAGGCCCTCATGGCCGCGAACCTGGAGGACCTTATGTCCGTGGAGGGCATTGGCGAGCAGCGTGCCCGCAACGTACGCGAGTCGCTGTCCCGCATGGCAGAGACGAGCCTGCTCGAACGCTTCATGTAGTCAGCGGCTTATTCCAGCACGAACGTTGCGTTCGAGCTGTTCTGCCCCCCCAGACCAACGGTCAGGTTGTAGTAGCCAGCCATGGCCTTCGGCTGATCTGCGGGGCAACCTTCTGCGGTACGGGTGCGGTTCCACGTCAGACGGGCGTCTTCCTTCTTGCCCGGCTCCAGTGTGACGTTCCGATCCTCGCCGTCCGCCGCGCAGTGCCGCGAGTCGAAAATGACGTCCGAACCGGACGTGACCACGTAGTTCATGGCGTTCGTCCCAGCGTTGACCCGGCACGGGGTGTCACCGGTGTTCTCCATGGTCATGACCAGCACGGGTTCTTGATCGGCCGGGTACGTCTGTTTGTCCGTGGACGCCGTGAGGCTCAGATTTGCACCGCATTCCTCAACGGCCACAGGACTGGCCGACGGGTCCTCACTGTCCTCTTCACCGCTGGGAGTCGGTCGGGGGGTGAAGTCCGCGAACTTGTTGTTCGGATCCACGGTTGCTTCCGGAGTGGCCTCGGCCGTGACTTCGGTTTGCGGCTGTGGTTGCTCGGGCTCCTCCGAGGATCCGGTCAGCGCCGAGACCACGGAGGAAATGCCCCAAATCAGCGCCACAACCAACACGAGAAGCACGGCAAGCGCAATCAAGCGACGTCGGCGGTAGACCGAGGGCGGCAACCGGTCATCGGAATCCCCGTGGGACACGCGGGGGTCGCTGGAATCACGCTGCTCAGAACCGTTGGTTGCCATGACCTCCAGGCTACCGTGGGGACTTATGAACTTGAGCCCCACACCCTGCGCACCGGATCAACTTCACGGCATTCACCAAGCCGTGATCCAGTGGTTCTCACGCGCCGGCAGGGACCTCCCATGGCGGCACCCCGATTGTTCCCCCTGGGGCGTACTGGTGAGCGAAATCATGCTCCAACAGACGCCCGTGGTACGGGTCCTGCCCATCTGGCGCGAATGGCTCGATCGCTGGCCCACACCGGCGGATCTCGCGGCTGCGAGCCCCGCGGAGGTGGTGCGAGCCTGGGGCAGGCTCGGGTATCCACGCCGGGCGCTCCGGCTGCACGCGGCGGCCACGGAGATCGCCGAGAACCACGGCAATCGGGTCCCGGAGGACCACGCGGAACTGTTGGATCTGCCCGGCATTGGTTCCTACACGGCGGCGGCCGTGGCAGTATTCGCGTTCGGCCAGCACTACACGGTGGTGGACACCAATATCCGCCGCGTGCACGCTCGACTGTTCAGCGGTAAGGCCTTGCCGTCCAAGTCCCTCACCGCCGCAGAGACCCGGCTTGCGGACCAGCTCATGCCCGAGGGCCGTGAAGACTCGGTGAAGTGGAACCAGTCCGTCATGGAACTCGGTGCCCTGGTGTGCACGGCGCGCGCTCCCAAATGCGACGATTGCCCGGTGTTCGACCAGTGTGCGTGGATAGCCGCTGGGCGGCCGGAGCCGGACTACGTTCCCAAAGGCCAGTCCTGGCACGGCACCGACCGGCAGGTGCGCGGCGCCATGATGGCGGTGCTGCGGCACAGCCCCGCGCCGATTCCGGTGGATCTGTTGCTCACGGATCGCGCGGGTGCGGAGCAGCTGGCGGCCCGGATGGAGCGTCCCGAGCAAGAGACGACCGACATGCTCGAGAAGCTGTGGTCCCTCCCTGCCCCGCCGGAACAGCGCGAGCGAGCCTTTCAGGGGCTGGTGAGGGATGGTCTTGCGAGTCGTCAGGGAGACGAAGCGAGCCTGCCCGGCTGAGGCGGGCGAACTTCAACTGGCCGGGTGCCCGAGGCAGTGGGACGGCCATGTCAATGTGCCGGGCCAAGCCGACGGCTTCGGCCGGGGTCAGTGTGCCGCGTGCAGTTGCCGAATCATCCGGGTATTGCCCAGTGTGTTGGGTTTCACGCGGGCCAGGTCCAAGAACTCGGCCACGCCTTCGTCGTGGGATCGCAGGAGCTCGGCAAAGACATCCGGGTCGATGCTTTCCTGATTCTCCATGACCTCGAAACCGTGGGCGGAGAAGAACTCGACCTCGAACGTCAGACAGAACACCCGGCTCACCCCGAGTTCAGCGGCACGCTCGATCAGGACCTCGAGCATGCGCCGTCCGACACCCTGCCCACGCGCCTTGGCGGAGGTGGCCAGCGTGCGGACCTCGGCGAGGTCCTCCCACATCACGTGTAACGCGCCGCAGCCCACCAGCTCGCCGCTCTCGGTCTGGGCAACCACGAACTCCTGGATGTTCTCGTAATAGGTCACCGTGTCCTTGGTGATCAGGATGTTCTCCTGCGCCATGGGCGACACCAGAGCCTTGATTCCCTGGACGTCAGAGGTCCTCGCGGGCCGAATGCTGATCTTTTCCATGCCAGAACTGTACGCCGCCGCTAC